>DATFPK010000037.1:0-33203 GCA_035264885.1 Solirubrobacterales bacterium
CCGGTGGTCGACATCGCGGTCGATCCGCTCGAGGGCACGCGCCTGACGGCGCAGGGCGAGCCCTCGGCGCTTGCGGTCGTCGCCCTTTCGGAGCGCGGCACGATGTTCGACCCCGGCCCCTGCGTCTACATGGAGAAGCTCGCCGGCGCGGAACGGATCGCCGATTGCCTGAGCCTCGAGGACTCGCTGTCCGACGTGGTCCGTGCGGTCGCCGAGCGCAAGGGCGGCTCGGTCGGCGACGTCACGGTCGTGATGCTCGACCGCGAGCGCCACGACGACGCGGTCGAGGAGCTCCGCGACCTGGGCGCCCGGATCCGCTTCATCAAGGACGGCGACGTCGCCGCGGCGCTGCTGGCGGTCAGCCAGGGGACCGGCGTCGATCTGCTCTGGGGGATCGGCGGCACGCCGGAGGGCGTGCTCTCGGCCGCGGCGATCAAGTCGCTGGGGGGCCAGATCCTCGGCCGGCTGTGGCCGCGCGACGACGAGGAGCGCAAGACTGCGGTCGACGCCGGGTACGAGCTCGACCGCGTCCTCACGGTCGACGACCTCGTCGGCGGCAACGACGTCTTCTTCGCCGCGACCGGCGTCACCGACGGCGACCTGCTGAACGGAGTCCGCTACCTGGGCGACGGCAAGGCGAGCACAGACTCCCTGGTGATGCGGTCCCGGTCGGGAACGGTCCGGCGGGTTCAGGCCACCCATGACCAGGCGAAGCTCCGCGAGGTGGTCACCGCCGGGCTCTATGGCTGACCCCGACCGTGCTGACGGGCGGATCGCGGTCGCCGGAGCCACCGGCTACATCGGCGGGCTCCTCGTCGAGCGGCTCGCCGGCGAGGGTGCCGAGGTGGCCGCGCTGGCCCGCTCGCCCCAGCGGGCCGAGCGGCTGGCGGGTGACAGGGTGGAGGTCCGGCGCGCCGACGTCGGCGAGCCCGCCTCGCTGCCGGCGGCGTTGGAAGGCGCAGTCACCGCCTACTACCTCGTCCACTCGATGGGGCGCGGCTCCGGCGGCGGCTTCGCCGAGCGCGACCGCCGCGGCGCCGAGAACTTCGCCCGCGCCGCGTCGGAGGCGGGGGTTTCGCGGATCGTCTACCTGGGCGGCCTGGGGGAGGGGTCCGAGCACCTCGACTCCCGGCACGAGACGGCTCAGGCCCTCGCCGGCGGCGACGTCCCGGTCGCCTACTTCCGCGCCGCGGCGGTGATCGGCCCCGGCAGCGAGTCCTTCCGCACCGTCGTCTACCTGGTCAGGCGCCTGCCGCTCATGGTCACCCCGCGCTGGGTGCACAACCGGACCCAGCCGATCGCCGTCGACGACGTGGTCGCCTACCTGGTCGCGGCGGGGGCTCTCGGCTCCGAGGTCGAGCGCGAGATCGAGATCGGGGGGCCGGATGTCACGACGTACGCCGGCATGATGGACGAGGCCGCCCGGGCGATGGACAAGCGGCCGCGCCCGCGGGTGTCGGTGCCGCTCCTGACCCCGGCCCTCTCGTCGCTCTGGCTGGGTCTGATCACCCCCGTCGACACCGGCGTCGCCCGTCCGCTGGTCGAGGGCCTCTCCCACGACACCGTCGTGACCGATCCGTCGGGAATGGCTCTGTTCGACCTAGAGCCCATGCCGCTCGCCGAGGCGATGCGGCGGGCCCTCGCCGAGGACCCGGACTCCTAGGTCAGCGGAACCTCGCCCTCCTGCTCGGCGAGGGCCCCGACCGCCGAGGGCGGGAGGTCGAGCCTGGCGAGCGACCGCAGGAATCCGTTGGTGACGACTCGGTGGATCCTGAGCTGGGTCGCCGAGTAGAGGAACGCTCCGAGCCTGGCGAAACCGCCCTGCCCGCGGAGCAGGGGGTAGAAGTTCTGGACCTCGGAGCGGACGTGGACGCGCTCGCACTCCTCCGGGTCACCGGGCTGCGGCTCCAGCCGGCGGACCGAGATCCGCAGATGGCCGCGGCCGGGGGAGGAGACGAGGATGCCGCGCTCGATCGGCCAGGTGACCTGACCGAAGCCCGGTCCGATGTCGTAGACCGGCCCACGGAACCGCAGCAGGGTGAAACGCCGGCCGAGCAGGACGACCGACCGGGCGTGGGGCTCGTAGATCACCCGCAGCGCGCCGAGGGAGATCCGTCGCAGGTAGCGCCAGTACGAGGCTGCCAGCCGCTCGAGGTACGAGGGCCGCCAGAGCTGCTCGAGAAGCTCCCGTGGCAGGGTCCCCTCGGCCTCCTGCACCGAGCCCACGGGGCCGTCGGGGTTGACGGGCGAGCTCCGCTCGGGAAGCAGCAGGACCGAGACGCGATCGCCCTCGTGCTTATCCGAGGACCGGCTCATCGGCGTACGGGAGGGTGCCGGTGTCGTGCTTCTCGTGTCGCAGGGAGTTGATCACGGCTCCCGCCATCAGCGCCAGGCTGAGCGCGTAGAACCAGATCAGGGCGATGAGGATGAAGCCGAGGGTCGAGCCGAACCGGCTGAGCCCGGAGACGTTCGCGAGGTAGAACGGGAAGAGCCAGTTGGCCAGCCCGGTCGTCACCGTGACGAAGAGGGCGCCGGGCCAGACCGCCGGCCACGCCATGTGGCCCTTCGGGACCGCCCAGTAGATGACCGAGCAGATCAGAAAGGTCAGCGCGAGCGCGCCGACCAGCAGCAGGACGTTCTCGACGAACCGGATCGTGTTGAGCCCGAGCGGCAGGTCGTTGGTACGGTCGAGGAGGGCGCCCTCGACCGCCGGCAGGAAGATCGTCGCCCCGAGGAACAGCACCACGACCAGCAGCATCACGAAGGAGAACCGCTTCTGCTCGACCCAGCCGCGGCACTCGACGTGGTAGATGCGGCAGAAGGCGGTATCCATCGCGCCCCAGAACGAGGCGCCGATCCAGATCGAGGCGAGGGCGGCGATCACGCCGATCGTGGTCGCGTTGTTCTCGATCCGGTTGAGGACGTTGGCGAGCGTGTCCTGCTCGGTGTTCGGGAACAACCGCTGGAGGTCGATCAGGATGCTGTTCTCCACCCCCTCGATCCGCAGCACCTGGCCGGAGACGAAGAGGATCAGGAGGACGAACGGGAAGACGGCCAGCAGGAGGTTGTAGGCGACCATCGCGGCCAGCCCGGTGACGTTCTCCCGGTAGGCGCGGTGCCAGAAGGCCCGCAGGTAGGAGTGCGCCCTCCCCCGGACGTCCGGCGCCGCCTTCAGCGCCTCCCCACGACCTTCCCGAGCTCTCCGGCGGCCCGGCCGGCGAGCCGAACGCCGGCACCCGCCATCCCCGTCGCCAGGCCCACGCCCGCCCGGGCGAGCTGCTCGAAGCCGGACCCCCCGGGCGTCTCCGGCGGGGCTGGGTCCGGAGGTGGCGAGGCGGCGGGCGCCCGCTGGTCGCGCCGGGCTGCCGCCTCACGAGCGGCCGCTCGCCGCGGACTGGCGACGCCCGGTCGGTGCCGGGGAACTCTTCCCAGCAGGCCGCTGTCGTCGGTCGGGTCCGCCATAGGTTTCGCCCCGCCCGCCGGGATGGGCCTTGCACGGGGCGCCGCGAGCGTAACAACTGCCTTCCCCGGTGTAGGTTCCCCCGTCCGGCTCCGGCAGGGACCGCTACTTCGGCCCCGAGCGCGGTTTTCGGGCAGAGACAGCGCGCGTTCGCGCCTTGACCGCGCCGAGCGCGCGGATTACAATGCGAACAGACGTTTGAGGACCGAGCAGAGCCCGGCGCAGCGCCCAGCAGCACCAGACGCGGATCCGTTCGAGGTCCGCTTTTCTGAGTTAGAGCCGGGGTATAGGGCTCGGCAGGTCTGAACCGCCAGAGCAAGGGAAACAACAGGACAAGGATGCTGGTAGCAGAACTCCAGGAGCTTGAAGAAGTAAAGGGCCTGATCACCAAGGGCCAGCAGTTCGGCGTGCTCACCTTCGGTGACATCGCCTCCGCGGTCTCCGAAGTCGACCTCGACGAATCCGACGTCGAGGATCTCTACGGCCACATCGAGCGCCAGGGCATCGAGCTGGTCGAGGACGTCGACCCGGCCCAGAAGGCCGCCGCCGAGGCTCTCGCCGCCGACACCGGCAAGAAGGGCCGGCGCCGCCAGAAGGCGACGCTGGACCTGAAGCCGGACATGACCACGGACTCGCTGCAGCTCTTCCTGAAGGACATCGGGAAGGTCCGGCTGCTGACCGCGCAGGAGGAGGTCGACCTCGCGAAGCGGATCGAGCGCGGCGACCTCGACGCGAAGCAGAAGATGGTCGAGTCGAACCTTCGCCTCGTCGTCTCGATCGCCAAGAACTACCGCAACCAGGGCCTGCCCTTCCTCGACCTGATCCAGGAGGGCACGCTGGGCCTTGTCCGCGCGGCCGAGAAGTTCGACTACCGCAAGGGATTCAAGTTCTCGACCTATGCGACCTGGTGGATCCGGCAGGCCATCGCCCGCGCCCTGGCCGACAAGGCGCGGACCATCCGCATCCCGGTCCACGTCGTCGAGAAGCTGAACAAGATCGGCCGCGCCGAGCGCAAGCTCGTCACCGAGCTGGGCCGAGAGCCGACGCCGGAGGAGATCGCCGAGGTCACCGGGATCGACCCGGAGGAGGTCGACTCGATCAAGCGTTCCGCGCAGGCGCCGGTCTCCCTCGAGAAGCCGGTGGGCGACGAGGAGGAGTCCGAGTTCGGCCAGTTCATCGCCGATGAGAAGGCCGAGTCCCCGTTCGAGCGGGCCGCCGACCTCCTGACCAAGGAGGCGCTGAAGGAGGCCCTCGAGAACCTCTCCTACCGCGAGCGCCGCGTCCTCGAGCTCCGCTACGGGCTCGGCGGCGAGCACCCGCGGACCCTCGACGAGGTCGGGCGGACCTTCAACGTCACCCGCGAGCGGATCCGCCAGATCGAGAATCAGTCGCTGAAGAAGCTGCAGAGCCTCGCCGAGGCCCAGAAGCTGCGCGAAGTCGCTTAGAGCGGGCGGCGGTCCGGTGACCGCCCCTCGGTTCACTTCACATGCCTGAGGTACGGCGCGCGTCCGAGGAAGACCGGCCGGGCGCCGCCGCTGCCCTCGCCGACGCGTTCTTCGCCGATCCGGTCTGGGAGTTCTTCTTCCCGGACCCCGATGACCGCCGGCCGAGGATCCGGCGGTTCTTCGAGGTCGAGACGGGGCACCTGCCGGCGGGGCGGGAGATGTGGGTCGCCGGCGATGCGCCGGCGGCGGCGATCTGGGCGCCGCCGGGGCGCTGGCGGCCGCCCGTGCCTCACACGGCCGCGGTCGCCCCGGCCCTCGCGCGTGTCTTCGGGCGGCGGCTGATCGCCGCGGCGCGGGCCCAGAACCTGATCGAGCGCAGCCATCCCGAGGACGAGCCCCACTGGTACCTGCACTACCTCGGCGCCGCGCCGGCGGCGCAGGGCCGCGGCCTCGGCGCGGCGCTGATGGCGCCCGTGCTGCGCCGCTGCGACGAGCAGGCCACCGCGGCGTTCCTCGAGACGAGCACGCCCAGAGCTCGGGCCCTCTATATGCGGCACGGGTTCGAAATCGTGGGAGAGCTCGAC
Source organism: Solirubrobacterales bacterium (assembly GCA_035264885.1). Classification (GTDB taxonomy): domain Bacteria; phylum Actinomycetota; class Thermoleophilia; order Solirubrobacterales; family 70-9; genus DATFPK01. The sequence continues at coordinate 5,490 of DATFPK010000037.1, forward strand.
CTCCCGGGGGGTGGCCCGCGGATCTGGCAGATGTGGCGGCCGTCCCGGCCGACCTAAAGCCGGGAGCCCCTGCGCCGATAAGGCGAGGGATGCTCGATATCGAAGCCGCACTTCGCACCCTCGTCGAGCACGAGGGGTCCGACCTCCACGTCAAGGTGGGCGCGCCGCCGATGGGCCGTGTCCACGGCGAGCTCCAGCCGCTCATCGACCGGGAGCCACTCACGCCCGAGGAGACGGAGGCGGCCCTCGACGTCATCCTCGACAACCCCCAGCTCCGGCAGCAGTTCGGCGAGAGCGGGGAGGCCGACTTCGCCTACGCCATCTCCGGCGTCTCCCGGTTCCGCGTCAACGCCTTCCGCCAGCGCGGGTCGGTCTCGATCGTCTGCCGCGCGATCCCCTACAGCGTCCGCTCGATCGAGGAGCTGGGGCTCCCCGACGTCGTTAGCAGCCTCGCCGAGGAGCAGCGGGGGATCATCCTGGTCACGGGCACCACGGGCTCGGGCAAGTCGACGACCCTCGCGGCGATGATCGACCACATCAACACGACCTGGCCGCGGCACATCGTCACCCTCGAGGACCCGATCGAGTACCTGCACCGCGACAAGAAGTCGATCATCAACCAGCGCGAGGTCGGCGCCGACACCGAGAGCTTCGGACGCGCGATGCGCCGCGTCCTGCGCCAGGACCCCGACGTGATCCTGATCGGGGAGATGCGCGACGAAGAGACGGTCCGCACCGCCCTCTCCGCCGCCGAGACCGGACACCTGGTCCTCTCGACCGTCCACACCCTCGACGCGACCGAGACGATCAACCGGATCATCGACTTCTTCCCCCCGCACCTCCAGCACCAGGCGCGGGTGATGCTGGCGGCGACGCTGCGTGGCGCGATCGCCCAGCGCCTGATTCCGGACATCACCGGCAAGGGCCGGGTGGCGGCGGCGGAGATCATGGTCTCGACCGGCCGCGTCCAGGACCTGATCATGAACCCCGACGAGACCAGCAAGATCACCGAAGTGATCTCCGAGGGCGAGTACTACGGGATGCAGACCTTCGACCAGGCGCTGCTCAAGTACGTGATGGCGGGCCGGGTCTCCGAGGAGGTCGCGCTCCAGACCGCCTCCAGCCCGCACGACTTCAAGCTCATGCTCGCCGCCGGTGGCCAGCGGGCCAGCGGCATCGAGCAGGTGAGCGGCAACGGCAGCCGCGCCAACGGGCATCCATCTCGCGAGACGGTGCCGCCGCCGCCACCGCGCCCCTCGGACGGCCAGGGGCCGGCGCCCGCCGCTCCTTCGGCACCCGCCTCCCCGCCGCCCGCCGCCTCCCCGCCGCCTTCACCCACACCGCCTCCCGCCGCGCCGGCGCCGCCCGCGCCTCCCCAGACGGCTCCGCAGCCGCCCGCCCCCGCGGACCCTGCCGCGGCTCCGGCGCCTCCGGCGCCGGCCGCACAGCCGGCCCCAGTTCCTCCCGCGGGCAGCGCGCCTCCCGCCTCCCCGCCGGCGACGCCGGGCTCGAGTCCTCCGCCGGGGCATTAGGACAGCGGTCCAAGCTGCCGGAAACGGCCGCCGTCGGCTCAAGTCGCCTGCACGGCGGGCCGACAAGCCCGGTACGACCATGGTCCGCCAGGTGCTCGCATCCCTGCTCCACCGTCTTCGTGTCGACCAGCGCGGCATGGCGGTCCCCACCGCCCTGTTCGCGACGATCGCCGGCATGGGCCTGGTGACAGCGGCCGCGCTGTCCACCGTCAGCGCCCAGCGCGGCACGGCCGGCGACCAGGACCGCAAGTCGGCGATCGCCGCGGCCGACGCCGGCGCCAACCTCGCGCTGCTGCGCCAGAACAAGGTGCACAGCTCCTCGGGCTTCGTCGCCTCTCCCTGCATCGGGGTCGGCTCCGGCGGAACCCTCACCGGCACGAGCCCGGCGGCCGACGGCTGGTGTCCGGCGGTCAGCGGCACCGTCGGCGGCGCGACTTACGTCTACCGGGTCAGCCCCTACACGGCCAACGCCGCGACGGTGATCGTGTCGACCGGCACCGCCGACGGCATCTCCCGCCGGATCGCCGTCCAGACGCGTCTCGCCAGCGGCAGCGACATCTTCGAAGGCGAGGGCGCGATCGGCAAGAACTTCGTCCTGGTCGACGGCGACGGGGACATCGAAGCCAACGTCGGCAGCAACGGCAACGTGACGATGAGCGGCGGCAGCGCGACGATCTGCGGGAACATCCGCCACGGCGTTGGCGGCACGATCAGCGGCTCGGGCCAGTGCCTCGGCTACCAGACCAGCGAGGGCAGCCGCGACCTGCCGCCGCTGTCGGAGGCAAAGCGCCAGCAGCTGGCGACCAGCAACTCGAACTTCCGGTTCACGAACGGCGCCGACACCTACACGGGGCACGGGAGCTTCTGGGACGCAACGACCCGCACGTTGTCGACGGAGCCGAACTCGACCCTGACCCTGGGCGGCGGCGACTATTTCGTCTGCCGGATGAACCTCCAGGGAAACCTGATCATGGCCGCCGGCGCGCAGGCGCGGATCTTCTTCGACACCCCCGAGGCCTGCGGCCAGACCGCCGGAGTCAGGCAGCTCGAGATGAGCTCTCAGGCGAGCATCTCCTCGACGGGCTGGGATCCCGCCGCCGGCCTCTACAACCTCCCGGGCTTCTACTTCTTCGGCTCGCCCAACATCGACACAGTCGCGTACGTGCGAGGCGGCGCGAGCGCCAACGAGTTCCTCCTCTACGGTCCGAACACCACGGTCGACGCAGCCGGAAACTCCGACTGGATCGGCGCCGTCGCGGCCAAGTCGATCTACCTCCACGGCACCGGGGGCATCGTCGCTCCCGACGGGCTCCAGATCCCCTTCATCGACATCCCGCCGAAGTACGCACGCGACCGCTACGTCGAGTGCGTCGGCGCCACCGCAACCCCGCCGAACGCGAACTGCTGAGTCCGGGTGAGCGGACGGCGTCGGACAAGGGCGGTCCTGCCTGGCCCGCGCACTTTCGCCCCTCAAGTCCCGGCTCTTCCCTGACGATCTGAGAGACACCCCCATGCGCGAGAAGCTGAACAGCAACCCCATGGCCCAGCTCGCCGTGATCGGCGTGCTGATGCTCGCCGCCGGGCTGATGATCATGAAGACCATGGGCGGCGGTTCCTCGGAGGCCCCCACGTCCGAGTCCTCGGCCGCCGGCGCGGCGGCCGCCCCGGCGGCTGCGCCGAGCGCTGCTGTTGCCACAACGACCTCGACCGGCGTCGCCGCGGCCCCGACCGCGGTTCCGGTCGTCCCGGATCCGCCGCCGCTTCCCGACAGCGTGGTCGCGGCCCACGAATCGGGCCAGGCCGTCGTCGTCCTTCTCGTCCATCCCACCTCGCCCGAGGACCGGCTCCTCGAGCGCGAGGTCCGGGGGCTAGGGGTCCCGAACACCGCCGTCTTCGTCGTCCCGGCGTCCGACATCGCCCACTACGCATCGATCACCCAGGGCGTGAACGTCGACCGCACGCCGGCCCTGATCGTGATCAAGCCGAAGAGCGCCAGCGCGGAGCAGCCGCAGGCGATCGTCCGCTACGGATTCCGCAATCCCGAGAGCGTCGTCCAGGCCGTCGTCGACGCCCTGTACGTCGGCGCGTCCAAGACCTACAGCCCGGAATAGCCCGCAAACGGGGGAGTCCCATGCCCGAGGAACTTCCTGACTATCTCCGACCGGTCCCCGGACCGGCGGCGGCGGCCGAGGCCGCCGCCGTGGCAATTCCGGAAGAGCCCGAGGAGACCGGTACCCCCGGGCTGACGCCGCCGGTCAAGCGCGGTCACTCCGCCGGCTTCGTCACCGACGTCCTGCTCCAGCTCGGCTACGTCAGCCAGGAACGGGTCGACCAGGCGATCAACGAGTCGCGCACCGCCGGCAAGCCGCCCGAGCGCATTCTGCTCGAGGAGAACGTGATCAGCGGCGACCAGCTCTCGCGGGCCGTCGCCGAGCGCTACGGGCTCGACCATCTCGACCTGTCCGTCTACCAGGTGGACATGGCGGCGGCGAACATGATCTCCGTCACCACCGCCCGCCGCTACAGGGCGATCCCCGTGGGCTTCGCCGACAAGGAGACGCTGCTGGTCGCGATGACCGACCCGGCCAACGTCCTCGCGATCGACGACATCCAGATGGCGACGGGGCTCGCCTGCCGCGTCGCGGTCGCCCCCGAGGAGGACGTCGACAACCTCATCGGCCACCTCAACACGATGCAGAGCGCCGTCAGCGAGGCGATCGTCGAGTCCGAGGAGGAGGACGAGGAGGACGGGCTCGCCGAGGTCAGCGACATGCGCGCGTCGGCCAGCGACGCGCCGGTCATCAAGCTCGTCTACAGCCTCCTCGGCCAGGCGGTCACCGAGGGCGCCTCCGACATCCACTTCGAGGCCGAGGAGGACGAGATGCGCGTCCGCTTCCGGATCGACGGGGTCCTTCGCGAGGCCGCCCACGTGCCGAAACGGATGGTCGGCGCCGTGGTCTCGAGGATCAAGATCATGAGCGAGCTGAACATCGCCGAGAAGCGGATCCCCCAGGACGGCCGGGTCAGCGTCAACGTCGAGGACCGCCGGGTCGACCTGCGTGTGACGACGCTGCCGACCCAGCGCGGCGAGGGCGCGACGATCCGCATCCTCGACATGTCGAACGCGATGCGGAGTCTCGACGAGCTGGGGATGGACGGGGAGTCGCGGGAACGCTTCGAGCGGGCCTTCCAGCAGGCCTACGGCGCCGTGCTGGTCACCGGCCCGACCGGCTCGGGCAAGTCCACGACCCTCTACGCCGCCCTGCGCGAGCTCAACGACGTCGAGAACAAGATCATCACGATCGAGGACCCGGTCGAGTACCGGATCAACGGCATCAACCAGATCGGCGTCAACCGCAAGGCCGGCCTTGACTTCGCCACCGGGCTGCGCTCGATCCTCCGTGCCGACCCGGATGTCGTGATGGTCGGAGAGATCCGCGACGGCGAGACCGCGCGGATCGCGATCGAGGCAGCGCTGACCGGCCACATGATGCTGAGCACGCTCCACACCAATGACGCCCCCGGCGCGATCGCCCGCCTGCAGAAGATGGGGATCGAGTCCTTCCTGACTGCGTCGGCGGTCGACTGCGTCGTCGCCCAGCGCCTCGCCCGCAAGCTCTGCCCGCACTGCAAGATGCGGGCGCTGATCCCGCCCCAGGCCCTCGCCGAGGTGGGGGTGAAGGTCCGGGCCGAGCTCGAGGCCTACGAGGGCGTCGGCTGCTCGCGCTGCAACCACTCGGGGTTCCGCGGCCGGGTCGGGCTCTACTCGGTGATGTCGATGACCGAGCGGCTCAAGGACATGACCGTCGGGCTCGCCGCGGAGGCGGAGATCGAGGCGGTCGCCCGCGAGGAGGGCATGATGACCCTGCGCGAAGACGGGATCGGCAAGGTCCGCTCGGGGCTGACCAGCCTCGAAGAGGTGCTGCGGGTGACGGCATGAGCGCGGCTAGTCGCTTTCAGGTATCCAGCCGGTGGCCTTTCCGTCCGATGGTTGAGCGATGAGCTTCGACTTCGCAGCGGTCCTGGGCCATATGGTCGAGCTGAAGGCCTCCGACGTCCACCTGACGCCGGGGTTCCCGCCGGCCGTGCGCCTGCACGGGAAGATCCGGCCGATGGACGGCTTCGAGCCGCTCTCCGCGGCGCAGACGCGCGACGTCGCCTACAGCATCCTCAACGACGACCAGCGCAAGCGCTTCGAGAACAACCAGCAGCTCGACATGGCCTACGCGATCCCGGGGGTCGCGCGCTTCCGCGTCAACGTCTTCTTCCAGCGCGGATCGGTCAGCGCCGCGTTTCGCCAGATCCCCCAGGACATCCCCCAGCTCGACTCCCTCGGGCTGCCGCAGATCCTCCGTGACCTCACCCGCAAGCCGCGCGGGTTCGTCCTCGTCACGGGCCCGACCGGCTCGGGCAAGTCGACGACCCTGGCCTCGATGATCGACCTCATCAACGAGGAGCGCGAGGACCACATCCTCACGATCGAGGATCCGATCGAGTTCCTCCACAGGCACAAGAGCTCGATCGTGAACCAGCGCGAGATCGGCTCGGACGCGATCGACTTCGCGCTCGGGCTCAAGGCCGCCCTGCGCCAGGACCCGGACGTGATCCTGGTCGGCGAGATGCGCGACCTCGAGACGATCTCCACGGCTTTGACGGCAGCCGAGACCGGGCACCTCGTCTTCGCCACCCTCCACACCCAGTCGACCGGCCAGACCGTCGACCGGATCATCGACGTCTTCCCGCCGGCCCAGCAGCAACAGGTCCGGACCCAGCTCTCGATCGCCCTCCAGGGGATCGTCACCCAGCAGCTGCTGCCGACCGTCGAGGGTACCGGCCGGGTCGTCGCCACCGAGGTCCTCGTGCCGACGCCCGCGGTCCGTAACCTGATCCGCGAGGCGAAGACCCACCAGATCTACTCCGCGATCCAGACTTCCGGCAACGTCGGCATGCAGACGATGGACGCCGACCTGGCCCGCCTCGTCCGCGCCGGCAAGATCACCAAGACGCTCGCCGAGCAGCGCTCGGCGGTGCCCGAGGAACTGCGGCGCCTGATCGGAGTCGGCGTCGGCGAGAGCGGCGAGAAGCCGGTCGAGCAGACCCCCGCCTACGCGTAGGAGACGACGATGGCCGGTTCGACATTCGCCTTCCGCGCAGTGGACCTGGCCGGGGTCCCCAGCGCCGGCGAGCTGGAGGCGGAGTCGAAGGCCGCGGTCTCCGATCAGCTCCGCCAGCGCGGCCTGATCGTTCTCGACGTCGCCGAAAAGAACCCAGGCATCAACATCAACGAGGCGTTCGTGAAGCTCCAGGGCGTCTCGATGCGCGAGCTGGCCGTCTCGTCGCGGCAGTTCGCGACCCTCGTCGCCTCGGGCATGCCGATGCTGCGGACGCTCGAGACGCTCGCCGAGCAGACCGAGGACCTGCACATCCAGGAGGCGTTCAGCGGCGTCCGAGACGACGTCGAGGCGGGCAGCTCGCTCCACCAGGCGATGGAGGCATACCCGAAGGTGTTCGATCGCCTCTACCGGGCGATGGTCCGCTCGGGCGAGCAGTCCGGGCGCCTCGAGCAGGCACTGGAGCGGGTCGCCTTCCAGCTCGAGAAGATGGACGCGCTGCGTCGGCAGGTGCGCTCGGCCCTGATGTACCCCGCCTTCGTCTTCGTCCTGGCCGTGGTTGTCATGCTGGTGGTCGTGGCCGTGATCGTGCCGGTCTTCGTCGGCATCTTCGAGGAGATCGCCGCGGAGTCCGAGGGTGAGAGCTCTGCCCTCCCGGTGCCCACCCAGATGACCGTCTTCGCCTCGGAGGCCGTGACCGGCTACTGGTTCATCCTGCTCCCGGCGCTCATCGCCTCGATCGTCGGCTTCATCAAGTGGAAGAACACCGACGTGGGCCGCCGCCAGTGGGACCGGATCAAGCTGAGGATCCCGTTCAAGATCGGCGACATCATCCAGAAGGTTTCGCTGGCCCGGTGGTCGCGCACCTTCTCGGGCTCGGTCGCCTCGGGCGTCCCGATGCTCCAGTCGATCAAGCTGACCGGCGAGACCTCCGGCAACACTGTCATCGAGGAAGCGATGGACGAGGTCTACGACTCGGTCAAGCGGGGTGGCACGATCGCGGCTCCGGTCGGGTCGCATCCGATCTTCCCCGCGATGGTCACCCACATGGTCGCGGTCGGCGAGGAGACCGGGCAGCTCGAGCATATGCTCGGCAAGATCGCCGATTTCTATGAGGCCGAGGTGGATGCCAAGGTCAAGGCCCTCACCTCGCTGATCGAGCCGCTGATGATCTGCTTCGTCGGCGGCGTCGTCGGGTTCATCGTGATCTCCATGTACCTGCCGATGTTCAGCCTCTTCGACAAGATCCGCTAGCCCCCTCGGCGGCGGGGGCGCCGGGCTGAGGCGGAGGGCCCTGGACGTTCGTCCGGCGGACCCCGACGGGGCGTCTGGACTGGGTATGAACCCCGGCCGCTCTGGCACCTGAGACCTCACTTTTAGCCTGCGTGCGAGTCATTTTTCACGGCGAGGCAGACCGACAATTGCCGATCAAGGCGGATGGTCCTACTGCCGATTACTGCAGCGTGAATGCCAGTGCCTCGGTGCAAAAGGCAAAGCCGTCGCGAGACGGCGACGCAAAGCCACGGAGCTCCCTCGGGAGCCGGCCGGGCTACCACCGGGGTCATTCGACCGTGTGGCGCGAACCGGGCTCTGGCTCAAACAACCGTAGGTCCATAGGAGGTACCTATGCTGTTGCAGAAGCTCCGTGAGCGGGTCAGCGCCCGCGTCCGGAACGAGGAGTCGGGTTTCACCCTGGTTGAGCTCCTCGTCGTCATGCTGATCCTCGGCATTCTCGCCGCGATCGCCATCCCGTCGTTCTTCAACCAGAGGGACAAGGGTAACGACGCGCAGTCGAAGGCCGATGTCAGGACCGTCCAGACCGCGCTGGAGACGTACTCGACCGACAACAACGGCGTGTACACCGGCGCAACGAAGGCCGCGCTCAAGGCAATTGAGCCGACCCTCAACGACGTCGCCGACGCCGACATGACGGTCACGATCACCAGCCCGACCCAGTACACGGTGGGCGTGAAGCAGCCGGCAACCGGCAACGACTTCACGGTCATCCGTCTGGCCAGCGGTGCGCTCGATTACGACTGCACCGTCAAGGGCGACGGTGGTTGCCCGTCCGACGGCAACTGGAACGACTAGTCCCAGGAGCCAATCGGCAACGAGCCGAAACGGAGAGGGGCGAGCCATCCCGGCTCGCCCCTTCTCCGTAAGGCCCGGGCCCGTAAAGCCCGCCGCCAAGCCGCCGATACCGAACCTCAGCGATGAACCGCCTTCCCACCATCCGCCGCCGCGCCACGCTCGTGACCCTGCTCGCCGCGACCGCTCTCGCCGCGCTCCCCGCCGCCGCCGCCGCCTCTCCGGCCCAGTTCGTCGGCGCCTCGACCGACGGCGACCGCGTCTTCTTCACGACCCTGGACAAGCTGGTGCCGGGCGACACCGACAACCGGGTGGACATCTACGAGCGGAGCGCCGGGACCACGCGCGTGCTCTCGACCGGGCCAACCGGCGGTAACGACGCGATCGCGCCGACCTTCGGCGCGGCATCCGGCGACGGATCCCGGGTCTTCTTCACCACACGAGAGGCGCTGGTCTCCTCCGACAACGACTTCAGCGTCGACGTGTATGAGCGCAGCGCCGGTACCACGACCAGGCTCTCCACCGGCCCGGCCGGCGGCAACGGCGCGTTCGGCGCGGAGCTGGTCGGGATCACGCCGGACGGCCTGCGGGCGTTCGTCCTCACGAACGAGCAGCTGACCTCGGCCGATACCGACAACGCCTTCGACATCTACATGCGCAGCGCCGGTCAGACGACCCTGATCTCCGGCGGCTCGGGCAACTTCAATCCGTTCTTCAACGACGCTTTCGTCGACTCCGGCGGCGTGTTGCGGGTCATCTTCACGACCGCGGAACGGCTTCTGCCCTCCGACGTCGACTCGGTCCAGGACGTCTACATGAGCACCGACGGCGTCCTCAGCCACGTCTCGGCCGGCGGCAACGGTGCCTTCAGCGCCAACTACGCCGGCGCCGCGGCGGACGGCGCGGTGGTCTTCTTCGACACCTCCGAGCAGCTCGGCGACGGCGACGCCGACTCTTCCGGCGACGTGTATCGCCGCGCCGGCGGGGTCACCACCCGGGTGTCGCAGGGCGCGACCGGCGGCAACGGCGCCTTCGACGCGACCTTCGAGGGCGCTTCGGTGAGCGGCGACCATGTGTTCGTCGAGACGCAGGAGCCGCTCGAGGCGGGCGACAGCGACGGCAACAGCACCGACGTCTACGACCGCAGCGGGTCGACCACCACGCGCGTAAGCGCCGGCGCGGGCCCGGACGCCCCCGGCCACCCCGCCGTCTTCGAGACCTCGTCGGCGGACGGTACGACGGTCGTCTTCAGCACGACCGAGCAGCTCGACGCCGACGACACCGATGACCTGGCCGACGTCTACGCGCGTTCGGGCTCGACCACGACCCTCGTCTCCGGCTCGGCGAGCGAGGGCAACGGCGACTTCCAGGCTTTCTTCAGCGACGCCACGCCGGATACGAGCGAGATCTACTTCGGCACCGCCGAGCCGATGGCCGGCGACACGGACGCCCACGTCGACCACTTCGTCAACGCCGGCGGCGCGATCGAGCTGGTGACGACCGGCCCGCAGGTCGGAAACCCGACCGCTGCGGCCTCCCTCACCGGGGTCTCCGACGACGGCAGCCACCGCTTCTTCGTCACCGACGAGTCGGTCACATCCGACGACACCGACACGAACGTCCAGGACGTCTTCGACCGTTCGGGCTCGACGACGACGCTGGTCTCGGTGGGCAACAGCGTCGCCCAGGGCCCGCCGACGCCGACCCTCTCGGCAACCAACCCCGCTTCACCGTCGAGCCAGGACGCCCCGCTCGTCACCGGCAACGCCACAGCCGGGACGCAGATCAAGATCTACACGACCTTCGACTGCTCGGGGATCCCCGCCGGCACGGGGACCGCGGCGGAGCTCGGATCCACCGGCATCGCGGCGACCGCCGCCCCGAATGCGACGACTTCCTTCTACGCCACCGCGACCGACGCCGAGGGCGACACCTCGGAGTGCTCGACGCCGGGCCTTATCTATGTGGAGGACTCGACTGCGCCGGCCGAGCCGCAGCCGACGTCGACGAACCCCGCCTCCCCTTCGAACGTCAACGACATCCGCGTCCTCGGCGGTTCCGACGGCGGCACCACGGTCCGCCTCTACGGCAACTCGAGCTGCTCAGGCCCTGTCCTCGGCTCGGGCACCGCGACCGAGTTCGGCAGCCCCGGGATCGCGGTCACGGTGCCCGACGACTCCTCGACGACCTTCCACGCCACCGCCACCGACGCAGCCGGCAACGTCTCCCCCTGCTCGACCGCGTCGGTCGAGTACGTCGAGCTCTCGACGGCGCCGCCCGCGCCGGTCCTGAGCGGCACCGACCCCGCTTCCCCCGCGAACGAAAACGCGCCGAAGCTGTTCGGCACGGCGCCCGGCGGCTCGACCGTCGCCGTCTACACCACCGCCGGCTGCACCGGCGCACCCGTTGCCACCGGCACGGCCGCCCAGCTCGCATCGGGGATCACCGTCTCGGTGCCCGACGACTCGACCCGGTCCTTCCGGGCGACGGCGACGATGTCGGGGATCAGCTCCGCCTGCAGCGCGCCGGTCACATACGTCGAGGACTCGACCGCACCCGCTCCCCCTGCCCTCCAGTTCAACCGTGCGCGGGCGAACGACAATTCCCCGCGCCTGCGCGGCGAGGCGGGCGGCGTCACCGTGCGGGTCTTCGCCGGCGACGACTGCCAGGGCACCCCCGTCTTCGCAGGCACCCCGGCCGAGCTCGACGCCGGCTTCGTGGTCAACGTGCCCGACAACTCGGTCACCCGGATGCGCGGCGTCGCCATCGACGCCGCGGGCAACCGCTCGGCCTGCTCGCCGGAGGCGACCTTCGAGGAGGACTCGGCGGCGCCGCGGACGCGGATCACCTTCGCGCCGGGGATCGTCACCCGCGACAGAACCCCCTCGTTCCGCTTCACGGACATGACCGAGAACGAGGGCACGTCGTTCCGCTGCAGGCTGGACCGCCGGGCCTGGCGCGCCTGCAAGCCCCCGCGCCGCTACAAGCGCCTGAAGCCCGGCAGGCACGTCTTCCGGGTCAAGGGCATCGACGCCGCGGGCAACCGGGAGAACCGGGCGGTCAAGCGAACCTTCAGGATCGTCGGAGGCTGACCATCGCCGGCGGCCTCGACAGACTGCGCAGGCGCATCCGCGGTGAGGAGGGGATCACGCTGATCGAGATGCTGGTCGCGGCGGGGATCTCGCTCGCGGTCCTCGGCATGACCGTCCCCTTCCTGACGTCGACGATGAACGACGAGCCTGACGTCAGCGGCGCGGCGCTCAACATCGGCACTGCCCGCACAGCGCTCGAGCGGATGATCCGCGACGTCCGCCAGGGCATCGAGATCACGACGTCGACGCCGACCCAACTCAGCCTCAAGACCTACACGCGGCACTCGACCTGCGGCGGGACCGGCATCCTCGCCTCGACCGCGCAGCCGATCACCTGCCAGGTGACCTACACCTGCAGCGGCTCAAGATGCACCCGGACCGAGGCGAACGTCGGCGTCACCTCCGGGACCGCGGTCGAGATCGCCCGCGGCCTCGGCAGCTCGAACGTCTTCACGTACACCCCGTCGACCGGCGTCAAGACGCATGTCGGCATCACCCTCGTCGTTCCCGACCCCGACGGCAACGGGAACCTGACGCTGACCGACGGCGTCAGCCTCCGCAACGCGACCCTCCTGAACTGATGATCGACCGGGTCCGACAGCGGTTCGCCTCGACCGACCAGCGCAGCGAGCGCGGCTTCACCGTGGTCGAAGCCGTGATCGGCGCGATGATCATGGTCATGGGGATGCTGGCGACGTTCCAGATCCTCGACTCCGCGACGCGGAACGCGGCCCGGGCCGAGGGCACCCAGGTCGCTCTCGAGGTCGCCCAGCGCGAGGTCGAGCTTCTGCACGCCCTGACCTACGACCAGGTCGCCCTGACGGCAACCCCGCCGACCTCCTCGAACCCCAGCAACCCGCAGTCGCGGGTCTCGGGCTCCACCTTCGCGGTGAACCGCAACGGCACCAGCCCGGCGACCATGGTCGTGAACGGCGGCGCGCTCTTCGGCGGCGGGACGGTGGTGGGCGGGACCGTGAACCCGGGGCCGCAGAGCTTCACCTCGGGCGGGGTCTCGGGCCGGATCTACCGCTTCGTCGTCTGGCGCGACGACCCGCAGTGCGCACCGACGCTGTGCGCGGGCTCTCAGGACTTCAAGCAGGTGATCGTCGCCGTCCGGCTCGACCAGGGCGCCGGGCCCGACCGTGGCTACGTCGAAACGCACACCGACTTCGTCGACCCGGACAAGACGGCGCTGAACGAGCCCACCGGCGGCGCCGGCGGCGCGGTGACCGCGCAGCAGTTCTTCCTCTCCGACGTCTCCTGCGAGGCCGACGGGTCGACCGCGCGGCCGGATCCGGAGATCGTCCAGCCGCTCGAGCACCTGCTCCACAACACGCTCGGCACCTGTGACAGCGGCCCGCAGACCGGCACGACGGCCGGCGCCCCCGACGCCCTGCTGCTCGGCGCGCCTCCCGACCGCTCGCCGGATGACCCGAACGACCCGCCGCTGATCGACTACTCCAACGACTTCTATCTCGAGCCGAGCCCGGACACCGACAAGGGCGTGCAGATCCGCCGCCAGGACTCGAGCGGCTGCAGCTACACGCCGACGGGGTCGAACCCGGAGTCGAAGATCCACCGCTGGGTCTCTGACCCGCTGCCGCAGAACTTCACGCTGAAGGGCCTGGCGACGCTCGAGTTCTACACCCGCACGATCAACGACTCGCTGCACCCGGGCAGGATCTGCGTCTACCTCTTCCGCCGCTCCCAGTCGGGCGCGACCGCAACCGACACCCGGTTCACGAACACGGGCGGCGGCGCCGTCTTCGGCAACGGACAGCCTTACTTCGGCTGGTCGCCGGCCGGCAATGGGAACTGGCCCCGCTTCGCCTGGACCAAGGTGCGCCTGACGATGAACTTCACCGGACTGACCATCCCCGCTGGCCAGCGCCTGGGCATGGCACTGAGCGTCGACCGCCAGATCACCCCGGCCGACTCGATCCCGGTCCTGTACGACCATCCTTCCAACGCCGCGCGCCTGGAGATCGACACGACGACGCCACTGGCGTCGGGGTAGAGCGATGGGCCCGGCGGTCGTCTCCGCCGCCGTCGGCGGCGTCTGCGTCGGCAGCTTCCTGACCGTGGTGTCCCACCGCGTGCCCCGCGGCGAGCCGCTCGCCACCGGGCGCTCACGGTGTCCATCGTGCGGTGCAGCGATCGCGGCGCGCGACAACGTCCCGGTGCTCTCCTGGCTGGCACTGCGCGGGAGGAGCCGGTGCTGCGGAAGGCCGATCTCGGCGCGCTATCCCCTGACGGAGGGGCTGACGGCACTGCTGTTCGCGGCGGTCGTCGCCGCCGGGTGGGGTGACCCGGGACAAATCGCACTCGGCCTCGTCTTCGCCGCGACGCTCGTGGCCATCAGCGTGACCGACATCGAGCGGCGGATCATCCCGAACCGGATCCTGCTCGTCTCCGCCTGCGCAGCCGTCGCGATCCTCGCGATCGCCGATCCTGCCGAGCTGCCCGAGCATCTGGTCGCCGCGGTCGCGGCGGGCGGCGTCCTGCTGGTCGCCGCGCTCGCCTATCCGCGGGGGATGGGAATGGGCGACGTCAAGCTCGCGGCGACGATGGGAGTCTTCCTCGGCCGCGAGGTCGCGGTGGCGATTCTCGGCGGGCTGCTCGCCGGCTCGCTCGCCGGCGTGTACCTGATCGCGCGGCACGGCGCCGGCGCCCGCAAGCAGGCGATCCCGTTTGGCCCGTTCCTGGCGCTCGGCGGCATCGTCGCGCTCTTCGCCGGCGAGGCGATCGCCGACTGGTACCTGGCGTCGTTCTGACTTTTTCGAGTAATCGGTAAAGCGAATCCGGCCCAAGGGTTCAGGAAGCCGCCTTATCCGCCGATCCATCACCCGGGCTCCCTACGCCCCTGATCCCATGAATATCGCGAGGAAGAAGCAGGCAACGATCGTCGGCCTCGATGTCGAGGCGGGCAGCGTCGCCGCCACCGAGGTGGAGGTGAACGGCAGGCCGCGGGTAACCGCCGCCGGGCTCGGCTCGCTGCCGGCCGGCGTCTTCGCCGACGGCGAGGTCGCCGACGCGGACGGCCTCGCCGACGCCCTGCGCGAGCTCTTTGCCGAGAACAAGCTGAGCAAGAAGGTCCGGCTGGGGATCGCGAACCAGCGGGTCATCGTCCGCACCCTGCGCCTGCCGGCGATCGACAGCCCGACCGAGATGGAGGCGGCGATCAAGTTCCAGGCCCAGGAGGAGATCCCGATGCCGCTCGACCAGGCGGTGCTCGACCACCAGGTGGTCGGGGGGGTCCAGGCCGAGGCGGGTAAGCCGGCGATGGTGGACGTCGTGGTCGTCGCGGCCCGCCGCGACATGGTCACGAGCTTCGTCGTGCCGCTGCGCAAGGCGGGCCTCCAGCCGGTCGGCATCGACCTCTCCGCGTTCGGGATGATCCGGGCCCTCGCCCAGGCGCCCCCGGCGAGCCCTGACGGCAACGTGCAGCCGATCGAGGCGGCGACCCTCTACTGCAACGTCGGTGACGTCACCAACCTCGCGGTCGCCCGCGGCCGGGCCTGCCTCTTCACCCGCGTCGCCCAGACCGGCTTCGAGGGCCTCATCGAGCGCGTCTCGGCCGAGCAGGACCTGACCCAGGAGCATGCCCGCCTCTGGCTCGGCCACGTCGGCCTCGACGCGCCCGTAGAGCAGGTCGAGGGCGACGCCCACATCGTCGCCGGCGTGCGCGCGGCCCTCGAGGACGCCGCGTCGGCACTGCTTCGCGAGCTTCGCATGTCGCTCGACTACTACGGCTCCCGCGAGGGCGTGCCGCCGGTCGAGCGGGTTCTGCTCTGCGGCCCCGGCAGCTCGATCCCGGGCCTCAACGAGCGGCTGGGCAGCGGCCTCGGCGTCCCGGTCGACAACGGCAAGCCCGAGGCGCTCGAGACCTTCGACGAGGCCACCGCGGCCCGTCTGACCCTTCCCTACGGCCTCGCCCTGGACAGCTGATGCGCGCCGTCAACCTCATCCCGGTCGAGGAGCGCCGCGGCGAGTCCGCGCCGACCCGCACGGGCGCCCTGGTCTACATCGTCGTCGGGGCCATCCTCGCGGCGCTCGCCGGCGTCACGATGATGGTTCTCGCGAGCAACCAGATCAACGACCGCAAAGCAGAGATCTCGCAGCTCGAGGCCGAAGAGGCCGCCGCGCGGTCGAAGGCCGAGGCGCTCGCCAGCTACGCCCAGTTCCGCATGGTCCGCGACGCTCGGGTGGCGACCGTCACCAGTCTCGCCGAGAGCCGCTTCGACTGGGAACGGGTCCTCCGCGAGCTGTCGCTCGTCCTTCCCGCGGACGTCTGGCTGACCGAGCTCACGGGGACCGTCCGCCCCGACGTCACCGTCGAGGAGGCCGTCGACGTCAGCCTCCGGGACGCCGCTGGGGGCCCGGCGCTCGAGATCGTCGGCTGTGCGCCCAGCCAGCAGGCCGTCGGCGGCTTCATCTCCGCCCTGCGTGATGTCGACGGCGTGACCCGAGTCGGCGTGCTCCGCTCCGAGCGTCCGCCACTCGACAGCACCGGCGGTCAGGCCACCGACGAGAGCGACTGCCGGACCCGCGACTTCATCGCCAAGTTCGAGATCGTGGCGAGCTTCGACGCGGCTCCGGTCGCGGCCCCGGCTATTTCCCCCGACGGGACCGTTCCGGCCGCGCCGGCCCCGACCGAGTCGGCTGATGGCTCCGAGGCCACGCCGACCTCCAGCGAAGCGGGAGCGACGGGCTGATGAAGGCCAACACACGAGTCATCGTCGCCCTCGTCGTCATTCTGGCCGCGACCGCCGCCTTCTGGAAGATGGCGGTCAGCCCGAAGCGCGAAGAGGCCTCCAAGCTCGACGGGAAGGTCGAGAAGCTCGAGGCATCCGTCGCCGAGCAGCGCGCGGCAGCGGCGCTCGCCGCCGAGGCGAAGAAGACGTTCCCCGAGGACTACCAGCAGCTCGTGCTGCTCGGCAAGGCAGTGCCGGCCGACGACGACACGGCGTCGCTGTTGGTCGAGCTGACCCGCATCGCCGGCAAGTCGAAGGTCGACTTCCGGGACCTGGAGCTCGACGCGTCGGCGCTGACCAGCGCCCCGCCGCCCGTGGCGGCCGCCCCGGCTTCCGGTCAGCCGTCGGTCTCCGACGTCCCCGAGGCGGCGCCCGCCGCGACGGTGATGCCGGCGACCGAGGCCGCCGCTTCCGTGCTGCCGCTGGGTGCCAGCGTCGGGACGGCCGGGCTGGGGGTCATGCCCTACAAGCTCAACTTCGCGGGCAGCTTCTTCGACATCGCCGATTTCATGGCCGGTGTCGACAAGCTCGTCAAGACCGAGGCCAACCGGGTCGGCGTCAACGGCCGGCTGATGACGATCGACGGTTTCGCCCTGTCCCCCGACGGGCGGACCGGCTACCCGAACCTCGAGGTCTCGCTGACCGTCACCACGTACCTCACGCCGCCGACCCAGGGCGTGACCGCCGGAGCTACGCCGGTGGCTCCCGCCGCGGGTGGCGCGACCGCCACGCCGGCAGCCACGACGACGGGAACCACGCCATGAGCCGCTTTCGCCTCCCCAAGGGTCCCGACCTCAAGGACCTCAAGCCGAAGAACCTGAAGGTGGGCAGCCTCAAGGAATCGCAGCTCGTTCAGAAGGTGAGCGTGCCTCCCGTCGTCGCCGACCTCTTCCGCGACATGCGCGATCGGCACCTCCTGCCTCTGGTCGCGGTCGCTGCGATCGCGATCGTCGCCGTCCCCCTGCTGCTCTCGAGCTCGGCGCCTGAGCTGACCAGCACCGAGGGCACCACGGGCATCCCGATCGTCGCCGGCGGCGAGCCCCCCGAGCTGACCGTGGTCGCCGATACCTCAGGCCTGCGCGACTACCGCAAGCGGCTGCGCCACCTCGAGAAGAAGAACCCCTTCCGCCAGCACTTCTCGACCCCGGCGCTGAGCGGTTCGCAACTCAATGGCACCGGGACGGGCGGCGGCGGCTCCTCGACGAGCGTCCCGACCACTCCAAGCACCGATTCACCCGAGACGTTCAGCGGTACGGACCCCCAGCCCGTCGACTACCCCGTCGACGTCCAGACCTACGACGGGCAGGATCCCGTCGGTCCCCCCGGGGGCAGCGGTGGCGGCCACGGCCAGGGCCACGGGAACGGTGGCGTCAGCGGGGACACCGAGTTCGTCTCCTACGAGATCGACGTCAAGATCGCCCGGCCGTCCGCCCGCGCCGGCGATGACGCGAAGCCGAAGACCAGCGTCCGTCGCGGCGTCCAGGAGCTCGAGATGCTGCCCAGCGAGAAGAACCCGGTCGTCGTCTTCATGGGCGTCAGCCCAGATCGCGAGAAGGCTCTCTTCCTGGTCTCCGATCGCGTCAACTCCGTGTTCGGCGACGTCAAGTGCATGTACGGGTCGGAGAGCTGCCAGCTCCTGATGCTCGAGCCCGGCCTGCCCGCCACCTTCGTCTACGGGGCCAACGACAGGCGGTTCCGCCTGAACGTCCTCGGCATCGACCGGGTCACGCACGAGAAGCCCTGACGCGCCGCCTCCAAGGCTTCAGTAAGTGAAGTCTTGGCGCTACACTCCCTGAAGCGAGGAGAGGACCGGTACCGGTCCCGTCCCATGAGCGCGATCAGCAACTCGAAATGCCCGGTCTGCCGCACGTCGGAGATCATCTCCGGCAAGTGGACCCTCCTCGTGATCCGTGACCTCGCCGCCGGCTCGCAGCGCTTCTGCGAGCTCGAGCGCTCACTCGAGGGCATCAGCCCGCGGACCCTGTCGTTGCGCCTCCGGGCGCTCGAGGAGCAGGGCGTCGTCGAGCGCCACACCTATCCCGAGGTTCCGCCCCGGGTCGAGTACGCCTTGACCGAGAAGGGGAGGGCGCTGGTCCCCCTGATCGAGGACATGCGCGCCTACGGTCGGCGCTGGCTCCCGGCCGAGTCCGGCGAGCAGGCCGCCGTCCCGGCATAACCTGCAACGCCTCGTGCAGGCGAAGGAGCGCTCTGGCGGCGCCAGAAGCCTCCTGCCGTGCGCGACCCCGCCCTCGACGACGCCCTGCGCCGCCTCGCCACCGAGGCCGCGACCCGCTTCACCACCCTGGTGGCGAGCGGTGACGAGATCCCCTTCGACGTCGCCGAGGCCGAGGGCGACAGCACCTTCTTTCACAGCTACGTGCCGCTGACCCGCCGCTACGTCGTCGACCGCAGCGACGAGGTCCGGGGCCTGCCGTCGTTCGGGGCCGCCTGCACGGCGGTCGCCGGCAGCGACGTCGCCGCCCCGTACCTGGAGACCCGGGGGCTGCCCGTGCCGGTCGACCCCGCCCAGCGCGCCGCCGGCATGCTGGTCGCCTTCGTCGCCGAGCTTTGGGACGGCTGCGCGGAGTTCGCGATCGACCGGGTTCGGCTCGACCGCGCGCTCGCCGAGCTCGAAGCGGAGACCCGGCCGCTCGCCTCCGGCGACGCCCTGATCGCTCCCGTGGTCGGCCTGAAGATGCCGGTGAGCCGGATCGACCTTCCCAATTCGGTCCGGATCGTCCGCGCCGACGCGGTCGAAGCGCCGCTCGAGCTGATGAGCAGCGAGGGGATGGAGCGCAGCTACTGGGAGCCGCAGTACCTCGCCGTGGCCGAGCGGCGCGAGGGCGACGACCCCGGCGCGCCCCTCGAGCAGCTTCGTGACCTGGTCAGCGTCCTTCGCCTCTTCAAGCAGGGCGGTGTCGCCCTCGGGCCCTACGCCTTCGCGTCCACCGGCGACGGCAAGTGGCGCCGGGTCGCCACGGGGGAGCCCGGCACCCGACCCGGCGGCTATCGCCTCTCCGAGGGCGACGCCGACGAGCTCGCCCGCTTCGCCGCCCGCCTCGCCGAGCGACCCGATCCCGTGGGGGCGCTTGCCTGGGCGGTGCGGCGCTTCGAGCTCGGCTGCCGCCGCGCCAGCGCGTTCGACGGCCTCAGCGACCAGCTGCTCGCCCTTCGGGCCCTGCTCGGGAGGGACGGCGCGATCGGTGCCGGCCTCCCCGTTCGCGCCGGGGCGCTGATCGCCGGCGGCGGCGATCGCGAGGCCGCGAGCGCGCGGATCCAGGAGGCCCTCGACCTCGAGCTCGCGCTGATGGCGGGCGCCGAGCAGCGGGTCGCCACCGCTCCCGATCTCGCGACCTGGCTCGAGGAGTGCGTGCGGACATTGCTCCGCGACGCGGCGCTCGGCGAGCTCGGCGCGGACCTCGGCTCGGCCGCCGACGAGTCACTGATCGCGACCGGCCTCCAGTCCGGCGACGGCAGCGCCGCCGAGGCCGACGAATGGGACACCTTCATGGAGGAGGAACTGGGCGAATTCGATGACTTCACGGTTACGGCTCGAGAGCAGACCGCCGCCCCCGGACGCGAGAGCGAGGCGGTGCAGAAGACGGAGTCTCTGGGTGCGCCGCCGAGCGAGAGCGAGAAGGCGGCGGATGTGGCTGAGCAGAGCACGCGGGCGGACAGTGACGTCACCCGCATCCTCGAGCCGATCCCCCAGGACACCTCCGAGATCAGGGTCAGCTGGATGGGGGCCGGCGAGATCGCCGAGCAGGAAGAGCCGGAGCAGGAATCTGCCGGGGGCGGCGAGAACTTCACGCGAGAACCACGAGAGGAGAGCGAGATGGCCGATCGCGACTGGCTGAGTGAGGTCTCCCGCGAGGAACGGACCACCCTGGAGTGGCCCGTCCACGAGGAAGACGACGGCGGCCGTGAGCGCGACCGCGACCGTGAGCCAATCGACACGCCCCGGGTCCGCCACCTGTTCCCGGTGCCCGAGGACGCGGACTGGGAGGTCAGCGAACTCCGGTACGACCGGCGCCGAGCCGGCTACGGTCGCTAGCCATCGGTTGCCGTCGCGGCCGGGTCCCGGCCGGCGGCGAACAGGAACCGGTTGAGGTCGGCCAGGCCGGAGAGGTCGTGTACGTCCTCATCGAGGTACGGCACCCGGATCACGCTCCGCGTCCGCAGTTCGGCCGCAAGGTGGTCGATGTTGCGTGAGTCGCGCTCGGCCAGCGAGAGGTAGTCGGCGTAGTTGGCGGCCACCCGGTCGGCCAGGTCGCCGTCGTCCAGTGCGGTCCTAAGACCCCCTCTCAGGTCCTCACCGTCACCGCCCGCGTAGTCGGGTAGGCGGTGGACCTTGTTGACGATCACTCCGCCGAAGGGCAGCTTCGCCTCGACCAGCTTGCGGTGGAAGTAGACGGCCTCGTCGACCGGCTCGCCGCTGGGGCCGCAGACGACCAGGAAGCTCGTCCGCGGCGCGGCCAGCAGCTCGTCGACCCGGCGGGCCCGCTCGCGGAACCCGTCCACCATTCCGCTCATCGCGGTGAAGAACTCCGAGAGATCGGCGAGCAGATCGAAGCCGACGATCCGCCGCACGATCGACAGCGCGACTCCGGCACCGCGACCGGCGACCCGCGCGGCCATGCCGGTCGGCTTCATGAAGACCCGCATCGACCGTCCCTCGATGAACTGCATGAGGCGCCGGGGCGCGTCGAGGAAGTCAAGGGCGTTCCGGGTCGGCGGCGTGTCGAGGACGAGGAGGTCGAAGCGGGCCTCGGAATGGAGCTCGAACAGCTTCTCCATGGCCATGTACTCCTGGGAGCCGGCGAGCGCGGTCGAGATCTGCTGATAGATCCGGTTGCGCAGGACCCGCTCGCGTGACTCCTCGTCGGGCGCGTGCCTGGCGACCAGCTCGTCGAAGGTTGCCTTGGCGTCGAGCATCATCGCCCAGAGCTCGCCCTCCACCGGGCTGTCCTGCGCCTCGAGGAGAGCCGGGTCCACCCGCTCCGCGTCGTTGCCCAGCTCCGCGAGGCCGAGCGAGTCCGCCAGGCGCTTCGCCGGGTCGATCGTCAGCACGCAGACGCTCAGCCCACGGCCGGCCATCCCCAGCGCGATCGCCGCCGCCGTCGTCGTCTTGCCGACGCCGCCCGAGCCCGCGCAGATGCAGACATCCTTGTCCTCGAGGAGGTCGGCGACGCCGGCCATCAGCCCATCCGCCGGGCGAGGAGGCGGGCCTCGTCGAGGCCGATCTCCGGCTCGAAGACGAAGGGAAGGGTCCTCACCGGGGC
This sequence comes from Solirubrobacterales bacterium, assembly GCA_035264885.1. Lineage (GTDB taxonomy): Bacteria > Actinomycetota > Thermoleophilia > Solirubrobacterales > 70-9 > DATFPK01. Next base: position 27,349 of record DATFPK010000037.1, read on the forward strand.
CTCGACGCGCCGGCGCAGCCGCGAGAGCTGCGCTCGCTGGGACCGGGCTCGCCGGTGCTCGGAGACGGCGGCCCCGGCGGCGGCGCCGACGACGCCCCCCGACGACGCCAGCGGCTCCATCCGGGCGGTCTCCTCGGGGCTGAACCGTTCCGGATAGAGGCCGTTCATATAGACGCGGTCGACTTGGATCCCGATCTCCTCACGCAGCTCCCGCTCGAGCGCCGCCGACTCGTTGACCGGCATCTCCTCCGGGAGCGAGACGATCGCGACGCCGCTTCGCTCAGGGTCGGTGATCAGGGCCTCGAGCTGCCGGGCCTGGGCGTGGACCGGGCCGACCCGGGCGATGTTTGCGAACGTCCGGGGCGTCTGGAGGAACCCGATGCCGTGACCGGTCGCGGGCGCGTCGACGATGACGAGGTCGTAGGTCCGCCCGGTCTTCACCTTGCGGTCCGGCTGGGCGAGCTCCCACACCTTGCCGATCGTCACCAGCTCCTTGAGCCCGGGGGTCGCGGCGGCGAGGTAGGTGAAGATCCGGCTGCGGAAGAGGAGGTCACGCATCGCCCGGACCTTGAGCTGCAGCAGCACGTACTCGCGCAACGACTCGTCGGGGTCGATCGAGATCGCCCAGAGGTTCTCGGCCATCTCGACCTCGTTGAAGCCCACCGTGGCGCGGTTGAAGAGGCGCGACGTGCGCTCCTGGGAGGAGACCTCGCAGACGATCGTCCGGCGGCCTTCGGCGGCCGCCTTCAGGCCGAGCGCGATCGCCACGGTCGTCTTGCCGACCCCGCCCTTGCCGGTCACGAAGATCAGCCTGCGGTCCAGCAGGTCGGGCATCGGGCCATTCAATCAGGGGGTCGGAGCCGGCCCGTCGCGGGATGCACCTCCCATAGCAATTCGTCCCGACGGCAGGAAAAGCGGGAGGCCATGCGAATAACCGCGGCAAATGGGATTCCTGAGCCGCAAGAACACACTTGACGAGCCTGCCGAGAACGGCAGCGCCCCACCACCCGTCGCCGAGGAGCTCGAGCGCATGGAAGAGGCATCGATGGAGGCAAGCCCCGAGGTCGTGGATAGTGCGGCGAGGGAAGGTGAACAGCAGCCCGAGTCCCCGCCCGCGGCGGACGCGGGAGCGAGCCCGCAAGAAGATGGAGATCTTGATGCGGGCGAGGGGGAGCAGAGCACGCGGGCGGAAGATGATCTTGAGGGTCCTGCGCGCCTGAAGGCCTCCGACCTGATGGCCCCCGACCGGCGCAAGATGATGGAGGAGGCCCGGGCCACCCAGACGGAGCCGGAGGAGAAGGCGCAGAAGACCGCAGAGGTGATGGTCTTCGCCAACCAGAAGGGCGGCGTCGCCAAGACGACGACCACCCTGAACCTGGCAGTGGCCTTCGCCGAGTCCGGCTACCGCGTCCTCTGCATCGACCTCGACCCCCAGGGCAACCTGACGATGAGCCAGGGGATCGATCCCGACAAGGTCGAGAAGAGCATCTACGACGTCCTCGTCCATGACATCCCGATCACCGAGGTGATCGCCCAGCGCGAGATCGACATCGCCGTCTCATCGATCGACCTGGCCGGCGCCGAGATCGCGATGAGCACGAAGATCGGCCGCGAGCGCTCGCTGGAGAAGGCGCTGCGCGAGGTCGAGGGCGACTACGACTTCGTCTGCATCGACACCCCGCCGAGCCTCGGCCTGCTCACCGTCAACGCCCTGACCGCGGCCGACAAGGTGATCGTCCCCGTGCAGTGCGAGTATCTGTCGATGCGTGGCCTGGTCCAGCTCCAGAACACGCTCAAGATGATCCAGGAGAACCTCAATCCGGACGTCAAGATCGAGGGCATCCTGCCGACGATGCTCGACTCGCGGACCATCCACGCCAAGGAAGCGGTGGAGATCCTCGAGGAGAACTTCGGAGAGCTGGTCTTCAAGTCGCGGATCCGCAAGGCGATCAAGTTCGCCGAGGCGCCCGTCAGAGGGGCCTCCGTGCTCAAGTACGATCCCCAGGGCAACGCGGCCAACTACTACCGGGAGCTGGCGAAGGAGGTCCTGACGAATGGCTCGTCGTAAGCGAGCGAGCATGAGGGAGGGTCCGCTCGCCGACCTGTTCCGTTCGACCGTCGAGGACCCTCCCGCCGACCCGCCCGAGGCTCCCTCGGAGCTTTCGCGCTCCGGCAGGCAGGAGGCTCCGCCCCCCGCCCCGCCCGCAACCGAGACCCCGCGCCCCGATCCCGGGCCCGAGCCGGGTCCCTCTCCCGACCCGGCGCCGCCCCCCACGGAGCCCGACCCCGTGCCGCCGCAGCAGCCCGACCCGACCCCGGCGCCCCAGATCCGTGCCGGTGCGGCCGGTGACGACCCGCTTTCCCCGCCCCGCCCAGAGGCCGACGTTTCGGCGGTGCCCGAGCCCAAGGAGCGCCTCAGCCGGATCTTCGGCGACGACCGCCCGCCCGCCCGCGAGTACCAGGAGACCCCGCGGTACGGCCGCGAGGAGCCCGAGTACGAGCCCCGCGGTGGCCAGCCGCATTCGCCGATCATCCGCGTCGTCGGGGTCGGCGGCGCCGGCGTCAACGCGATCAACCGGATGGTCGAGGCGCAGATCCCCGGGGTCGAGTTCATGGCGGTCAACACCGACCTCCAGTCCCTCCAGCTATGCATCGCCGACGTGACCGTCCACATCGGCGGTGACCAGACGCGCGGCCTGGGGGCCGGCGCCGACGCCGACCTCGGCTACCGCGCCGCCTTCGAGGAGCAGGACAAGATCAAGCGCCTGCTGAAGGGCTCCGACATGGTCTTTGTCGCGGCCGGCGCAGGCGGTGGGACCGGAACCGGTGCCGCACCCGTGGTCGCGCGGCTCGCCCGCGAGGTCGGCGCGCTGACCGTGGGCATAGTCACCAAGCCGTTCAGCTTCGAGGGGTCGCGCCGGAGCAACCAGGCCGCCAAGGGGATCGAGGCGCTTTCGGCCGAAGTCGACACCCTCATCGTCGTGCCGAACGACCGGCTGCTCGAGGTGCTCGACCAGCAGACGTCCATGGTCGAGGCGTTCCAGGTCGCCGACGACGTACTCCGGCAGGGCGTCCAGGGAATCTCCGACCTCGTCACGCTGCCCGCCCTGATCAACCTCGACTTCGCCGACGTCCGGACGATCATGTCCGACGCCGGTCAGGCACTGCTCGGGATCGGCATGGGCTCCACCGAGGACCGCGCCGTGGTCGCCGCCGAGAAGGCGATCTCCTCGCCCCTGCTCGAGACCTCGATGGAAGGGGCGCGGGCGATCCTGCTGTCGATAACCGGCGGGCCCGACCTGTCGTTGATCGAGGTCAGCGAGGCGGCGAAGGCGGTCGGCGAGGCCGCCCACCCGGACGCCAACATCATCTTCGGAGCCAACGTCGACGAGGATCTGAGCGACCAGGTGTGGGTGACCGTCGTCGCGACCCGGTTCGACGGCCGCCCGCGGCCGCCGCGGCGGTCCGCCGAGCCGACGATCCGGCGCACGCGGGACGAGGGCGGCTCGCGGCGCGAGCGCCCGTCCGACTTCGGCGCGCTCGACGTCCCCGAATTCCTGCCCAACTAGCCGGAAGGACCCCGATGAAGGGGGTCGTCGCCGCCGGCCACCCGCTGACCGCCGAGACCGGCGCCAAGGTCCTCAGGGAAGGGGGCAACGCCGTCGACGCCGCCGTCGCGGCGGTCCTCGCCTCCTTCGCCCTGGAGAGCCCCCTGACCGGCTTCGGCGCGGGTGGTTTCATGATGGTGCACAGGCCCGGCGTCGGCGGTGGCGGAAACGCAACCGAGCTGATCGACTTCTTCGTCGCGGTCCCGGGCCTCGAGGGGACCGAACGGACCGAGGAGCTGGTGCCGGTCGACGTCTACTTCGACCCCTCGACGGTGCAGGTCTTCAACGTGGGCCCGGCGTCATGTGGCGTGCCCGGGACGGCGGCGGGCCTGGCCGATGCGGTCCGCCGCCACGGGACCGTGCCGCTGGCCGATCTGGTTCGCCCGGCGGCGCGGCTGGCTCGGGAGGGGGCGCCGGTCACGCCCCAGCAGGCCTTCGTCCTGAAGATCCTCGAGCCGATCTACGGCTCGACGCCCGAGCTGCGCGAGATCTACGCACCGGCGGGACGCATGCTCCGGGAGGGGGAGGAGCTGCGCTGGCCCGACCTGGCCGGCGCGCTCGAGCGGTTCGGGGCCGAGGGGCCCGACCCCTTCTATTCCGGCGACATCGGTCTGCGGGTCGCCCACCACGTGCGGGAACGAGGCGGCACGCTCGCGCCGGCCGACATGGCCGCCTACCGGGCCGAGGAGCGCGTGCCGGTCCGCGCCTCGTTCGCCGGTCGCCATGTCTTCACAAATCCACCGCCGTCCTCGGGCGGGATCCTGATCGCCTTCGCGCTCGAGCTGCTCGAGCGGATGGGACGCAGCGACCTCGACGCCGTGATCGAGGTGATGCGGATCGCCCATGACGCCCGCGACGAGGACTTCAGCGAAGGGTTGCGGGCATCGGGCTTCGAACGGGCCTTTCTCGACGCCGATCGCCTCGACAACCTCGGCTCGACCACCCACCTCTGCGCAATCGACGCAGACGGGATCTGCGCGACGGTCACCTGCTCGAACGGCACCGGCTCCGGCGTCCTGGTCCCCGGCACGGGCGTTCACGTCAACAACATGCTCGGGGAGGAGGACCTGAACCCCCAGGGCTTCCACCGAGCCCCGGTCGGATCGCGGATGCCGTCGATGATGGCCCCGACCGTCGTCCTGCACGACGGCGAGGTGGTCGCGGGGCTGGGCAGCGCCGGCTCGAACCGAATCCGCTCGGCGATCCTGCAGACATTGCTGGGTCTGATCGCGGGGGGACTCTCGCCGGCCGAGGCGATCGCCGCTCCGCGAGTGCACTACGAGGCGGGCATTCTTCAGGCCGAGCCCGGCAGCGAGTCGGTGGCGCTCGAGCGCGCCGAGGCGATGGGGATGAAGGTGATCCGCTGGGACCACCTCAACCTCTTCTTCGGCGGCGTCCAGGCGGTCACGAGGGATCCGGCTTCGGGCCGGCTCGACGGCGGGGGAGACCCTCGCCGCGGCGGGGCCGCCGCGGTCGCCGAGTAGCTCAGCGCCGGATCCGGACCTTGCCGTTCGACCGCGCCCGGTCCGCCGTCTCCTCGAGCCGGTCTAGCGCCCGCCGCAGGTCAGCGAGCTCACGGGCCAGAATCTCCATCCGGCGGTCCTCGTCGCGGATCTGGAGCAGCTCCTGCTTCGTCTCGGCCGGCAGCTCGACCCGGGCGGCGAGCGCGTAGGCAGTGGAGTCGGCCAGGTCGTCCGCGGGGGGGCGCTCGCCCGACGCCCGCTCGGCGAGGTCGCGGAAGGCGCGCCGAGCCGACTCGGCCTCCTCGCCCGCGGTCGGCGGCCCGGCCTCCTCGATCACCTCCACCTCGGCAGCGGGGTCCTCGGGATCGTCGAAGCGCTCGAGCACCCGGAACGGCGCTAGTCCGGTGACGACGATGTCAAGGCGGCCGTCCTCGAAGCGCTGAAGGACTCCGGTGACCTCGGCCGTGCAGCCGACCGACCGTGCCCCGACCGCGTCGCGCATCAGGACCCCGAACGGGCGGCCGGTCTCGATCGCCTCACCGACCATCCTCTTGTAGCGCTCCTCGAAGATGTGGAGCGGGAGCTGCTCGCCGGGAAGCAGTGCGAGCGGCAGCTCGAAGATGGGCAGCTGCTGCGTCACCCTCCGAGTCTACGTTGGGCTCGCCGGCGGGTCCATCCGCGGGAGGCGCGCTTCCGGAAGAATGCGCGGCGATGGCAGGGTTGTCGGAGAGCGACTTCGAGTCGGAGGGCCTCCTGGAGGGGCTCGACGGCGAGGCTCGCGAGG
>DATFPK010000038.1:0-17835 GCA_035264885.1 Solirubrobacterales bacterium
GAGCGCCTCGAGAACGCGTTCGCTGAGCGCGCCGGCACTCTGCTGGACGAGGCCGAACGCGACGGGATCGACGTCCTGCGCTTCAACCTGCGAGAGCTCTGGGGCGATGCCCACCACTACCGCTGCGACGGTGTCTGGGACCGCAAGACGCTCTGCCGTCTCTTCCGCAACCGGCCCGGCGACCGGCGCTTCGATCCACGGCGCCTGCACCGCTTCTGGATGCCGCTCGAGCTGGTGGCCGACCTCGGGCGGGTCGGACGCCACTGCGACCTCGATATCTACCACCTGCGGATGATCGAGGCCCGGGACCGCGAACGCCGCGCCGCCAGGTACCGGGACCTCGACCCCGACGCGCTCTACCAGAGCCTGGGTTACGAATACCTGCTCGACGAGACGGGACTCGAGCTGCGGCGGATCCCCGAGGAACGCGGGTTCTTTCCCGCGCCGCCGCCGATGGCGCGGCGCTCCGCCGCGAGGCCCTTGTCACACTTCAGCTCGTGACGCAGGCCACGGCCGCATCGTCCATCCCCCGCGACCTCTCGAAGCTCGAGGGCCGGGCCGCCAAGGTCCTGGACCCCGAAGCCCTCGCCTACATCCACGCCGGCGCGGGGGACAGGGACACCACGCGCGCCAACGCGGCGGCGTTCCGGCGCTGGAAGATCAGGCGGCGCAGGGGTCGCAGGCCGGCGAAGGTCGATCTCTCCACCACCATCCTGGGAACGCGCATGCCCGCGCCGGTCCTCTTCGCGCCGGTCGGGGTGCAGACGCTCGCGCATCCAAAGGGCGACCTCGCCACCGCCCGCGCGGCGGCCGCGCTCGGGCTGACGTACATCCACTCGACGCAGGGCTCCTACAAGATGGAGGACGTGGCGGCCGCCAACGGCGACGGCGCTCGCTGGTACCAGCTCTACTGGCCCAATGACGACGACCTGGCCGTGTCCTTTCTGCGCCGTGCCAAGGCGGCCGGCTACTCCCATCTGGTCATCACGCTCGACACGACGCTGCTCGGCTGGCGGCCACTCGACCTCGACCGCGGGTACTCGCCCTTCCTCGAGAACAAGGGCCTCGCGAACTACACGAGCGACCCGGTCTTCCGGAGCCAGATGCCCCTGCCGGCAGAGGTCGCCCCGGTGCCGGTCGGCATCGCCTTCGCGGGCAAGTTTCAGAACCCCGGCCTGAGCTGGAAGCAGCTGCCGCTCGTCCGCGCGAATTGGGACGGCCCGATCCTGCTCAAGGGGATCCAGAGCCCGCGCGACGCCAGGCTGGCCGTCAGGCACAAGATCGACGGCATCGTCGTCTCGAACCACGGTGGCCGTCAGGTGGACGGGGCGATCGCGTCGCTCGACGCGCTCCCGCCGATCGTCAAGGCGGTCGGCGACAAGATGCCCATCCTCTTCGACTCCGGGATCCGCACGGGCCGCCACGCCTTCAAGGCGCTGGCCCTCGGCGCCGACGCGGTGCTCATCGGCCGGCCGTACCTATACGGCCTCGCGCTTGGGGGGCAGAGGGGCGCCCAGATCGTCATGCGGAGACTTGTCAACGAACTCGAAGGGGAAGTCCGGAAGGCCGGCCACCGCACTCACCACACCCTTTCCCGTTCCTCCCTGATCCGCGGGAGCTGAGAAATGTCCGAGAACACGCGTCGCCAGTTCCTCGAGGGGGCCGTTGCGGCCGCCGCCGCGACCGTTCTCGCGCCGCCGGCGCTCGCCGCGGCCCGCTCGGCGCTCGGGCCCGCGCTGCGCGCGCCATCGGCTCCGGTTGGCCCGACCGCCCCGGTGGGCCCGACCGCCCCGGTGGGCCCGACCGCCCCGTACGGCAGCTACCAGTCCGAGATCTATCTCAGCGGGATGACTGCGGACGTCGAGCCGATCTTCACCACCAACCTGTCCGACCTCGAGGCCGCCGCGGCGAAGGTGCTGTCCGAGACCGCGCGCCGGCATCTGCGCGCTTGGGCGGGCGGTGCCGCCGCCGTGCGCGCGAACGCGCGGGCGCTGCGAGCGTGGCGGATCCTCCCGCGGATGTTCATCGACCGCGACGAGCGCGACCTCGACGTGAAAGTGCTCGGCGTCACGATGCCGGCCCCGGTCATCCTCGGCCCCGTCGGCCGCCAGGGCCTGGCCCACCCCGACGGCGAAGTCGCGACCGCCCGGGCGGCCGCGGCCCTGGATCTCACGTACGTCCACTCGTCGCGTTCGAGCAAGTCGGTCGAGAGCGTCGCCGCAGCCGCACCCCAGGGCTCGCGGTGGTTCGGCCTGGACTGGCCCGGCAGGGGCGGCCCCGACCGGGCGCTGCTCCTGCGCGCGCAGGCCACGGGGTGCACCCACCTCGTGCTCTCACCCCCGCAGCCCGGGAAGGGGTGGGCCAAGCTCCCCGCGATCCGCCAGGCCTGGGCGGGGCCGATCGTCCTCGCCGGCATCCAGACGGTCCGGGACGCGCGGATGGCGGTCCGCCGCGGTTTCGACGGCATCGTCGTGTCGAACGAGCGCGGACGCCGCGGGCGTAAGCCGGTCGGGACGGTCCACGTGCTGCCGCGGATCGCAGACGCGGTCGGCGGCAAGGTCGCCGTCCTGTTCGGCTCGGGCGTCCGCACGGGGACCGACGTCTACCGGGCACTGGCGCTGGGTGCCGACGCCGTCGTCATCGGCCGCCCGTACGTGCACGGCCTTGCGCTCGGAGGGGAGGCAGGCGTCCGGCACATGCTCCGCACGCTGCTCGCCGAGCTCGAGATCACTTTCGCCATCGCCGGGATCGAGAACCACCGCAAGCTTGGCCCCCACGCGCTCGTCCGGACGTGAACGGGCGGGCCCGCGCGGCGGGCCGGGCCCCGCACGGCGGGCCGGGACCAGCACACCGCATCTCGGGATACGTTCAGCAGCGCCGCCCTCCGTACGCACCGTTTCGCGATCGGGCTCCGCGGGTACAAGCTGAGCGCAGCGAGTGGGACGGGTTGTCCTCCCGGCTCCGGCTGTCACCAGCAGAGGAAGGCACTTTCTGGGAGGGCGGCGGTTCCTACCACGGACGTGACTCCGAAGTCTTTGAACGCCCGAAAGCACGGGCATCAATGGAAGGACGTTCGTGGCGACATCGACGCTTCTGACCCGGGAAACCGAGCAATGGCTCGCCGAGTCCGCAGTGGGGTCATTGCGCCGCACGGTCAGGGTTCCGTCCTACGACCGGGGTGGGCTGACCAACTCCGTCGTGCACTTCGGCGCCGGCTGCTTCCATCGCGCGCACCAGGCCGTCTACCTGGACGAACTCGCCGAACGCGGCATCAGCGCCGAGTGGGGGGCGGTCGGAGTGAGTCTGAGGTCGGGCGCGGTGAAGCGAGCTCTCGCTCCGCAGGGATGTATGTACACCGTTCTCGAGCGAGGTCCCGAGTGCGACGAAGCCCGCGTGATTGGCGCGATCACGCGTCTCTGCGGCCCCGATGACAGTGCTGATGTCCGCGCGGCCCTGGTCGATCCGCAGACCAAGCTCGTGACCCTGACCGTGACCGGCGACGGGTACAAGCTCGATTCGGAGTCAGGTCAGCTCGACGAAGGTGATCCCGACCTCCTGCACGACCTGTGGGTGCCCAGTTCGCCGGTAACCCTTCACGGCCACGTCGTCAACGCCCTGCGGCTCCGCCGCGAGCGCGGGCTTCCCCCCTTCTCGGTCGTTTCCTGCGACAACCTCCCCGACAACGGGCAGACCACGCGCAACGCCATCGTTTCCTTCGCCCGTCTCGGCGACGAGCGCTTGGCCGACTGGATCGAGGACAACGTCGCCTTCCCCGCGACCGTCGTAGACAGGATCACGCCCCGGACGACGGCCCGGGAACGCGCCCTCCTTGCCCGGGACTATGGCCTGCGCGACCGCTGGCCGGTCGTCGCCGAGAGCTTCTCGCAGTGGATCATCGAGGATCACTTCAGCAACGAGCGGCCGCCGCTCGAGGAGGTCGGCGTGCGGTTCGTCGCGGACGCCGGTCCATACGAGCTGGTCAAGAAGCGGATGCTCAACGGCGCTCACTGCGCGATCGCCTACGTGGGACTGCTTGCCGGCCACCGCCGGATCGACGAGGCGATGGGGGATGCTGACCTGCGGGGCTTCATCGAAGCGCTGCTGGACCACGAGGTGATTCCCCAGCTCCCGCAGCCGCCGGGCATCGACCTCGGCAACTACAAGCGAACAGTGGTCGACCGCTTCACGAACCCGAGGATCGGCGACCAGCTGCAGCGGCTCGCCGCCCGCGGCTCGACGAAGATGCCCGCCTACCTGTTGCCTTCGCTGCAGGCGGCTGTCCGTGACGGCCTGCCGCGGCGTCGCCTCACCCACGCCGTGGCGGCCTGGATCGTCTCCCTACGCGGGGTCGATCTCAACGGCCGCCCAATCGAGATCGAGGACGCGATGCTCGGGACCTTGCGGCCGCTGGCTCGCGAAGCTGCGCGCGACTGCCGGCCCCTGCTGGCAGAACGAGACGTCTTTGGTGAGCTGGGCCGAAACGGGGCCTTCGCGGAGGAGCTCCGCAGGGCCGTCCATATCCTCGAAGCCGGCGGACCGATCATGCCGTTGAGCGATTCCAGAGCCGAGCCTCTCGCCGCCTGATGCCGGGCCCGTATGACCGCACCGCCGTCCGAATGCTCTTGTGCGACGCCGACGGCTGCCTGTTTCCCTCCGAGGAGCCGGCCTTCGCAGCCTCGGCCGAGGTGACCAACAGCTTCCTCGCCCAGATGGGGTCGGTGTCCCGGTACACCGGTCCGCAGCTCCGGCTGGCGACGACCGGGAAGAACTTCAGGACGACCGTGCGAGACCTGGCGCAGGCCGAAGGCATCGCGCTGGACCCCGCCGAGCTGGAGCTCTGGGTCGAGATGGAGAAGAAGGAGGTGACGTCGCGCCTCCGGCAGGCGCTGCGTCCTGATCCCGCCGTTACGGGACCGCTGGGAGAGCTCGCCCGCTCGCGACGCCTTGCCGTGGTCACCTCGAGCGCCGGCTCGAGGCTTGACGCCTGTCTCACGGCTACAGGGCTCTCCGACCTTTTCCCGCCGGACACGCGATTCAGCGCCGAAGACTCGCTGCCGCGGCCGGCGGGCAAGCCCGACCCGGCGATCTACCGCTTCGCCGGGGACCGGATGGCGGCGCCGCCGGGAGCAGCACTGGCGGTCGAGGATTCGGTCCCAGGCGTCCAGTCGGCGGTCGCGGCCGGGTATGAGACGGTGGGTCTACTCCTCTTCGTGCCGGCCGAGGAGCGGGAAGAGCGCCGGCTCGCGCTGCTCGCCGCCGGAGCCGCCGGCGTCCTCTCTTCGTGGAAGGAGTTGGAGGTCTATCTCGCCGAACCGGCGGAAGAACCCGCCGTCACCGCCAGCTGACGTGGCCGACCCGAGGAGCCTGCGCGGCTATCTCGTCTTCCCACGGCCCAAGGACGCCGTGAAGTGGTGGATCCTGCCGATCGGCTTCGCGATCGGCGCCCTCGTCCGCGGTGGTGTGACGGGCCCAGACGTCTCGCGCGCACTCGTGGCCTGGCTAGTTCTGGAGCTGCTGATCTATCAGGCGCGCTACCAGTGGAACGACATCCGTGGTTTCCCCGCCGACCAGCGCCATCCGGACGCGGTCGAGCGGGGCCGGCTCCCGGGCCCGCCGGAGAAGCGGCGCGCGCATGTAGCCGCCAGCCGGGCGGTGATGGCGGGACGGCTCCTCGTCTCGGCGGGCATCGGTCTCCTCCTGCCAGGCCTCGACCTGGGCGGGACGATCCTGGCGCTGATCCTGGCGGTCTTCGGGGTCGCCGCCCTCTATGAGGCCCTCCGCAGCGCGGCGACCGGCTCGACGGGCCGCGTGCCGCCCCCGGTCAACCCGGCGATCCTCGGCCTTTGGCTCGTCTCCGGCGCGGGTTACGCGATCAGGGGTCTCGCCGGCCTCGGACTGGCCGTCAGCCTGACCGACCCGCCGGCGTTGCTCGCCGCGGCGACAATCGCGTTGTGGTCCTTCGGAGTGGCATTCGTGACGTCGAGGTGGGCGCTCGAGGCGCTCTCGTTCGCGGGCATCGACCGCGGGCGCTTGGCCTGGCGCGCGAGCCGCGAGCAAAGTCGAGAGCATTCGCTGGCCCTCGTGCGGTGGCTCCCAGGGGCGGAACACCTCGATTCGGACGTCGCCGACTGGCGGGCGCTGCGTGGACGGACGCCTGCTCTCGCCCCCTGGAACCTGGCGCTTCCCATCGCCGCGGCCAGCGCCGGCGCGGCCGGCGCGCTGCTGGCGGGCTCCGGTGACGCCGGCGCGATCGCGGGCGCCGTTGCGGGCGGGGCCGTCTCGGTGATCGTCCTGAGCCTGGAGGAGCATCGGCTGGCCGCGTGGCTTGCCGCGGGCGTAGTTCTCACCGTCGTGCTGGCGGCGTCCGGAACGGGCCGCCCGGCGCTCGCTGCCCTTCCTTGGCTGGCAATCGTCGGTGCGCATCTCTTCTTCACGGCCCAGAGCCTGAGCACGCTCGGTCACCCCCTGCGCCACGCGTTCAGGCCGGCGCGCCCGGTGCGGGGACTCGGTGCCTGAACCCAGGCCGGGCCCCATGCGCGACGCGCCGGAGCCGGCGGAGTTGATGGAGGTCGCGACCCGAGCCGTTGAGGCCGGAGCAGAGGTCGCGCTCGGGCGGTTCGGAGACCCGCGGCTGAACCCGGAGGAGAAGGCAGCCCCCGACGACCTCGTAAGCGAGGCCGATCGGGACGCAGAGCGGGCGATCCGGTCGGTCATCGCGGCTGCTCGTCCGGACGACGAGATCCTCGGTGAGGAGCTTGGTGTGGTCGACGGCAGCTCGTCGGTCAGGTGGCTCGTCGACCCGATCGACGGCACGACCAGCTACCTGTACGGTCGCGGCGACTGGGCGGTGAGTGCGGCCGCGGCGAGCAAGCGCGGCGAGCTTATCCTCGCGGGCGCGGTTGCCGAGCCCGTGCACGACACCGTGACCAGTGCCTGCCTTGGCGGCGGCGCCTGGAGCTCAGGCGACCGCCTCCGGTGCAGCATGCAGGCCGATCTCTCCAACGCTCTGGTCGAGCTGAACTTCGGCGTCCCGCTCCAGCGGAAGCTCGCCGGCTCAGTCGTCGCGGCGCTCTTGCCAGAGATCCGCGACCTGCGACGGAGCGGCAGCGCCGCTGCGGCCCTCGCCAAGGTCGCCAGCGGGCGGGCCGACGCCTACTGGGGCCCAGGCCTGGCCCCGTGGGATGCCGCCGCGGGGCTGCTCCTGGCGCGCGAGGCCGGCGCCGAGACGGGCGATCTTGCGGGACCCCGGGCCGGTCTGCCCTCGAGCGGCGACGTCCTCGCCGCCAACGCCGCCCTGTGGCCGCAGCTTCGCGCCCTGATCAGCACGGTTTGGGTGACGCCGTCCAGCCCGTCCGGCGAAAGCTCTGGCTGATGCACCGGTCGCACTGGCGGAGGTGGCCAGCCCGCGCGAGCGGCGACTCGACCCACTGCCCCTCTGCCCAGGTGACGATCATCGGCAACGAGGATCCCGCCGCACCGGGGACCTCCGTTGAGGTCGACGACTTCGACGCCGTCCACGGGCGGGCCGCGGAACGCTTCTCCGTGACGTGGATCGGCCGCTTTGCCAGCCCGCCAGAAGGGGTTGCCGTCCGCCGCGCCGGTGGGCGTGGCCACCGGCAGCAGGCAGCGGGGCGGCTGAGGCAGCGAGGACACGACGCACGCCACGGGCGTAGGAGGGAGGCGCCGGGACGCGCCGACCAGGGCGGCAATAGCGTTCCCGCCGCTCGTGACCCGCCATGCGTCCCGGCTCCTGCTCCTGGCCACGGCCCTCGCGGTCGCGTTCTCGCTCTGGGAGTCCCGTGGCCAGACCTACTTCTCGGACGAGTGGGGCCGCTGGATCACCTATCCGGACCGCTCGTTCGAGTACTCGCTCCACGGCGCGAGCGGACATCTGATCGTCGTCCAGATCTGGGTCTACCGGGCTGTCGTCGAGGTCTTCGGCGCGGGCTCCTACCTTTCGTTCCGGCTGATCGCCGCCGCGCTTCTCGCCGGCTGCGCCTGGCTCTTCTACCTCTGGGCCCGGGAGGAGGCCGATCCACTGCTCGCCGCCGCCGGAGCGACCATCCTCCTCTTCCTCGGCGCTGCCTGGGAGGTGGTCGCCACGCCGTACGGGATCGTCATCCTCCTTCCCGTCGCATGCGGGCTTGCGGCGCTCAACTGCGTGCGGCGCACCGGCCGTCGCTGGCGAACCGCCGCCTGTGCGCTTCTGGTGGTCGGGATTGGAGCGGGTAGTTTCGCCCTCCCGTTTCTCGCCGGGGCGGCGGTCGCCATCGCTCTCGAAGGCCGGCGACGGTTCGCCAGGGATGCCTGGGTCGTCGCCATCCCGCTGCTGCTCTACGCCGCCTGGTTCGTCTGGACCCGGACAGGCGGCAAGGAGGTCTCCGTCGCCGACCCGCTGGACACGGGCAGCGTGACCGACATGCCCCGCTCCGCCGCCGAGCTGATTGCCGCGGGCCTTGGCGCCGCAACCGGGCTGTTCCGGGACTCCACGGCATTCCTCCAGTTCGAGACCGAGGCCGGTTTCGTCCTGCTCGGGTTGCTCCTCATCGCCGTGATCGCCCGGTTGCGGGCGGGGACCGCCCACGCGTCGCGCGCGCTCGTGCCGCTGGCGATGCTCCTCTGCTACGCGGTCCTGATCGGGCTCGTCGCCAATGAGCTCCGGCCGCCGACGAGCGTCAGGTACCTCTACCCGGCGGCGCTGTTCTCGCTGCTGCTGTTGGCGACCCTGGCGCCGCGGCGTCCGCTCCGCCGCGTGGAGAAAGGATTGCTCGCGGCTCTGGTCGCGGTCTCCCTCGGGGCCAACATCATGAGCTACCACCAGGCTGCGGAGGAGATCCGCGGGATCGGCTCGCAGAACAGGGTGGCCCTTGCGGCGCTGCGGCAGTTCGAGCCTCCGGCCGGCTATCCGGGTGACGATCTCTCCGTTGACGGCGCGATCGGATCCGGTCCGATGGGCGTCGACAACAACATGCGGTTCAGCGCCTCCGAGTACATGCAGGCGGTCGACCGGTTCGGTGACCCCGCCGCCTCGCCGGACGAGCTTCGGGGAGCCTCGCCCGGCGAGCGAACGGCCGCCGACCGCCTCCTCGCTCGAGCCATGGAGCTGGCCCTGGTGCCCGCCGAAGCCACGGCCGCGGGGCGCTGCCGGCGCCTGCGTGGCTCGGTGGGAGAGCAGGCGACCTACGGGCTGAGGCCGCGGCCCGGCGCGAAGCTCACGATCTCGACCGACTCCGAGGGCCCGGGGTTCGCCATCCTAGCCAGGGCGCTGAGCAGTGCGTTCACGCCGATCGCGGCCCTGCCGGGCGGGTTCGCCGGCCGGCTCGCGGTGCCGGAGGCGGGGCGGCCGAGCTGGCAGCTGAGAATCAAGACCGCGCAGCCGGCGGAAGTCTGCATCACCGGCGTGGCGGGTGAGGCGGGGTTCTGACCCGCGACGCAGACCAGGTCACCGGCCAGGGGCGACGGCGGGATTCGTGTCTCGCCCTGGACCTCAGGGATCAGGAGCCCGACCTCGTCGACGCGGTGGCCCGCCCCGGGCACGACACTGCGACCGCGCGTTGCGGCGCCTGCTAGAACGTCACCCCTTGCGGAGAGGCGGGCTTCTCGACATTCGCATGCGGCTCGGGACGGCGCGGGGATGCGCTGCGCTCGCCCTCGGGGTTCTGGGGCTCGCCCTCGCCGGCCCCGCCCCCGGTGATCCGGCGGCGAGGGCGCGGCCGGGTTTCAAGGCGCATGGCAGCGCCCGGCAGGTCTACGTGACCGGCCTGAAGCCCCGCGCGCGCATGTCGCTGTTCAACCCTCGCGGCAAGGTCGTGGACACCGAACGAGCCAGCGGGCTGGGCGGCCTGCTATTCCGGAGGGTGAAGCCGGGCCGGGGCTACCGGGTCGGGCGGCCCGGCGGCGGGCAGAAGTCCCGGCCGGTGAACGTGTTCTCCACCCGCCCGGCGCCGCCGAGCACCAAGGTCTACGACCAGTCGATCCCCCGCAAGGGCTACGGGTACCTGAAGACCCGCGACGGCACCCGGCTCGCGTACTACGTCCATCCACCCGAGGACATAACGACGGCATTCGGGCCGGCGCTGCCGCCGGTGCCTAGCGGGCCCACCACCCCGACCCTGGTCGAGTACGCCGGCTACGGGTACGCCAATCCGGAGGGACCGGAAAGCGGCATCTCGATCCTCGCCAACCTGATGGGGTTCACCGTGATCGACGTGAACATGCGCGGGACCGGCTGCTCGGGCGGCGCCTTTGACTTCTTCGAGCCGCTGCAGAGCCTCGACGGGTACGACGTGGTCGAGACCGTCGCGCGCCAGCCCTGGGTCCAGCGTCACAAGGTCGGGATGATGGGCATCTCCTACGGTGGGATCAGCCAGCTCTTCACCGCCGCGACCCGGCCACCGAGCCTCGCCGCGATCTCACCGCTTTCGGTGATCGACGCCACCCAGACGACCCTCTATCCCGGCGGCATCCTCAACACGGGTTTCGCGGTCAACTGGGCCAAGGAGCGGCAGAAGGAGGCGGAGCCGGCATCGCGCAAGGGGGGACAGGAGTGGGCGCACAAGCGGATCCAGGAAGGCGACCGGGTCTGCAAGGCAAATCAGGTCATGCACGGCGAGGCGGCGAACCTGATGGCGAAGGTCAAGCGCAACAGCCACTACCGGCCGAGGGTCGCCGATCCGCTCTCCCCGGTGACCTTCGTCGACAAGATCAAGGTCCCCACCTTCATGGCCTGCCAGTGGACCGACGAGCAGACCGGGGGGCACTGTCCGACGCTCGCCGAACACTTCACCGGCACCAGGCGCAAGTGGTTCACGTTCACCAACGGGACGCACGTGGATTCGCTCGACCCGGAGACCTTCAACCGCTGGTACGACTTCCTCAAGCTCTACGTCGCCCGGGAGGCGCCGATCACGGACGCCGCGGCGATCCACGCGGCCTCGCCGGTGATCTACGAGGCGGCGATGGGGATCCCAGGGGTGATGATGCCGCCCGATCCGATCCAGCAGGAGCCGACCTACGCAGGCGCCAAGGCGGCGTTCGACGGGCTCAAGGCTGTCCGGATCCTCTTCGACAGCGGCGCCGGCGGACCCAGCCCCGGCCAACCGCTTCCCGGCTACGAGCGCTCCTTCAAGCGCTTCCCGATCCCCGGGACGAAGGCGCGCTCCTGGTTCTTCACGGGGAAGGGCCTGATGAGCGGCAAGCCTTCGAGCAAGGCCGGTGCCGACTCCTTCCGCTGGAACCCGAAAGCGCGGCCGAGGACCGACTTCAGCGGGGACACCGGCTCTGGCGGGCTGTGGACCGCCACGCCGGATTACCACTGGGCGCAGCACCCCCGCGGCACCGCCCTCTCCTATCTGACGCCGCCACTCAAGCGGGACACGACGGTGATCGGCGCCGGCGCGGTCCGGGCCTGGGCCCGCTCCTCGGTCCCGAACGTCGACCTGCAGGTCACGATCAGCGAGGTCCGGCCCGACGGCAAGGAGACGTTCGTCCAAGGCGGCTGGCTGCGCGCGAACGAGCGCAAGCTCGACCGTCGTAAGAGCAAGCCGCTCGAGCCTTGGCTCAGCCTGCGGAAATCGGACGTGTCGCCGCTCCCCGCCGGCCGCTTCGTTCCGGTGACGGTCCCGCTCTACTACGAGGGCCACGCATACCGGGCCGGCTCACGGATCCGGGTCGTGATCTCCGCCCCGAACGGGGACCAGCCGATCTGGTCGTTCGCCCACACACGGCCCAAGGGCAAGGCGCGGATCGCGATCGCCTACTCGAAGCGGAAACGCTCGAGGCTGACCCTCCCGGTGGTGCCCGGCGGCGCGCCCACCGGCCTGCCGCCCTGTCCCGGCCTGCGGGGCGAGCCGTGCCGGGACTACCGCCGGATCGTCAACCGCCCGGCGTCCCGCTGACCCAGCCGTTCCGGGGTTCGGGTGTCGGTCTCTGAGGCGCTGGGAGATCGACGGGAGGTCCTGGTCCGCCAGGGGGCGATCCGGTACTGCGAGCGCGGCGAGGGCGAACCGATCGTCTTCCTGCACCCGATGGTGGTCAACGGCGATCTCTGGCGGAAGGTCGTCCCGCTGCTCGCCGGTGAGTTCCGCTGCATAACCCCCGACCTCCCGCTCGGTGGACACGACATCCCCATGACGCCGGGCGCCGACCTCAGCCCGCCGGGAATAGCCCGGATCGTCGCCGAGCTCCTCGACGAGCTCGACCTGCGGGGCGTCACCGTCGTCGGCAACGACACGGGCGGTGCGATCGCCCAGATCGTCGCGGCGAACCACCCGGAGCGCCTCGCCCGGTTGGGTCTCGTGACCTGCGACGCATTCGACAACTTCCCGCCCCTCGCGGCGAAGCCGCTCGTGTGGATGACGTACGTCCCGGGAGCGATGCCGCTGGCGGGCCGGCTGGCTCGTCTACCGCGCTTGCAGCGGCGAGCCTTCGTCTTCGGCCTCCTGACGAAGACGCCGATCGAACAGGAGATCGTCGAGTCCTACCTCTCGCCGGCGGTCCGCAACCCGGCGGTCCGCTGGGACGCGATCAAGGCACTCCGCGGCCTTGCGCCCGAGCACACGCTGGCGGCGGCCGAGTGTCTGGGGGGCTTCACCGGCCCGGCCCTGGTCGCCTGGAATCCAGAGGATCACTTCTTCCCCTTCGAACACGCCCAGCGCCTGGTTGAGCTCCTGCCGGATGCGCGGCTCGTCACGATCGAGGACTCCCATACCTTCGTCCCCGAGGACCAGCCCGAGAGGCTCGCCGAGGCGATCCGCGACCTGATGTCGCGGCCCGCCGCTCCGTCCGACTGACCGGCGTCCCTCAGCGGGTCTGGAGCGTCACGCGGCTTCCCCCGGCGTAGGCTCCAGCCGGTGTCGGATGCGACGATCGTCGACGCGGGCGGGCGCGAGGTGAAGGTCACCAGCCCGGACCGGGTGATCTTCCCGCAGACCGCCCGCTGCGGAGCGCTGACCAAGCTCGATGTCGTCCGGTACTACGTCGCCGTCGGGGACGGCATTCTGCGCGCGCTCCATCGCCGCCCGACGACGCTGGAGCGCTGGCCGAAGGGCGTGCACCCCGGCGTCGTCCTGTCCACGCGCGATCAGCGCGGTGGCGACGCGTTCTTCCAGAAGCGCATCCCGCGCGGCGCGCCGGACTACGTGCCGACCGCGCGAATCCAGTTCCCCTCGGGCCGCCACGCCGACGAGATCTGCCCGACCGAGGTGGCGGTGGTGGTCTGGGCCGCCCAGATGGGCACGATCACCTTCCACCCCTGGCCGGTGCGCAGCGGCGACGTCGATCACCCCGACGAGCTGCGGCTGGACCTCGACCCGCAGCCGGGAACCGACTTCGCCGATGCCGTCCGCGTCGCGGGCGCGGCACGCGGGCTTCTCGAGGAGCTCGGCTACGCCGGCTACCCGAAGACCTCAGGCGGCCGCGGGGTCCACGTGTACGTCCGGATCGAGCCCCGCTGGACGTTCACCGAGGTCCGCCACGCCGCGATCGCGTTCGGGCGCGAGCTCGAGCGGCGGCTCCCGGGCGAGGTGACGACGAAGTGGTGGAAGGAGGAGCGCGGGGCCCGGATCTTCGTCGACTACAACCAGAACGCGCGCGACCGCACGATCGCCTCCGCCTACAGCGTGCGGCCCAAGCCCGGCGCCCCCGTCTCCGCCCCGCTGACCTGGGACGAACTGGCCGAGGTAGCCCCCGAGGACTTCACCGTGGCCACGATGCCGGACCGTTACGCCGAGGTCGGGGACCGCCACGCCGCGATCGACGACATCGCCCATTCGCTCGCCCCGCTGCTGGATATGTACGCGCGGGACGAGGCGGAGGGCGAGACCGACATGCCCTACCCGCCCGACTATCCGAAGATGCCGGGGGAGCCGAAGCGGGTCCAGCCTTCGCGCGACCGCGACCGCCCCCGGTGAGGCCGGCGCGTCAGTCCGACTGCGGCAGCCTGAAGCCGTCCCGCCTTCGAACCGGGCAAGAGGGGGGCGGGACCACCGGCCCGATGTCCCCGTCCGGCGCCTCGTCGAGGTCGATGATCACCGGGGCGTGGTCGCTCGGTCCCCGGCCCTTGCGAGCCTGCCGGTCCACCCACGCCGCCTCGACCCGGCCGGCGACTGCGGCGCTCGCCAGGACTAGGTCGATCCGCATCCCCAGGTCCTTGGGAAACATCCCGGCGCGGTAGTCCCAGTAGGTGAAGACCGTCTCGCCCGGCCAGCGGTCGCGGACGAGGTCGTGCAGGCCCAGCTCCTGTAGCTTCGCGAGCGCCTCCCGCTCGGGAGGGGTCACATGGGTCTGGCCGACGTAGGCCTCGGGATCGAAGACGTCATCGTCGGCGGGGGCGATGTTGAAGTCCCCGGCGACGAGGGTTGCCGCCGGTCCCGCGGCGAGCGCTTCGCGCAGCGATCCGAGCCACGCAAGCTTGTAGCGGTAGTGGTCGGACTCGGGAACCCGCCCGTTCGGCACGTACACGGAGAAGATCCGGATGCCGCCGCAGGTGGCCGCCACCGCGCGCGCTTCGGGATGGGGGAAGCCCGGCGCTTGGTCACCGAGTCCGGCGGCGACGTCGTCCAGCCCGACCCGCGACACGATGGCCACTCCGTTCCACGTCGCCTCGCCGTGGGCCGCGAACTCATACCCCCGCGACGCGAGCTCCTCGCCGAGCAGCTCGCTGAAGGCCTCGTCAGCGAGCTTCGTCTCCTGGAGGCACAGGACGTCCGGGCGCCGCTCGTCCAGCCAGGGGAGCAGGCCCGGGATTCGCTTCTTGACCGAATTGACGTTCCAGGTCGCGATCCGCACCTGGTGCACGGTAGCTCTGGAGCGTCTTGGTTCGTCAGGGCCTGATCCGGCCCCGCGGGTCAGCCTTTGGCTGCGTCGATGCAGGCGTGGAAGGCGGCGCTCCCCGGCGCGGCCCCTGCGCTCTTGCAGCGCCAGCCGTGCGCGGGCGCCCAGGGAGGAGGTCCGCCGCCGCCGGGACCTTCCGCGGTCTCGGCCTTCTCGCTGCGCTCGTCCCCGGCGGCATTTTCCAACGCGGCTGGCGCGGCTTGGCCCCTGTCGGGCGGGTCCAGCTGAACCGGCTCCGCCGGCGGTTCCTCGACCGCAGTCTCATCCTGCGCATCCGGATGGGTCGGCTCGACGTCCACGTCCTCCGCGGCGTATCCGTCCGCTCCCGGGGATTGCGGGGCAGCTTCATTGGTCGCTTGGTCGGCGGGCTCGGCCTCCTCCTCCGACACGGCAGGCTGTGCGTCCTCGAGCGTCTCCTCGGGCTGCGAGGTGGGCCACACGTCGATCGACCCTTCGGCCGCAGCGAAAGAGCCGGTCCCCAGCAGGATGAAGATCACCACGACCGCGAGCAGGTTTGGCGCGTTGAGGTGACGGCGAAGGCCGTTCATGGGACAGCTATCGGTTGTTGGCGCCTCCGACCCAAATCCCTCGACGGATGATCGACGGCGGCTGGCGCTGATCTCCCGCCGCAGAGCGTCTACCGTCAGCGGCATGGATCCCGTGCCGCTGGCCGAGGAGGACAAGGCGATCCTGCGGCTCGAAAGCGACACGGTCGCCGGCCACGTCTGCAAAGTGGTGGTCGGCGCCGGGCCCGCCGACCTGGACGCCCTGCGGGCGCGAGTCGCCGAGGGTCTCACCGCGGCGCCGCTGCTGACCTGCAGGCTCGGTGGGGACGGCGGGACGGCCGCGTGGGTGCCGAGCGACGGCTTCGATCCCGGAGACCACGTCCGCGCAGCCCCGTCCCCGCATCCGATCCCGCGCGCTGCGCTTCCGGCGGCTGTGGCGCGGGTCTTCGAGCAGCATCTCGACCGCTCGCGCCCGCTCTGGGCAATCGACGCCTTCGAGCTCGAGGGGGGCGGCTCGGCTCTGGTCTGGCGCATTCACCACGCCCTCGCCGACGGCACCGCCGCGATGCGGTATGCGCGCCTGCTCCTCTGGGACCCCGAGCCAGACCGGCCCGCCGACTCGGGCAAACGCCCGCGTCAAGCCGCTGCGGACGATCATCGCCGCCGGCACCACCTCGCCGGCTTCATCGGCCGGGAATTCGCGGAGGACCGCCACCGCTCACCGTTCGACGGCCGCATCGGCCGCCGCCGTGAGATAGCCCTTGCCTCCACTCCACTCGGCCCGCTCCACGACGCCGCGAAGTCTCTCTGCGGCGCGACCCTGAACGACGCGGTGCTGTCGGTCGTCGCCGGGGCCTTGGGCCGCTGGATCGAGGCCACCTACGGAGCCCTGGAATCGCTCCGCGTCAAGGTTCCCGTGAGCCTGCACCGCGAGGGGGACGATGCCGGCAACCGCGACTCCTTCTTCTCCCTCTCGCTGCCGGTGAACGAGCGCGATCCGGGCCGCCGCCTCGCCGCGATCCACGCCGACACTTCGGCACGCAAGGCCGAACACGACGCCGAGACCATGGACTCGCTGTTGCACGGACTCGACCGTCTCTCGCCCCGGCTGGAGGCCTTCGCCAAGCGGGTGGTCCGAAATCCGAGGAGGTTCGCCGTCAACGTCTCCAACGTCCCGGGTCCGCGCCGACCGGTGGCGGTCCTCGGAGCGCCGGTCGAGGAGCTGCACTCGATCGCCGAGATCGGCCGGCGGCACGCACTGCGCATCTCGGTCGTCTCGCTGTGCGAGTCACTTCAGTTCGGCTTCTGCGCCGATCCGGCGATCGTCGAGAACGTCGGAGCGATGGGGGCCGGCGTCGAGGCCGAGGCGCAGGCCCTGGTCAACGCCGCCTAGCCGCGGTATTCGAGGTCTTGCCCGGATGGGTCCGCCGCCGTAGGATCGATGGCGAGACCCTGGGTCAGGAGGACCCGTGTACGAGAGCTATGAGGAGGCCTGCTCACAGCACCGCTGGCAGGTCCCCGAGCGCTACAACATCGCCGCCGAGGTCTGCGACGCGCAGCCCGGGGAGAAGACGGCGATGGTGTTCGAGGACTTCCGCGGGAATCAGAGGACCGTCTCCTGGGCGGAGGAGCGCTCACTCGCGAACCGGGCGGCGAACGTCCTCGCGGCTCATGGCGTGAACCGGGAGGACCGCGTGGCGATCTGCGCGCCCGCCTCGCCGGAGACAGCGGCCATGTTCCTCGGGACCTGGAAGCTCGGCGCGATCCTCCTTTCGCTGTCGGTCCTCTATGGCGACGAGGGCATCCGCCACAGGGTCAAGGACTCCGAGGCGAAGCTGATCGTCACCGACGAGGAGAACGCCGAACGAATGCCAGGCGACCTGGTCGACGACGTGATCGTCCTCAGCGACGAGCTGCTGGCCGGTGCGGACGACAGCTTCGAGACGGCGGACACGTCATCCGAGGACCCGGCCCAGATCTACTACACGTCGGGTACGACAGGGCTGGCGAAGGGCATCCTCCATGCCCACCGCTACATCCTCGGCCACGAGGAGTTCCTCTACTGCCACGACGTGCAGGACGAGGAGCTCTTCCACGGCATGGGCGAGTGGGCGTGGGCGGCGGGCATAGCCCCCCTCATCGGTCCCTGGCGCTACGGCGCGACGCAGTTCGTCTATGCGCGCGACGGGGGCTTCGACCCGCACCGGCAGCTCGAGGTGCTCTCCCGTCACGGCGTCACGAACGTCTTCACGACGCCGACCGCGATGCGGTCGATGATGGCCATCGAGGACGCCGGCGCGAAGTACCCGCAGCGATTCCGGATGGTCTGCTCGGCCGGCGAGCCGCTCAACCCCGAGGCGATCCGCTGGTTCCGGGAGCAGTACGGGATCACGGTCCTCGACTACTACGGTCTCAGCGAGTCCTATCCGCTCTGCGCCAACTACCCGTTCATGGAGGTGCGTGAGGGCTCGATGGGCAAGCCGATGCCCGGCTGGGA
>DATFPK010000039.1:0-40733 GCA_035264885.1 Solirubrobacterales bacterium
GTCTACCTAGGCAAGCTCGTCTGGCACCGCCGCGACTTCTCGACCCAGCGCGAGGCCGGCGGAGCGGCGCGCCTGCGAGCTGAGGAGGACTGGGTCGTCTCCGAGATCGAGCACCCGCCGCTCGTCTCCCAGGAGCTCTACGAGCGCGTCCAGGAACGTTTCCGCGCCCGCTCCAAGGGTGGCCGGCCGCGCAACGGCACCCGGCAGCACCTGCTGAGTGGCTTCGTCAAGTGCGCGTCGGGGCACCCGGCGCGGGCGATGTACGCGAAGGTCGACAAGGGAACGCCCTACTGCGTCTGCGCCTACGCCCGCGACTACGGCGACGTCGCTGCCGAGCAGATCGAGGGGCACGGTAAGTGGCTGAGACTCCGCGAGGACGTGATCGTGCCGCTCGTCGAGAAGTTCTTCGCGGAGCGGATCTTCGGCCCGATGCGGCTCGACAAGCTCGAGCGACAGTTGCGCACCCACAACCGCAAGCTGAAGCGCGAGACCGTGACGTCGCGGACCCGGATCAGCAAGGAGATCGCGGAGCTCGATCGCAAGATCAGCAAGCAGATCGAGGCGCTGGAGGCGGACGTCGAGCCCGAGCTGGTTGGCCGGCGGATCGCGGCGCTCCGGACCGAGAAGGAGAAGCTGGAAGCGGCCCTCGCCGATCTCGGCGGCGACGTCGAGGAGGCCTCTCTAGAGGAGATCGCCCACCTGCTCAGCCGGATGCCCGACCTCTCTAAGGAGCTGCGTAAGGCGCCCCTGGAGCTCAAGCGCCAGGTCTTCCAGGCCTTCGACCTGAAAGTCTCTACGACCGGCTTGAGAAGCGCATCGAGATCTCGGCGACGGTGTCCGAAGGGGTGGCCGAGGCCTTCACCAACGCAAAGGACCTCCCGGAGGAGGTCCATCGCGTAGCTCAAAGGGACATAGCGGGGGCGGGATTCGAACCCGCGACCTTCGGGTTATGAGCCCGACGAGCTACCTGACTGCTCCACCCCGCGGCGGTCTGCAGATTTTACCGCGCTTCGGGGAAAGTTCGCAAGATCCCTGCCCATCTAGAGTGGCTGGACGCATGAGCGAGGTCTCAAGCCGGGTCGCGGTAATCGACGTCGGCACGAACTCCACCCGGCTCCTGGTCGCCGACGTGGAGGGCGGCCGGGTCGAGGAGGTCGATCGGCATACCCGGGTCACGAAGCTCGGCCGCGGCGTCGATCTGACGGGCATGCTCTCCTCGGAGGCGGTCGGGGCGGTCTGCGAGACCGTCGCCGAGTACGTCGAGCGGTACGAGCAGCTCGACGCAGAGGGAGTCCGCGTGATCGCCACCAGCGCGGTCCGCGACGCCGAGAACGGCGCCGCCTTCATCGCCGAGCTCCGCGAGCGGTTCGACCTCACCGCCGAGGTGCTCGACGGTGACGAGGAGGCGCGCTTGACCTACCGGGGGGCCACGTCGGAGCGCGCCCCCGCGCAGCCGACGCTCGTCGTCGACATCGGCGGCGGGTCGACCGAGGTCGTCGTCGGCTGCAACTGCTCGGTCGACTTCCACACTTCGATGCAGGCCGGCGGGGTCCGGCACACCGAGAGGCACGTCTCCTCGGACCCCCCCGCAGCCGCGGAGCTCGAGGCTCTCGCGGCCGACATTCGCGGCCTGATCGACGAAGGGGTGCCGGAGGAACGCGAGGCCGTGGCGCAGCACGGCATCGCGGTCGCCGGGACGCCAACCTCGCTCGCGGCGATCGACCTCGAGCTGGACTCCTACGACTCCGAGCGGGTCCACGGCCACCGGGTCACTCTCGGTTCGATCCAGACCATGCTGTCGCAGCTCGCGTCGCGTCCGCTCGAGCAGCGGGCCGAGACGGTCGGTCTTCACCCCGACCGGGCGCCGACGATCGTCGCCGGGACCGTCATCCTGATCGAGGTGATGCGGGCGTTCGGTCTCGAGGAGATCGAGGTATCGGAGCGGGACATCCTGCACGGCGCGGCGCTCGACCTGGCCCGCGGACCGGGCCCAGTGGACAGTTCGACCCGGGTCTAAACGCCGATCTGGCGAACCGCTCACTGAAAGGCCGAAAACTCGGTAGGTGTTTCCTCCCGAGTTTTCGGTAGCTGCCGGTTCGGGGCCTGGACAGGCCACCGAGCCGGCCGGATAATCCTCGCACTGGGTAGAGGTCGGGCAGGACGCCCTTCCTCGTACCCGGTAAGGATTCAGGCGATAGCCGCATCATGGCGCCTCCCGCCGCCTGGGTCCACCGAATACCCCAAACGGTTCCTGAAGACGTACCCCTGCCCGTCCTGAGGGACCCAGCTTGGACCGGCTGTCGCGAGACAGCCGGTCTTTGCGTTTGGGGCGGAGCCGTGGGGATACCGCTCTGGCATGGCATCGCCGCTGATCGTCGCCCGCCGCTTCCCCTGGATGCGGGCCTGGCTCGTCGCCCAGTGGCTCTACCGGCACGGGCGCGAGCGCCTCGAGCGAAACCTCGACGAGCGCGAACGGCGCGAGCTCTGGCAGCTGTCGCGCAAGTCGAAGGGACGGCCCGCCAACCTCAGCGGCCGCGAGCGCGACCGCTTCGTGAAGCTGGTCCGCCAGGCCGCGCGGGGGCGCTAGCCCGTCACGCCAGGTTCGCCTTGCGCGGGTAGACCACCTCCGGGTCCGTGAGGACGTTCACCAGCGTGGGCCGGCCCGACTCGAAGGCGCGCTCGAGCGCCGGCCGCAGTTCCGCGGGCTCACGGACCAGGGTGCCGTCGCAACCGAGCGCCCCGACCATCTCGTCGTAGCGGGTCTCGGGACGGAGCTCGGCGGCCACGGAATAGCCATAGAGGAACTTCATCGGGTGGTGCTCGAGCGCCCAGATCCCGTTGTTGCCCATCACGCCGACGACGCCGAGGCCGTGCCGCGCCATCGTGTCGAACTCCATGCCGGCGAAGCCGAAGGCGCCGTCGCCGAGTAGCAGGCAGACCTGGCGGTCGGGGAACGCCGTCTTGGCGCCGATCGCCTGACCGGGTCCGGCTCCGAGGCAGCCGAACGGGCCGGGGTCCATCCAGCAGCCGGGCTGGTAGGTCTCGACGTAGCGGCCGGCATATGACACGAAGTCGCCGCCGTCGCCGATCACGATCGCGTCGCGGTCGAGGACCTGGCCGAGCTCGCTGTAGACGCGGACCGGATGGAGGGGCGAGCGGTCGTCGCCCAGCTCCTCCTGCTCGCCCGCTCGCTTCTCATCCTCCACCCCGCGCAGCTCCTCGACCCAGGCGGACGTCCGATCCCGGTCCTCCCCGGCGCCCTCGCGGAGGGCGGCCAGGGTTGCCGGGACGTCGCCGACCAGGTCCACCTCGGGCATCCGGTTCGAGGTCAGGCGGTTGGGCGCGAAGTCGAGCCGGATGATCCTGGTCTCCTCGCCGAAGCTGGCGCCGAAGCCGAGTCTGAAGTCCATCGGGACGCCGATCACCACCGCGACGTCGGCGCCCTTGAGGCCGGTGCTGCGGGCGCGGCTGAAGGCGAGCTCGTGGTCGGCCGGGATGCACCCCCGCCCCATGCCGTTGAGGAAGACGGGCATGCCGCGCGCTTCGACCAACGCCCGCAGCTCCCCCTCGCCGTGGGCCCAGTAGACGCCGGTACCGGCCATGATCACCGGCCGCTGCGCCTGCGCCAGCAGCGCCGCGGCCTCCTCGGCCCCCTCGGCGGGACCGCCGACCCGTCCCTCCGGCGAAGGGGGGACCTCGGCCTCGGCCTCCATGAAGACGACGTCGAGGGGGTAGTCGACGAAGGTCGGGCCGGTCGGAGCCGCCACCGCCTGGTCGAGCGCCGCGGCCGTCACCCGCGGGATCTCGGCCGTCTCCTTGACGGTCTCAGCCGACTTGACGAGCGGCGAGACGAACGGCAGGTGGTCGATCTCCTGGAGCGAGCCCGACCCCCAGCGCATCTCGGGGGCGCGGCCGCCCAGCAGGGTGACCGGGCTGCCGTTGGCCTGGGCGCCGGCGATCGCGCTGACGCCGTTGGTCACGCCGGGCCCCGCGGTCAGCGCCGCGACGCCGTGGCGGCGGGTCGCCTTGGCGAACCCCTCGGCCGCGAATGCCGCCGACTGCTCGTGGCGGACGTCGGTGATCCCGATGCCCTCCTCGCGGCACCCGTCGTAGATCGAGAAGAGGTGGCCGCCCGAGAGCGTGAACAGGTGGTCGACCCCGCGCGAGCGCATCGTCCTTGCGACCAACCGGCCGCCGTGCGCGGCTCCCTCCACCGTCTCCTCGCCCGCCGCCTGTCGCTCGGTCGTGGCCATGCCCGCTCCTCTCGCTCGCTCGCCGGCGAACGCTACCCGGCGCACGACGCGCGGGGCGTGGCTCAGCGGGAGAGGGGGCTGTTCCAGAAGCTCGTTCGCAGACGGGCGCCCGGCCAGTTCAGCTCGATGTGCACGTGGTCGAGGTGTGCTGCCGTCCGGTTCAGGTGACGCTTGCGCTTCCCCGAACGCGTGTAGCAGTAGTCGTAGCGGGACATCGAGGTCATGCCGGCCCACCAGTTGCGACAGGCGAAGATGAGACCCTGGACGCCCATCCGGCGGGCCAGCGCAGTGGGGTTCCCTTCGCGGTCGGGCGCCAGCAGCATTCGGATCAGCCGCTGTGCCGCGCGACGTTGCGCCGCGATCCCGGCATCGAGGTGCCAATCGAGGGCCCGGCCCTCGGCGTGGAGGCTGAAGTTGCCCGGCGAGAGCTTCTCGCAGCGCATGATCCCCCAGGAGGCTCCCCGCCAGTGGCGGCCTAGCCAGCGCTCCAGCGCGCGCGTCCCGCGCTGCTCGTTGCGCAGGCAGCGGCGTCCCTGGTCATAGCGGGGCTGCTCGATCGGCTGCTTCAGAAGCCGCGGGTCGTTCGCCGGATTGCCGTGGATCGACCCGGCGAGGGAGATCGCCGGCAGGGCTAGGGCGGCGAGGAGCAGGACGAGGAGGAGGGGACGGGACATCCCACTGACCTTCGGAGCGTGACCGCCCCGGCTTTAGGCGCCGGCCCCGGCGCCACCCGGAACCGCTTCGGATTCCGGGTCCGGCGCGGGCCCCCGCACCGCCCAGAGCTCGACCGGCTCCGCCTTGCCGCGGATGTCCCGCTCCCCGCGCGGCTCCAAGGCGAACTCGGAGCGCAGCCGCTTTCGCGTGTCTCCGGTGATCAGCACGTCGTCGCCGAGCTCGCGGGTCGCCGTCTCGACTCGGGCGGCGACGTTCACGGGATCGCCGATCACGCTGAAGTTAAGGCGCCCGCCGCCGCCGATCGAACCGGCCACGACGGTGCCGGAGTTGACCCCCACGCCGACCTCGAGCGGCGAATCGAGCTCCTCGTTGACGCAGCGGGCCATGTCGATCGCGGCCCGGACGGCCCGGTCGGCATGGTCCGGGAAGGGCTCGGGCGCGCCGAACACGGCCAGCAGGCCATCGCCGATGAACTTGTCGACGTGCCCGCCGTGGCGGGCGACGACCGGAACCGCCGTCTCGAACATCTCGTTCAGCCTGCCGACGACCTCGGTCGGGTCGGCGCAGTCGGCGAAGCCGGTGAAGTTGCGGACGTCGCAGAAGAGCACCGACACGTCGACCGCCGACCCCTCGGGGGCGTAGTCGTCGCTGAGTATGTAATCGGCGACCTCCTTGTCGAGGTAGGTGCCGAAGGCCTTGCGAATCCGCTCGCGCTCGGCGAGGCCGGCCACCATCTGGTTGAAGGCGGCGGAGAGCTCGCCGACCTCGTCGGCGGTGGTCACCGGGACCGAGACGTCGTAGCGGCCGGTCTGGACCTCCTTGATCGCGCGCTGGAGGTCGTCGAGCGGTCGCAGGATCGACTTGGCGAGCATCCAGCTCAGCTCGAACGCGATCGTGCCGGCGACGGCGACGGCGATCCCTACGTCCAGGCCCAGGCTCGCCGCCCCGCCGCCGCCGTCCCCGGAGAGGGCCGAGGAGACAAGGCCGGCGATCACGCTGATCAGCGGCAGCGCCGTCAGCAGCTTGAACCGCAGCGGCACGACGTCGACCCCTGTCTCCCGGCGAGGTGTCACCTCGCGGTTGATCTCGACGAGAACCGGGCGCATCCCGGCCTCGAGCGCGAGGTAGTGCAATATCCCCCCGTAGCCGATCGCGACCAACCCGGCCGCCAGGAACGGGAAGAAGGCGAGCCAGGACAGCCCGTAGAGGACGACGGCGACGACCGAGGTCGGGATCGCGACGACGAAGATCGGGAAGAGGACGTCGCGGCGCAGCAGGTAGGCGGGCAGGCCCACCGCGGCGACCCAGGCGCGGGCGGTCTCCTCCTCCCCGCGACGCCCCTTGATCCACTCGCGCAGCGGCCGGGTGTAGTTCACGGCGCGGTAGATCGCCATGCAGACCGCGAAACCGCTGGTCGCGAGGGCGACGGCGAGGATGATGAAGAACTCGCCGCCGTCGACGTCGTAGTACA
Organism: Solirubrobacterales bacterium; assembly: GCA_035264885.1. Classification (GTDB taxonomy): domain Bacteria; phylum Actinomycetota; class Thermoleophilia; order Solirubrobacterales; family 70-9; genus DATFPK01. The sequence goes on from DATFPK010000039.1 coordinate 6,400, forward strand.
GCGTGTAGAGGCCGAGCGTCCCAAGGACGATCACGAAGGCGCTCTGGAGCTCCAGCGCGATGAAGGCGATCGGGTATGCAGGCCCGAGACGCCTGTAGAACCAGGTGAATACCCGCTGCACCATCCTGGTCGACCCATTGTCCCCCATGGGCCGTGGTAGTTGTGTGACGTGGACGCGCCGACCGAGATCACCCCGGGCGTCCACCGCCTGGGCACGAGCTGGGTGAACTGGTACCTGGTCGAGGAGGCCGGGCGCTGGACGGCCGTCGACGCGGCCGTCGCCGGGTACGCCGACACGCTGGAGCAGGACCTCGCGTCGGTCGGCGCCGCTCCCGGGGACATCGACGCTCTGGTCCTCACCCATGCCGACGCCGACCACACCGGCCTCGCCGGGCGCCTCAGCGAGGACCTCGAGGACGATGCGACGCGGTCTGCCTCGTCGTCGGCTAGCCCATGCCCGGGGCGGGACTCGAACCCGCAAGCCCCGAGGGGCAGCCGGTTTTAAGCCGGCCCTGTATAGCCAGTTCCAGCACCCGGGCAGGGCGATCGTAGACCGCGGGCCCGTTTGTCTCCTATGCAGGGACAAACAGGACCCGAAGCGATGCGGTCTTCCCGCGGAAGACCCTGGGATCGAAACCCGGACCCGGCTAAGGTGTTGCTACCCAGGAAGCGCGCTTACCCGGGGCACCTTTGGAGGCTTCGACTCTCACACATGCCAGTCGGCGCGGGCTGCTCGCCCGGCGCTCGCCCCTGCTCAAGCTGCAGGGCGACGAGAAGCTGATCGCGATGGCGCGCTCGGGCAACTCGGGCGCCTTCGAGACGATCGTCGACCGCTACCAGGCCCGTCTTCTGGGCTTCTGCCGGCAGATGCTCGGCTCGACCGAGGACGCCGAAGACGTGCTCCAGGAGGTCTTCGTCAACGCCTACCGGGCCATGCTCGCCGACAAGCGCGAGATCAACCTCCGCCCCTGGCTCTACCGGATCGCCCGCAACCGTTGCCTGAACCACCTGCGCAAGCCGAAGGCCGATGCCCAGGAGTCCATGGACGCGGTGCCGATGGTCGAGGCCGCGACGACCCACGAGCGGGTCCATAACCGCGAGGAGTTCCGCCAGCTCATCGCCGACGTCAACAAGCTTCCCGAGACGCAGCGCTCCGCCCTTCTCCTGCGCGAGATGGACGCGATGTCCTACGAGGAGATCGCCCTGGCGATGGAGACGACCGTCCCGTCGGTCAAGTCGCTGCTGGTCCGGGCTCGGATCTCTCTCGCCGAGGCGAGCCAGGCCCGGCTCCTCACCTGCGGCGAGGTCCGGCTCGAGCTGGCCGAGGCGGCCGAGGGGCTGGCCAAGGTCAGCGGCCCGATCCGCCGCCACCTCCGCGAGTGCGAGGACTGCGCCGAGTTCCGCGACCAGGTCCGCTCCGACGCCAAGGTCCTCGCGGCACTCGTCCCCGTCGGCCCCCTGGTCGCCTTCAAGAGCTTCCTCGGCTCGAAGCTCGGCTTCGGCGGCGCCGGTGCCTCCTCGGGCGCGGCCGGCGCCGGCGCCGGGGCGGGTGCCGGATCGATGGGCACAGGTGGCGCAGTCGTCAGCGGCGGCGCCGCGTCCGGTGTCGGCGCCCTGAGCAGCGCGGTCGGCGCCAAGGCCGTCGCCGGGGTGGTCACGGCCGCGGTCATCACCGCCGGCGCCGTCCAGGTGGAGCAGCGCGTCACCGCGAACTCGAGCCCCGCCCCCACCCCGATCGTCTCCGAGCAGGTCGGCGTGACCGAGCGCACGGCCTCCCCGGCTCATCCGGCCCCGCGGGCGCCGATCGCCGCGCCGGCCGAGGCGGCCGCGCCGATCGTCCCGGTCGAACCCGCACCGGTCCCCACCGACACCACGACCCCGGCGCCGGCCCCGGCGGCCATGGAGCCGGTGCCGCCGGCCGCCGAGGAGTCGAGCGCGCCTCCCGTCGAGGAGCCTGTTGCCCCCGCCCAGCCCGCGCCCGCCGGCCCCGAGGACGAGGGCACCGCCGGCAGCAGCGGCTCCGGCTCGACCGCCGTAACCACGACCACGAGCCCGCACCCCGGCGGCAACACCGCGGTCACCGTGGTCGGGGATCCCGGCACCCCGTCTGGCCAGAGCAGCACCGCTCCAGCGGCCCCTGCTCCCACGGAGGCGCCGGCGCCGCCGCCGACCGGCTAGCCCAGGCCGATAACCTTCAGCCGGCGCATGAGGCAGGTGCCGGCGAACTGCCGGGTCTGCTCGAGGCTGTAGCCGAACAGCTCGAAGTCGTCGTCGTCCGGCGCCCACGGCGGTGCGAGGACGCCGTCGGCCACCGGCAGCGACTCCTCGAGCGTGCGCTGGATCGCCGCCTTGTAGCGATCGTCCTCCCGGGCCTTCTCGCGCAGGAAGACCGAACCGAAGGCGACATGGCGATGCTCGTCGCGGGCGACGTTGCCGAATCCCTCGACGAAGGCCGGCAGCGTGCCCTCGCGCTCGTTGTAGTCCATGATGAAGTGCTGCCCCGTCAGGGCCAGCATCCCCTCGATGACCATGTGGTAGAGGGTGATCGCCTCGACGAGCGCCTCGACGTCCTCGGGCTCCTCGGCGAGGCGGCGCGTACGTGAGCCGAGCATCTCGTCGAACAGGCGGCCGAAGTTGTCGTTCAGGTGCTCGGACGTCTTGTCGAGCAGGTCCGACAGCTCGGCCGACTCATAGACTCCGACCGCGCGGTAGAAGCGCTCGAAGAACCGCACATGCCGGGCCTCGTCGGCGATCTGGGTGCAGAGGAAGATCCGCTGGTCCTCGGTCGGAGCGGCGCGCATGATCGGCCCCAGCTCCTCGGCCACGCGCTGCTCGCCGATGAAGAACGAGGAGAGCCCGTACATCCGCTGGAAGCGTTCCTCCTCGTCGAACCGCTCGTGCCAGTCTTCGCGATCGCGGCTGAAGTCGAGGTCCTGCGTCGCCCACTGCTGGCGCTCCCAGAGCAGGTACAGCTCGCCGTAGTCGAGAAGCTTGACCTCGCCCCGGTCGGCCGACTCCTGGAGCGCCGGATCCGAGGTCGCCTGGTAGTCCTCGCGCTCGGTGCGGGGGGCGAGTGAGCTGGTCTCGAGCGGTTCCATCTGTCTCCTCTCAGGCCCGGGCCGACGGGGGAGCGAGCGTAACACGGCGACTGGCTGGTCAGCCAGTCCGGGCTCGGCCGGCGTTCTGGCCATCCGTTCGATCCGGGACACCAGGGGCTAAAGGAACCTCGTATGAGCGTCCGAACTATTGGGTATGCCTTCGGGCATCAACCCAGCGCCTCAACTGTCCAAGGACGGACTGGCAGGGTGGGCTCTGGTGGTCGTGGCAGTGGCCGCCGTCCTCTGCGCCCTGGCCCTGCCCAGCTCCGCCGACACCGCCAAGCGCATAGTCATCAAGGGGGCCGAGTCGGGCTCCCACCTGAACGTGACCGTGCGCGGGGACCGCCTGGTCGTCCGCGGCCTGATGGCGCGGCGGGGCCACTCCGGCTGCCGCCTCGTCCGCTGGCGGGTTAAGGCCGTCTGCGGGCTGCGGCGCGCCAATGCGATCACGATCGACATGGGTTCTTCGGGCGACATGGTCGAGATCAACGACCGCCTGCCGGTCCCCCTCACGGTCTATCTCGGCGGCGGCTCGGACAAGTTCATCGGCAACGGCGAGCGCGACACCTGCTTCTCACAGGGCGCGCGGCGCAACCGCTGCATCGGCCGCGGCGGCAACGACATCTGCATCACCGGCAACCAGAACAGCGACTGCGTCGGGGGCCGTGGCAATGACTACTGCCGGCACGGCAAGGGAAGCGACGGGTGCTGGGGCGGCCCCGGGCGCGACGTCTGCATCATGGGACCCGGCCACGACGGTTGCCACGGCGGCGGCGGCCGCGACCGCCTCTACGGCGGCCCCAGCAGCGACCGCCTCTACGGCGGCCCCAGCCACGACTACTGCGACGGCCAGAGCGGCTGGGGCAAGTCGCAGGGCTGCGAAACCGGGCCGCGGCGCTAGCTGCCGCTGTCCTCAGGGACTCTGGCCGGCGCAGGCCGTGGTCACGCGGGCGCGCGCCGCTTCGAGGCGGGCCCGCTTCCGGCGAAGCTTGCGTCGCAGCGACGATCGGCGCTCTGGTGAGGAGGCCGTGGCGAGGGCCTTCCGGACCCGCGCCAACGCGCGCCTGGCGGCGCGGCGGGCGGCCCGTCCGGCGAGACACTCGCGGGGGTCGGCGACATAGAGGTCGAGCCCGGTGAAACCGGAGTCGGCGCCCTCGTAGGACACCATCTGGGTGCCGAGGATCCCACCGGCGCCGCAGCGCGACGGCGGGCAGGCCGCGACTCCGGGGCCGGTCGCTTCGAGGTCGGGTTCGAGCAGCAGAGCCCTCGCCTCCTCGTCGCGCTGCCAGCCGATGAACAGGCTGTGGGCGGTGCCGGTCACCGAGAACCCGATGTTCTCGCCGACCTCGCCGCCCGCGGCCGAGAACCCCCAGGCGGCGGCGCGCTCGGTCGGACCGGAGCCGTCGGCCGACGTGTGCCCGAAGTAGTCCCGCTCGTGCATGTCCTCGCTGTGGGCGCGGGCGGCGCCCGCCAGCCGCCCGTCCCAGTGCAGCGGCGCCAGATGCTGCCGCGCCCGGAAGACGTTGGTGAGGCAGAGCAGCGCCCGCTCGACGCCGGCCCGGTCGCGCTCGGTCAGCCGCTCATCGCCATGAAGGCAGCCGGGCCCGTCCGCCCCCGCTGCGGGCGCGGCGAGCAGGCAGAGCGCGAGGAGCGCGAGGACGAGGGTCAGACGGCGCATCTCATCCACTAACCGCCGGCGGCGCGCCTGGCTGCGCCCGCGATTAGACCGAGTGGGTCTCCCCCGGCGCGAGGAGGACCACCTTCGAAGAGGTCTGGGACTCGACGTCGGACTTGAACGCATCGGCGTCGGTCTCGATCGGCGGGAACGTGCCGTAGTGCATCGGGATCACGGTCCCGGCGCCGACGAACTCGGCGGCGACGGCGGCGTCGCGGCGGTCCATCGTGTAGTGGCCGCCGATGCAGATCAGGGCGACGTCGATGTCAGAGCGCTGCGCAATCAGCTTCATGTCGCTGAACAGGCACGTATCGCCCGTGTGGTACACGGTCGTCTCGCCGATCTTGATCACCAGCCCCGCCGGCATCCCAATCGGCGTACCGAGGGCGGCGCTGTAGGGCGCCTCCTCGGACCCGGCGATCGTGTTCGTGTGCCAGGCCGGCACGAGCGAGATGTAGCCCCAGTCGAACTCGACGGTTCCGCCCAGGTTCGGATCGCTCACCGCCTCGAGCCCTTGGGACTGGAGCCACACGGCGACCTCGACCATCGCGACGCAGTGGGCGCCGGTCCGCTGCGCGACGGGCACCGCGTCGGCCATATGGTCGACGTGGCCGTGGCTGATCGCGATGTGGGTCGGCTCGACCTCGTCTGCGGTCGCGACCGCAGACGGGTTGTTGGGCTTCAGGAAGGGGTCGACCAGGATTGTCGTATCGCCTTCGCTCAGCTCGAAGCAGGCGTGGCCGTGGAAGCGGATGTCCATCAGGTCTCTCCTTGTGTCTCGTTTTCCGCGCTCAGCTCGGCGTGGAGGGTCCAGCCCACAGCTACCCCGACCATCATCCCCATCCTCGCCTCCTCGGCCAGGAGGGTGCGCACGGCGCCGAGGCGCTCTTCCTCGTCGGGGGTCGTCGCCGCCTTCAGGGTCTCGGCGTCGTGGGACTCGCCGAACCAGCCGCCGGAGGCGAGCGCAGCGGCGAGCACCCGCTGGAGGCCGGGAGCGGCGCGGGAGACGATGTCCTCGGCCTCACCGAACCTGCCGGCCTCGGTCAGACGCTCGACCGCGGCCTCGAGCCGCTCGTCGCTGAAACGCTCGGGGGGCGAGCCCTCCACGCGGCCAACATAGCCTCTGGACTCAGGCGGGCGGCCTGCGGTGGGCGGAGCCGGCCAGCTCCGCAGGCCGCAGCTCCCACATGTGAAGCGCCCCGAAGTCCCGGTACCCGATCCGCTCGTAGACCGGGCGCCCGGCGCGGGTCGCCTGAAGGGTCGTCGTCGAGCATCCCTCCTGCCGGGCGTCCCAGAGGGCCCGCCGCATCAGCGCCGTCGCCAGGCCCCGGCCGCGGGCGGCCCGCTCGGTGGCGACGCTCCAGATAACGCAATCGTCCCCCGCCCGGACGGTCGCCACCGTGGCCGCCGGCTCCCCGTCGAGCTCGGCCAGATAGGTGCGGTAGTTCTCGGGCTCCCGCCCGTTGCCCTTGATCCAGGTCCCCTCGGGGATCCCGTAGGCGTGGTCGTTGATCAGGCAGGCGGGTTCCATCGCCCCCTCCGGCGTCCAGTCGATCCCCGTGAGGTCGGGCTCCTCCACGCCGTCGAGGGAGCGCCCCATCGCGCGGGGCGCGGCGTCGAGGACGTGGCCGGCGTCCTCCAGCGCCCGCCCGACCTCCATGTCCCCCTCCGGCGCCCATACGGTCCAGGCCGAGCCCAGCTCGCCATAGAAGGCGGCGAGGTCCTCGCGGACGCGGATCAGCTCGGCCGGATCCGTATAGGCCACCGAGTTGAAGACCGACCGCTCGCGGACCCGGGGATTGCGCAACGCGAAGACGCCGGCTCGCTCGAAGACGCCAGCGCCGTTGGCGCGGGCCAGGGTTCGCCAGGTCCACAGCATCCCGTCCACGTTGAGCCGTAGCCAGGCCTCGCCGTCCTCCGCTGCCGGGCTCACCGCTTCAGCGCCAGCGTGATCCCGTCGGCGACGCCGACCATCGCTGCCATCACGCGGTGATCCGTGGCGACGCGGTCGTTCAGCTCCCGCACCGCCCGCACCGCCTCGTCGTCGGCGGAGGGGTCGAGCACGCTCCCCCCGCGGAAGACGTTGTCGATCATCAGCAGCCCGCCGGGGCGCATCAGGCGCAGCGTCTCCTCGTAGTAGTCCGGATACTCGCGCTTGTCGGCGTCGATGAACGCGAAGTCAAAGGGTTCCTCGGCGGGGAGGCCGCGCAACGTCTCGAGCGCCGGTCCGAGGCGCAGCTCGATCCGGTCGGCGACGCCTGCCTCCTCGAAGTAACGGCGGGCGATCGTGGTCCACTCCTCGCTCACGTCGAGAGTCACGAGCCTCCCCTCGGGCGCCAGGCCACGCGCGATCGAGATCGAGCCGTACCCGGTGAAGGTCCCGATCTCGAGCGCCCGCCGGGCGCCGATTGCGGCGACGAGTACCGTCGTGAGGGCGCCCTGCTCGGGCGCCATCTGCATGACCGCGACCTGCCCCAGCTGCTGGCTCTCGCGGTCGAGACGCTGGAGCAGCTCGTCGATGTGGGAATGCTCGACCGCGTAGCGGTGCAGCTCGGGATCCAGCGGGGTGAACTTCTCGGCCACTCGAAGCGCTCAGTCGGCCGGGCGCAGCCGGGCCGCAGCCAGGCCGGCGAGGCCGCCCACGGCACCGCCGATCAGGCCGGCGAAGACGCTGGCGCTCGACTCGAAGATCGGCAGGGCGAGCAGGACGCCGGCGCAGACGGCGACCCCGACCACGTCGACCTCATCGTCGGCGGCCCCGCGGGCCTCGGCGCGTCGCATCGCGTACCACGTGGCGAGCGCCCCCAGCGCCATCCCGTTCCCCCCGGCGATCGTGCCGATGCCGTCGAGCGCGTCTTCGATCGCGTAGGCCCCCAGGGAGCCCAGCGCGCCGCAGGCGACGAGGAGGATCAGAGTGGGCGCGGTTCCGAGCCGGCGCTCGACACCGGTGCCGAAGATCAGCAGGCCGATCGACGCGATGAACCAGTAGCCCGAGTTGTCGTAGGCGAACGGCGCGGTCAGGTACCGCCACGGATCGTCGTCGAACGGGAGACCGAGACCGGCATAGATCTCGTAGCCGGAGGCCTCCTGGACCAGCAGTAGGACCGCCGAGGCGGCGATCAGGAAGATCGTCGCCCAGGGGCGGTTCGCGTCAAGCGCGTCGACCGGGCTACGGCCGAGTCGCGGGCGTCGGCGCCGCCGACGCGAGGCCTTGGGCTCGAGGGCGTCGCCGCGCCGCTCGAGCTTCGGGGCCCGCTTGCGGATCCGTGCCCCGCAGTAGGGACATTCGGTCACGTAGGGGCTGACCTCGGACCCGCAGTTCTTGCAGACCACGCTGAGCTCGGTCTCGCTCACGGAGCCGAGAATAGCCTTCCCCCGCGGCCGCAAGCGCGGCTCCGAGGGCGGTCAGGCGGTGACTTCGCGGCAGAGGTGCCGGATCAGCCCGTCCATGCCCTCGCGCTCGAGGACGTCGAGCTGCTTCCGCGCCCGGCTGCCCTCGGTGGCGATCGCCCGCACTCCACCGAGCTCCTCCTCGCACCCCAGGTCCGCGGCGTCCGGCTCCAGCTCGTCCACCAGGCCCAGCGCCAGCTCCAGGGCGGGGGCCTGGCGCGAGTGGGGAAGGTCGACGAGCTCGCCCTCGAGGCCCCGCAGCGCGGCCCGGACCTTGTTGTCGTCGATCAGCTCGGTCGGCACCTCGACCAGCGGCTTGCCCTCGTCGAAGTTGCCGACGTAGCGGTGCACGAGGCAGACCGCCAGCGCCGCGAGGGACACCGTGTCCTCGAGCCGGGTCTGCTGGTCATAGACCCTGATCTCGATCGTGCCGAGGTTCGGATGCGGCCGGACGTCCCACCAGAGGTAGGTGTAGTCCGGGATGGCGCCGGCGGCCATCATCACCTCGACCCGCCGGTCGAAGATCTCCCAGCTCCCGTAGTGGGGCGGGATCCCGACCCGCGGGAAGTGGCGGAAGATCGGCGTCCGGGTCGACATCATCCCCGTGACCTCACCGCGCCAGAGCGGCGAGTTGGCCGAGATCGCCAGCAGCAGCGGTAGGTGCCGGCGGATTCCGTCGGCGACGTAGATCGCCCGGTCGGCGCCGTTCACTCCGACGTGGACGTGGGTCCCGAAGATCAGCTCCTGGCGGGCGATCCAGCCGAGCTCGGATGCCAGCTCCTCGTAGCGCGGGCGCTCGACGATCCTCTGGTCCTCCCAGTGCGCGCTCGGGTGCGTGCCGGCGGCGCCCAGCAGCATGCCGTTGCGCTCGGCCGCGTTGTTCACCCGGGCGCGGATCTCGCGGAGCTGGCCTCCCGCCGAGGCGAGGTCGGGGCAGGGGTCGGTGGCGATCTCGAGCACCGACTGCAGAAGCTCGGGCTTGACCTGCCCGGGTCCTTCCTCGTCGACGTCGCGGAGGATCTCCTCGATACCGTGGGCCAGGTCGAGGGTGCCCTCGTCCATCAGCATCAGCTCCTCCTCGATGCCGATCGTGAACGGGGTGCCCGAAAAGCTGTGGTCCATCGCCGCGTCCGGTTCGCCTACCCCGGTGTGCCCGCGATCGTAGCCGCGACGCCGGTCCCCAGCGACAGCTCGACCGGCCAGCCACGGTGGGATACTGCCCTTTGAACCACGTCTCCAGGAGGAATCGACCTAGATGGAAGTCAAGAGCCTGACCGAGCAGAAGTCGCTGCTGGCGGCCCTCGCCCCCGGCAAGCGCGCCCGGCTGCACCGCCTGCTGTTCGAGTTCGGCCCCGGCCGGGGGACGCTGCTCCTCCTGCCGATCGACCAGGGGATCGAGCACGGTCCGCGCGACTTCTTCCCGAACCCGGATTCGAAGGACCCCGACTACCAGTTCCGCCTTGCCGCCGAGGCCGGATATTCGGCGATCGCCTGCCAGATCGGGCTGGCGACCAAGTACTACCCCGACTACGCGGGGCGGGTGCCGCTGCTGCTGAAGGTCAACGGCAAGACCGACGTCCCGCCGTCCGACGAGGCCTTCTCCCCCTGCAACGCCTCGGTGGAGGACGCCGTCCGGCTCGGCGCCGATGCGGTCGGCTACACGCTCTACGTCGGGTCGCCGCGCCAGGACGCAGACCTGGCGCAGCTCCGCGGCGTGCGCGCCGACTGCGACCGGTTCGGGATGCCGCTGGTCGTCTGGGCGTACCCGCGCGGGCGCGACATCGAGCGCAAGGGCGGCCAGAACTCCTTCTACGCGATCGACTACGCCGGCCGGATGGCGATGGAGATGGGTGCCGACGTGGTCAAGCTCAACTTCCCGAAGTTCTCCGACAAGGACTCCGATGCGCCGGCGCCCTACAACGAGCTGGACGTCTCGGCCGAGGAGGCCGTCCGCCAGATCGTCGAGTCGGCGGGCCGCTCGCTGGTCGTGCTCTCGGGCGGCTCCAGGACCGACGACGAGACCGTCCTCTCGTACACGCGGACGATCATGGAGGCCGGGGGCAGCGGCGTCATCTTCGGGCGCAACGTCTGGCAGCGCGAGTGGAGCGACGCCGTCGAGATCATCGACCAGATCAAGGAGACCCTGCTCTCGAGCGTCCGGCGCGTCCCCTAGCGCCGGCCGGAGAGAACACGTCCCCCGCAGGCTTGGGGGGACATGGAGATGCTCGGTTACGGGAGACGCGGATGGCCGGGCCTCCTGGCCCTGGTCGCGCTGGTCGTAGTCGTGGCGCTGCGACCGGGGGGCGACGACGGAGGCGACACGGAGCACGACGAGATGCGCGGGCCCCGGGGGGCCCTGGTCCTCTCCGTGACCGACGGGGACACGGTGAAGGTGCGGATCGGCGGGCGAATCGAGGACGTCCGGTACATCGGGATCGACACGCCCGAGGTCGACCCCTCGATCGGGGTCGAGTGCTTCGGTGCCGAGGCCAGCCGCCTGAACGAGCGGCTGGTCGGCGGCCGGCGGGTACGCCTGGTCTTCGACGACGAGCTGCGCGATCGCTATGGCCGGATGCTCGCCTACGTCTACGTCGGACGGACGCTGGTCAACGCCGAGATCGTCCGGCGCGGGTACGCCCGCACGCTGACGATCCCGCCGAACACCGACCGGGCGCCCCTGTTCGCCCGGCTCGCAGCGGCGGCCGGACGCTCCGGCCGCGGTCTCTGGAGCGCCTGCCAGGCCTGAACCGCCGTCGTTGGGCCCGTTCCCTGCGTAATCCGCGGTTTTGGGCCCAACGACTGGCTGGCCTGGATATGTGTGCTTTACGCGGCCATATCGTCTGCAACACTTCATGCAGCCGTGCTACGTTCAGCCCGGCGAGGCAGGCAAGGGCGCCGGTGAAAGGGCGAAAGTCACCATGAAAATGCGGCAGAGCATCAACCAGTTCGAGCTGGCGTTCGAGCAGGAGACGGCGCTTGAGCGCCGTCGCCGCGAGCAGCTGCGCCGCCGCGCCGCCAACCGCTCCCGCGCCCGCCGCGTCGCCCGCACCGAGCAGCGTGGCAAGGTGCGGTTCAGCGTTCTCGTCGTCTGCCTGACGTTGACCGTGGTCACGGTCACCGTCGCGATGTTCGAGACGCTCGCCCTCTTGATGGCCTGAGCGGCTCCGCCACGCGGAGCCGCCCCGCTACTCGGCCCTGACGGGGGCCAGGCCGTTCTCCTCCGCACGCTCGGCGGCGATGCGGTCGAAGACCTCCCGGCGAAAGACCGGGACCTCGGTCGGGGCCGAGATACCCAGCCTGACCTTCTCCCCGGAGACGGCGAGGACGGTCACCTCGACGTCGTCGCCGATCATGATGCTCTGATTGGACCGTCTGGTGAGAACGAGCATGGCGCCTCCCGCGCGTGCTGGGTTTCTGCCCTTACTTAGTATCGCCTGGGCTGGCTACCCAAAAGTCAGTACCTTTCAAACCGAAATTTGACGATCGCCAGCGGAGATGTCAAGTGACAACCGTCGGACCGCCCGCGACGCCGCTCGACTAGACTCGCCGCCTCGATGGCGAAGCGCTCTCTGCGTCCGCAGCTCAACCAGATTCGTGCCTGGGTGCGCCAGGGCCGGACCGATGCCTGGATCGCCCACCAGCTCGAGGTCGGCGCCTCCGAGCTGCGTGAGTTCCGCCGTCAGCACGGGCTCTCCCCCGACGAGGACGACAGCTCCGCCGAGGTCGACCTCCGCGACGAGATCGAGGCCGAGATCGAGGCGGCGACCGCCGAGGAGGAGGCGCAGGAGGCCGAGGAGGAGCCCGAGGACGAGTCCGACGAGGACTCAGAGACCGGCGGCGACGAGGAGGACGGCGGCGAGGCCGAGGGCAGGCCGAGGCGCCGCCGCCGGCGCGGTCGCCGAGGCGGCCGCGGCCGGAAGCGCGACCTCGAGGGCACCTTCGACCACGGCGACGAGGGCTACGGCCTCTGGCTCGACCCGGCGGTGACCGAGAACCCGGTCTACTCCGAGCACTGGGCCGGCCACCGGGCGGTCGCGGTCCGAATCGAGCCCGACCAGATCGTGATCAGCCGAGTCGGGGACGGCGCCGGCGACGGCTCTGGCAACGTTGATGTCGACGACGACGTCGACGACGAGTAGCGTCCGCCGGGGCTAGTCGAGGGCGAGCTGGCGCCCGCCGGCGTAGTCGCTGGCGCCGCGCAGGTAGAGCCAGAACGCGGCGTCGCCCAGCGCCAGGGGGTCCTCCGGCGCCTCGACCCCGGTTCCCATCGCCGCCTCGAGGCACCAATCGGTCCCGGCGGCGTAGAGGCGGGCAAGTTCGGCGGCCCGAAAGGTCGGGCCGATCCTGCGCCGCAGCTCGTCGTTCACAGCGGCGACGATCCGCTCGGCGCGGCGCTGCGCGTCCGGATCCCCACGCAGCCCCTGAAGCCGTCGCCAGCCCTCTTCCCACTGGAAGAGCGCGTTCTCGAGCGGGTAGTCCACGTCGCGACCATACCCGGCCCCTCGGGGTTCACCCCCGCGGCGAGGAGGACAGAACCCGTTCGACCGCGCTCCTGGCGCGGTCGAAGGCCTGGGCATCGTCGAAGAGGCGGTGGCGGAGGTTCGCCCCCTGGGTGATCGACTGGAGCTCGAACGCGACCTGGTCGGGGTCCGAGTAGCCCGCCTCCCGCGCCTGCTCGGCGAGGAAGACCAGCCAGGCCGATACGGCGCCCCCGACGGCGTCGTGGACGGCGCCCGGCCGGTCGTCGAACTCTGTGGTGGCGGCGGCCCAGAAGCACCCGCCCGCGAACACCCGGCGCTCGAGGTGGTCGAGATAGCCCTCGACGAGGGCGCGGAGGCGCTCCCCCCCCGGCGGCAGCTCGAGCGCCGGCTGGACGATCTCGGCGAGGAAACGGTCGGCGGCGGCCTTGATCGTGGCGAGCTGGAGCTCCTCCTTGGAGCCGAAGTGGCGGAAGAGGCCGCTCTTGCTCATCGACATCTCGGCGGCGAGCGTGCCGATCGTCAGGCCCTCCAGCCCGTCCGTGGAGGCCAGGTCGACGGCGCGGTCGAGGATCGACTCACGGGTCCCTGTCGGCGACTGGGGCATGGAACCCATTCTACGTGGTATAAGCACGAACGTTCGTGCTCATAATTTGACGAAGGAGGAGCGATGTCCGCGTTCACCATGAAGCGGATCGACGAGATGGAGGCGGTGGTGGCCGGCGCCTTCAAGCGGGCCCGCGCCGAGCTCGGGGTCAGCGCATTCGGCATCCAGGTGATCGACATGCCGCCCAACACCGACCGGTACCCGGAGCACACGCACGAGGACGATGGCCAGGAGGAGGTCTACGTCGCCCTCCGCGGATCGGGCGAGATCGAGATCGAAGGGCAGCGCCATCGGCTCGCTCCCGACACCATGGTGCGCGTGGGTCCCGGCGTGAACCGCAAGGTGTGGACCGCCGATGAGCCGCTGCGGATGCTGATCGTCGGTGGGGTCCCGGGACAGGCCTACACGCCGCCGGAGGTCTCCGAGCTGGGCGCTCCGGATCCCCTGACGGCCGGGCCCTGACGGGTGTCTCCCGCTCCCGCGAACCCGTAGAGGATCGATCCCGCCGCGGCCAGCAGCAGGATCAGCGGCCAGCCGGCAAGTGAGCCGTCCTCGGCGATCGCGACGAAGGCGATGATGCCCAGCAGCCCTGGGTAGGCGGCGCCCCGGTAGCGCTGCCAGGCGGCGTAGGCGAGAGCGCCGAGCGAGACGAGGACCAGGACCAGCTCCCAGCCGTCCTCGTCCCCGATCTCGGCGCCGTCGCCGACGCCGAAGATGATCGAGCCGAGGTCGATGTCCCCGAGCGCCCCCAGGAGGGCGCCGAGCACCAGCAGCAGCACACCGACGGCAACCGCGACGTGGGAATGATCGAGCCGGACCGGCCGCAGGCTGCGCGCGGCGAACAGGAAGAGGACGCCGACGAGGAGCAGGACGTTGCGGAAGGCGGTGGTGCCTGCGTCGCCGTCGATCCAGTCGGTGGCGGCGAGAAACGCGGCGGCCAGAAAGAGGAGGCCGACGATCTGCAGGCCTGGTGAGTCGTGCCGCGCCGCCAGCACCAGCCCCAGCAGACCGGTCAGGAGGAAGACCCAGGTGAAGGTGCCGCTGCCTGGGTCGTCGTTGCCGAGTACCACGACGAGCTGGATCAGCGAGACCGCGAGCAGCACCAGGGCGACGATCAGGGTCGCCGGCCGCCACGACATCCCGCGGAGGTCGGTCCGCTCCTCGGCGCCGACCCCGCGCTCCGGGATCAGCGCGAGCCCGAACAGCACGGCGCAGGGGATCGCCGCCAGCAACAGCAGCGGGAAAGCGGCCCAATCCTCCTCGACCCGCGCGAACGCGACCGTCGTCGCGGCACCGAGCGCCAGCGCGCCGAAGGCGATCGCTGCGTCCGGGCCCCGCTGGGCGCGGAGTCTTGCGGCGAGCTCGTCCATCCCGTCCTCCTTCGTCGGTGGCGCCGCGAAAGGTATTGGGGCGAAAGGACGACTCCGGTCTCAGCCTTCGAGCCCCGGCACGTAGCGCAGCGGCGCGTTGCGCTTGCCGCATCCGGCCGGATCGAGGTGTCCATCGATTCGCCAGACCGTGACCGGGCCGTCGCGCAGGAGGGGCCGGGCGGCGCGCTCGCCGCGGACCCATCGCGTCTCCGGTGAGAGGATCGGGTAGTTCTGGTGGACGAAGTTCAGGAACGGCGATGTCACGAGATAGTCGAGATCGGCGTCGTTGACGGCGGCGCGGAACTCCGCGCAGCTCGGGATCGCGTCGAAGCCGCCCTGGTCGGCCTCCCGGCCGAGGTAGATCAGGTCGTTCTGCAGGCGCTTGCCGTAGAGCCCGTACTGGATGAAGCCGGCGGTGGTGCCCGCCAGCCCGATCCGCCGGTCGGTCAGGTCCGCGGCCCAGGCGTACGGCTTGCTCATCGATGACGACGGCTCGAATTTCTCGTAGCGGTCCCGCAGGTAGTCGCGCTGGACGTCGTAGCCGAGGACGGCGATCAGGAGGAGCAGCGCTCCGGCACCGGCGAGCGCGAGGCCTCGCCTCCCCGGACGGCGCGCGAGGAGGACAAGCGCAGCGGGGACCAGGAACAGGAGGATCGTCGCGAGCAGCCCGAAGAGCCGCTCGGAGGCGCGCAGCAGGTCCCACGACTCATTGGTGACCACGAGGACCGCCGCCAGCCCGGCGAGAGCCCCCCACCAGGCGCCGGGGCGGCGCGCCCACGGACCCAGCGGCAGCAGGCAGAGGCCCAGCAGGAGCGAGGGCACGGCGAACCTGACGTTGACCTCGAAGGCGTCCGGCGCCCCCTCCGCCCCCGCGGCGCTGAGCGGCGTGACGAGGTAGGCGGCCATCGCGAAAAGGGCGGCGCCGCCGAGCCACCGCAACATCTCGTTGCCGCGGCGGGCCAGGGCGATCGCGGCGCCCGCGAGCGCGGCGGCCAGGACGAGCGGCCAGAGCGTGCCGAAGGCGTCGGCCAGGCCCGGCCCGAAGTAGTCGGACCAGACCTTCGTGTCGGTCGCGTAGTGGAGGACGGTGAAGTCGGGCCGGCCCTCCTGAAGGCGCTCCGGTCCCGGTAGTGAGAGCGGCCCCAGCGTGTTCAGCTGGGGAATCGGGTTGCCGGCGACGACCAGGTTGCGGACGTACCAGTAGGCACACCCGGCGAGCATGGGCAGAAGCCACCACGCGGCGGCGGTGAGGCGGCGGGCCCGCGGCGCGAGGGCGATCGCGACGACGGTCAGACCCGCGACGGCGGCCACCGCGGTGAGCTTGGTGCCGGCGGCGAGGCCGGCGGCCAGCCCCGCCGCCGCCAGGCCCCAGGCTGGCTCGAGGCGCCGCGCTCCGGGACGGGCGGCCCGGTGAGCCTCCCAGGCGTTGACCAGGATCGCCGCCGAGGCGAGAACTAGGGCTGCCGCGGCCAGGTCGTTCTTCGCGGCCCCAGGCTCGCGGACCACCAGCGCCTCGGACTCGAGCACGATCGCCGCGGCGGCCAGGGTGAGCGGGCCACGGCCGTACGGGCGGCCGATGCACCAGGCCGCGAGGAGCGCGGTTCCGAGCCAGGCCAGGTTGATGAAGATCGAGACGACGTCGCGATCGGTCAGGACCAGGCCGACGGCGTGCAGGAGCTCCGAGTTCTGCGGGTAGAACCAGTTGAGGAAGACGGTCTCGGTATGGAGGAGGTGGGTCGTCGACCCGCTCTGCGCCATCTCGACCGCGAAAGGCATGTGGTACCAGAGGGAGTCGAAGTTGCCGATGCCGTCGTTCAGCGTCTCCTTGGTCTCGAACGACCAGTGGAAGAGGAGCCCGGTGGCGATTCCCGCGGCGAGAAGCCAAGCCAGTCGCGGGACCGCGGGAGACGGCGGCGCCTCGCCGCCGCCGCGACGCCCGCCCCAGACCAGCGCTGCGGCGGCGATCGCGATCGAGCCAACGACGAGCGGCGCCTCCTCCAGTACGCCGATCGTGCCGAGCAGCTCGGTGAGCCAGGTCAGCGCCGCGATTGCCAGCACGATCTCGACGAGGCGAGCCGGGGCGCCCTCCCAGCCCGGAAGGATCCGCCGGCGGACTCGGTGCGCGGCGAACCCCACCGCCGCGAGCACGACCGCGAGCTCGAGCACGCCGGCCGCGTACTGGCCGGCGCTCAGCATGCCGGCTGCGTCAGCCGCGGAGGCCGCGGACGACGTAGGCGCGCTCGCCGGTCCGGACCATTCCCTGGCGCCGGGCCTCGCGCTCGAGGACGCTCGGCTGGTCGGCCGACTGGACCCGGTCGTGGAGGCGCCGGTTCTCGGCCTGGAGGGAGCGCAGCTCCGCCTTCGCCGAGGTCGTCTCCCGGTAGGTCTGGACGAAGTTGACCAGCGGGTTGAGGTAGGAGAAGAGGACCGCGGCGAGGACCAGCGTCAGCGCGATTCGCCCCGCCCGCTCCCAGTTGACCCTGCTCGCCCCGCGCCTGGCCCGCACACGCCGCGGTGCCGGGCGGGGAGCCGGCCTGCGAGCGGGGCGCCGCGCGGTGTAAGGGCGGGTACCGGCATGGGCGCGAGCTGCCACGCCCGACCCTTCGCGGTCGGGCCGCGGATGCCTTCACTAATCGGGCCGCTGTACGAACGCCTGCAGGCCGGGATAGGACGCCGCGTCCCCCAGCTCCTCCTCGATCCGGAGCAGGCGGTTGTACTTGGCGACGCGATCGGATCGGGACGGGGCCCCGGTCTTGATCTGGCCGGAGCCGGTGCCGACCGCCAGATCGGCGATCGTCGTGTCCTCGGTCTCGCCGGAGCGGTGCGAGATCACCGCCGTGTAACCGGCCTCGCGGGCAACGCGGATCGCCTCGAGCGTTTCCGTAAGCGTCCCGATCTGGTTGACCTTGACGAGGATCGAGTTGCCGACGCCGGCCTCGATCCCGCGGTGGAGGCGCTCCGGATTGGTCACGAAGAGGTCGTCGCCGACGAGCTGGATCCGGCCGCCGATCCGGTCGGTGAGCAGTCTCCAGCCGTCCCAATCCTCCTCGTCCATCCCGTCCTCGATCGAGACGACCGGATAGCGCGAGGAGATGTCGGCCCAGTAGCCCGCCATCTCCTCGGCCGAGAGGGTCCGGCCCTCGTGCTCGAGCTCGTAGGCGCCGTCACCGAAGACCTCGCTGGTCGCCGGGTCAAGCGCGATCGACACGTCCTTCCCCGGCTCATACCCCGCCGCCGCGACGCCGTCCAGGACGGCCTGGAGCGCTGCCTCGTTCGAGTCGAGGTCCGGGGCGAAGCCACCCTCGTCGCCGACGGCCGTCGAGAGCCCGCGGTCGTGCAGGGTCTTCTTCAGCGCATGGAAGACCTCGACGCCGATCCGCAGTCCCTCGGAATACGACGACGCTCCGCCCGGCACGATCATGAACTCCTGGAAGTCGACCGAGTTGTCGGCGTGGGCGCCGCCGTTGAGGACGTTCATCATCGGCACCGGCAGCACGTTCGGCTCGCCGCCACCGTAGAGCTCGGCGAGGTAGAGGTAGAGGGGCTGCCCGGCCTCGGCGGCGGCCGCCTTGGCCACCGCGAGCGAGACGCCGAGGATCGCGTTCGCTCCCAGCCTTCCCTTGTTGGGGGTGCCGTCCAGCTCGACCAGGGTTCGGTCGAGGGCTGCCTGCTCGTTCGCCCTCGCCCCGGTGAGGGCGCCGGCGATCTCTCCGTTGACGTGACCGACCGCCTTGCCGACGCCCTTACCCCCCCAGGCGTCACCGCCGTCGCGCAGCTCGACCGCCTCGAACTCGCCGGTCGACGCCCCGGACGGGACGGCTGCGATCCCGGTCGCCCCGGAGTCGAGCACGACCTCGGCCTCGACCGTCGGATTGCCCCGCGAATCGAGTATCTGGCGGCCGTGGATGCGGTCGACGACGCTCATCGAAGGCGCGATTCTGTCAGTCGGCCTTACTCGCCGTCCCGAAACCGCTGGGCCGCGGCCCGGAGCGCGAGCTCCGGGTCGGCCCTGAGCTGCCGCGCTGCGTCGACGACGGCGAAGAGGGCGTCGCCGAGAAGGCGCTCGACCTCATCCCGGCCGAACGCCGAGTCCAGCGCGGCGATCCGGTCCCGCGCTCGCTCGAGCGCCACACCGGTGTCGGGTGCGAGTCCCTCGCCGTCTCCCCGGCTCGCCGAGCGGCGCTGGAGCTTGCGCGCGTAGAGCAGCGCCGGCAGGTTCTCGGGCACGTCGGCGAAGAGCTCCGACTGCCCCTCCTGCTCGACTTTGATCCGATCCCAGTTCTGCAGGACATCGGCCGCCGAGTCCGCCGCGGTATCACCGAACACGTGGGGATGCCGGCGGATCAGCTTCTGTTGGCAGTGCTCGGCGACCGCAGCGAGGTCGCCAGCGCCTCGCTCCTCGAGCAGGAGCGAGAGGAAGTGGACCTGGAAGAGGACGTCGCCGAGCTCGTCGAGGAGCCGGCCGTCGTCGCCGCGCTCGGCGGCGTCGGCCAGCTCATAGGACTCCTCGACAGTGTGGGGAACGATCGAGCGTTCGTCCTGCTCGCGGTCCCAGGGGCATTCGCGCCGCAGGCGGCGGGTGATCTCGTCGAGCCGGGTGACGGCCTCGCCACTTCGCTCTGCGGCCGGGCGGTCGCCCTCGGTCAGGGCGAGGCTCCGGGCGGCAGGCCCGGGACGGCACCCGGCAGCCCACCCGGTTGGGGGGTCGGCTCCGGCAGGCCGAGCGGCCGCGGCCGCTGCGGCAGCCGCTGGCCCTGCGGCGCGAGGACGCTGATGGTGCCCGGCAGGGCCGGCGCGAGCTGGACGACCGGCGCCGGGCAGGCGGCCGGGCGGCCCCCCTTCGGGTCCTCGGCATAGCAACCGGGCGGAGCGCCTTCCGGACGGCCGCTGCCCGTGAAGTTGGAGCAGCGCTCGAGGGCGCCCGGGCCGCTCGGGCCGCCGGCGAGGTCGAAGAGGTCCTCGTTGCAGACCGTCCGCGACTGCCACTTCGAGCCGTAGTCGTCGATGAAGGAGGAGAAGGCCTCCTGCTGGGCCTGCTGCTCGAGCTGCGTGCGGATCTGGTCGCGGACCTCGTCCAGGTCCTGGGTCTTGGCCGGCGTGACCTTGTCGACCTCGAAGACGTACCAGCCGAGTGGGGTCTTGACGGGTTCGGACAGCTCACCCTGCTCGGCGGCGAAGATCTCGCGGTTGAGCGGCTCCTCAACCAGCCCCTCGGTGAGGCCCGGCCGCTGCCCCCCGTTCGCCTGCGAGGCGGGATCGGTCGAGAACTCCTTTGCGACCCGGCTCCAGGCGGCCGGCGAGGAGTCCTTCTCGAGCTCGGCCCTGGCCCGTTCGACCCTCGCCTTGTCGCGGTTGAGGATCAGCCTCACGTCCCGCGTCTCGGGTAGCTCGTACTGGGCCTTCGTTCCTTCGTAGTAGTCGGCGACGTCCTCGCTGCTCACCGCCGGCGGGTCCTCGTTCACCGCCTGCTGGAGCTCCTGACTGAGGATCTGAAGACGCACGCGGAGGTCGACGTCCTCGGTAGTGAACTTCGACTGCTTCAGGAACGCCTGGAACTGCTTCTCGGTCTGGAAGTTGTCGCTCTTGATCTGCTCGAGCTGCTGGTCCACCTTGCGCTCCGACGCCTCGACGCCCTGCTCCTCGGCCTCGCCCTGGATCCAGACGGTGTCGAGGAGGTCGTTGAGCGCCGCCTGGGCAATGTCGCGGTACCTCCCGGTGCCCTCCTTGGGCACCTCCCCCACTCCGGCGCGGGCGGCGGCCTGCTCCAGGGCGCGGTCGAACTCCTCCTGCGTGATCGTGTCGACCCCGTCGCCCGGCGCCTCCTCGACGACCGCGACCGTGTCGCCGGTGGCGTCCGGGCGGCCGATGCCCTGAGCGATGGCGAAACCGGCGAACAGCAGCACGAACAGCGCGCCGAAGACGACCAGCGGCAGCCGCGGTCCGCTCAGCGCACCCCTGGCGCGAGCGCCGCGCCCAGCGGCCGGACGCTGCCTGGGACTCTTCCTCCTGGTCGCCACGGAGTCGGCAGCATAGCCACGGAGGGTCGGGAGACCGGTGTCGCCGCGACTAGGTCGGCGCGGGCTCGGCTGTCAACCCCGACTTGGCCTCGCCGAGGGCGTCGCCGAGTGCGAGGACGGCGCCCAGGCGTGCCTCGGGCTCGTCGGGCACCCGGACCGCGACCGTCTGCTCCCGCCACTCGTAGATCGCGCCCTCGACGCGCTCGCGCAGGACCTCGGCCTGCTCGGATTCGAGCTCGACGCCGGTGACGCTGAGGCGACCGCCGCGGAACTCGACGCTGCGGGCGCCCGCGCGGCCGAGCGCGATCCTGCCTCGCTGGAGGGCGAGGAGGTTCTCGGCCTCCGGAGGAAGCGGGCCGAAGCGGTCGGCGAGCTCGTCGCGGATCGCACGCAGCTCGCCGGGCTCGCGGGCCGCGGCGATCCGCCGGTGGACGTCGATCTTGGCGGCTTCGAAGGGGATGTACTCGGCCGGCAGGTAGGCGTCCACCGGCACGTCCAGGCGGACCGGCTCAGGCGTTTCCTCGCGAGCGTCGTCGTCGTTCATCTCGGCCACGGCCTCGTCGATCATCTGGCAATAGAGCTCGAACCCGACCGCGGCGACGTGGCCGGACTGCTCGTCGCCGAGCAGGTTGCCGGCACCGCGGATGTCGAGGTCGCGCATGGCGATCCGGAAGCCGGAGCCGAGCTCGGTGTGGTCGGCGAGGGTGGCAAGGCGGGCGCCCGCCTCCTCGGTGAGCGCCTCCGCCGAGGGGTAGAGCATGTACGCGAAGGCCCGCTCGCGCGAGCGGCCCACCCGGCCGCGGATCTGGTAGGCCTGCGCGAGCCCGAGCTGGTCGGCCCGCTCGACGATCAGGGTGTTCGCGGTCGGGATGTCGAGGCCGGACTCGATGATCGTCGTCGCGACCAGGCAGTCGGCGTCGCCGCGCAGGAAGCGCAACATGGTGCCCTCCAGCTCACCCTCGTCCATCTGGCCGTGGGCGGTCGCGAAGCGGGCCGCCGGCACGAGGGCGCGGAGGCGCTCGGCCAGCTCGGGGAGCGACTCGATCCGGTTGTGCAGGAAGAACGCCTGGCCGCCGCGACCGACCTCGCGCTCGATCGCCCGCCGGACCAGGTCCTCGTCGAAGGGGCCGACGTAGGTCCGAATCGGGTGCCGCCCCTCCGGCGGCGTCTCGATGACCGAGATGTCGCGGAGGCCGGCCAGGGACATCTGGAGGGTTCGCGGGATCGGGGTCGCCGAGAGCGCGAGCACGTCCACCTTGAGCTTCAGCTGGCGCAGCAGCTCCTTCTGCTTGACGCCGAAGCGCTGCTCCTCGTCGACTATCAGCAGCCCCAGGTCCTTGGCGCGGACGTCGCGCGAGAGCAGCCGGTGGGTGCCGATCAGGATGTCGAGGCCTCCCGCGACGAAGTCGGCGAGGACGCGTTTGACCTCGGCGGGCTTGCGGAGCCGGCTGACGCCCTCGACCGTGAACGGGAGGTCGGCGAGACGCTCGCGGAAGGTGCCGAGGTGCTGCTGGGCGAGGATCGTCGTCGGGACGAGGATCATCACCTGCTTGCCGTCCGACGCGGCCTTGACCGCGGCGCGGAGAGCGACCTCGGTCTTGCCGTAGCCGACGTCGCCGCAGACGAGGCGGTCCATCGGCCGCGCGGCCTCCATGTCCGCCTTGACCGCCTCGATCGCATCGATCTGGTCGGCGGTCTCGCGGTAGGGGAACGCCGACTCCATGGCGATCTGCCATTCGGAGTCGGGCGGGAAGGCGTGGCCCTTGCGGGCGCGGCGCTCGGCGTAGAGGTTGAGGAGGTCCCCGGCGAGCTCGCCGGCCGCGCGGCGGGCCCGGGCCTTGAGGTTCTGCCAGCGCTTGCCCCCGAGGGCCGACAGCGCCGGCGAGCCGCCGGCCCCGACGTAACGAGAGAGCTTGGCGAGCTGCTCGGTGGGGACGTAGACGCGGTCCTCGCCCTTGTACTCGAGGTAGAGGTAGTCCCGGGTGACGCCGCCGACCTCGCGGGTCTCGAAGCCGGCGAACCGGGCGACCCCGTGGTCCTCGTGGACGACGTGATCGCCGACGCGGAGGTCGCTGAAGGCGAGCCGGCTGCGGCCGCTGCCGGCGGCGGACTCGGGCGCCCGCCGGCGGTGGACGAGGCGGCGGATCGGATAGACGGCGAGCCGCAACTCGGGGCTGACGAAGCCGTCGCGCAGGCGCGCCGTCGCGAACGAAAGGCCGGGGTCCCGTGACATCCGGCGACCGTCGAGCAGCGTCGCGTCGAGGCGGTCGAGGTTGTAGCGGGCGCGCTCGGCCTCGCCGCGGCCGTCGAAGGCGACGACGGTCCGGTAGCCGGAGCGCACCTGCTTCTCGAGCTCGGCCTCGGCCTCCTTGATCGTGCGAGCGGGGGACTCGGCGCGGGCGGCCCGGAACGCGTGATCCTCCTCGTCGCCGGCGCCGGCGACCCGCAGGGCGGCGCGCCGGCCGAGCGGCTCGGCGACGTCGACGTACAGGTGCTGGGCGTCGTCCGCGTGCATCGCCGTGGTGACGTCCTCCCAGTGGTCGCGCAGCGCCGGCTCGATCTCCTCCGCCGCGACCAGGATCACCACCGCGGTCTCGGGGACGAGATCGAGCGGCGCCTGGAAGTGCTCGAGGGGCAGGAGGTCGGCGAGGTTCGATGGCTCCTCCCCCTCCTCGGCGGCCTCCATCGCGGCGATTTCCGCCAGCTCCCGGTGCTCCGGGTCGAGCTCGGCCGCCGGCGCCAACTCCACCCGCTCGGCGTCGCCGAGCGAGCGCTGCGTGAAGGTCGAGAACCAGCGCATCGACTCGATCTCGTCGCCGAAAAGCTCGACCCGGACGGCGCGCTCCTCGGTGGCGGGGAACACGTCGAGCAGGCCGCCGCGGACGGCGAACTGACCTCGCTCCTCGACCTGCTCGACCCGGTCGTAGCCGGCACCCGCGAGCTTCGACCCGACCGCCCCCAGAACGATCTCCTCGCCCAGGGCCAGGGCGAAGCCGGCGGGCCGCAGCGAGGCGTCCGGGACGGCCTCAGCGAGCGCGGTGGCGCTGGCGACCACGATCGCCTCGGCCTCGGCGCCAAGCACGTCGAGCGCGTCGATCCGCAGACCGACGAGGTGGGCCGGTGGATTGACGTGGGAGGCGTAGCCCATCCCGCGCGAGGGGTAGTAGCGGACCCGGCGGGGAGCGAGATAGGCGTCGAGGTCGGCGGCGAGGTCGCGAGCGGATCGGTCGTCGGGAGCGACGAGGAGCGCCGGCCGCCCGGCGAGGCCGCGATCGTCCTCGAGCAGCGTGGCCAGCAGGAGCGGCCGGACCGTCGCCGAGGCGGCCAGGTCGACCGCGTCCCCGCCCCGGCCGGCGGCCTCGAGCACGCGCGGCGCGAGCGCGTGGAGGCGCTCGTTCTCGATGGCTATGTCGATCAGCGGGCGAAGCGACATCGCAGGCGAAACGACCGGACGCGCGGTCCGGCCGGGCTCGAGCCGGGCACGGGCCCGGCTCTGCCGATTGTAAGGAGGCCGTTCGGGCGTCCCCGAGGGACGGCTACTGCCTCTGGCGGTCCGTGCCGGGACCGCCGACGAGGCGGTCCTTGCCAGGGCCGCCGAGAAGCCGGTCGGGGCCGCCTTGGCCGAACAGAGCGTCCTTGCCCGGGCCACCCTGAATGTCGTCAGCGCCGCCGCCGCCGCAGAGGAAGTCGTTGCCGCCGAGGCCCTTGATCAGGTCGGCGCTGCCGAGGCCGAGGATCACGTCGGCCCTCCTGGTCCCGCGGAGGATGTTCGCGTGGTCGTTGCCGACGATCGTCGCCGCCCGGCCGCCGCACGCGCCCACGCGGAAGCTGCGCTGGGCCGGCGTCGGGTCGGCGTTGCCGGCCGGGTCGACGGCCCTGACCTCGAAGATGTGGCGGCCGGCCGTCAGCGCGGTGGCGGGAACGTGGGAGCCGACGTTGCTGCAGCGGCCGAACGGCTGCGAGTCGAAGCGGCAGCGGAAACCGACCCCGGGGTTGCCGGGCGAGGAGAAGCCGAAGTCGGGCTTCGACGTGGTCACCGAGCCCTCCGCCGGCCGCGGGTCGATGGCAGTCTCGGGCGCGACGGTGTCGACGTTGAAGGAGCGGATCGAGCCAGGGCTCTCGTTCGTCGCGGCATCCCTCTGCGTCACTTGGAAGGTGTGCTGGCCATCGGCCAGCTGCTCGGAAGTGAAGCTGCCGCTGTCGCAGGCGACCGGGGTAGCGCTGTCAACCACGCAGCGGAACGTCGCACCGGGCTCGCCGTTGAAGGCGAAGGAGGGAGTCGCATCGTTTGTGTTGGCCGGCGGGCCGCCACTGATCTGAGGGGCCGCGGGATTGACGGTGTCCACGGTGAAGGTGCGTGTCGCGGCAGGACTCTCATTAGTGGCTTGGTCCGTCTGCGTCACGCGGAAAGTGTGCTGGCCGTCGGCAAGCTGCGAGGACGTGAAGTCGCCGCCGTCGCATGCGACGGGAGTCACGCTGTCGACCGCGCAGCGCGAAGTCGCCTGCGCTTCGCCGCTGAATGTGAAGGTCGGCGTCGAATCATTCGTGCTGGCAGCAGGGCCGTCGGTGATGACCGGCTGCGCGGGCGGCGTCGCGTCGACGCTGAAGGTCCGCGTGGCCTGCGTGCTGGTGTTGCCGCTCGCGTCGACGCTCACGACCCGGAAGGTGTGCTGGCCGTCGGGCAGCGGGGACGGAGGCCGATGAGAGGCCCCCCCGGAGCACGAGCCGAATATCCCGCTGTCGAGCGCGCAGGAGAAGGAGGTGCCGTCGCCGCCCGCTGCCTGTTCGAACGTGAACAGCGGCCTGCGATCGTTGGTCAGCGCCCCGGGGTCGTCCGTGATGCTCGGCTGCGGGGGGTCGACCGCGTCGGTGCTGGCCGCATCGCTCAGCTCGGACGTGTTCCCGTTCGCGTCGGTCTGGGTGGCGCGGACCAGGTCACCGTTTGATCGCGGCGCGGCGTAGTTCGCCCTCCACGCGCCGTTCGAGTCGGCGACGCCGCTACCGAGGAACGCTGCGACGTCTGTTGGCTCGTCGCCCTGCAGGAAGACCATCACGGTCGCGCCTGGACGCGCGTTGGTGCCAAGCGCCTGGTTGCGCCCGGCGCCGCTGATCACCGGCTGCTGGATTCCGTCGTTGGGCCCCGTTGCCTCGTTGTGGTCGGGGCCGTCAGGAAAGGTGTTTTCCCCGTCGAACTCGCCTGTGAGGTCGACGAATCCGCCGGGATTGCTGAAGCCCCTGTTACGGAGAATCGAGTTGCCGTCAACGCCTTGCGCCGGCGCAGCCCTCTGAAGGATCTCTATGGCGGCGCGGTCGTAATCGATTCCATCGCCCATGTTGGCGATCAGATTCTCCTCGGCCGCGGTGTCGCCGCCCACCACGTTCCCGGTGGCGGGATTCGAGCCGTCGACAGAACCGTCATAGATGCTGACCCCTGGTCCGGGGCCGCCGAGCACCTCCCCGGCCAAATTGGTTCCGACGATGTTGCCCGTAAGGACATTTGCGTCCCCGCTTCTAATCTCGATCCCAACCCCGGCGAAGTCAACATCCCCGACTACGTTGTCCTTGATCGTGTTGGCATCTGCGGCAAGGCTCGGAAACTCCTCTACCGAGATGCCGAACTGGCAGCCGGGCGCCGGCTCGTCAGCCAGCCCCGCTTCGATCTGGTTGCCTTCGATCAAGGCGCCAGAGCCCGTGAAGGTCAGGCAGGTGGCTGCACCGCCACCCGCCAGCGTGTTGTCCCTGAACACGGTGGGCGTTCCAGTCGAACTCGACTGGATCGCCGCCACATAGCCCGCGATCGGGAGCCGAGCGGTTCCAGCGGGATTGACGCCGATGTGGTTGTTCTCGACGGTCAGCCCGGAGGACGAGCTGACGCTGAGGATCCCGTAGCTGCCTCCACCGAAAACGTTGCGATCCCCGGAGGTGGGGCCTCCGATCGTTGTCCCCGAGCCGGTGACACGCACTCCTTCGGTGTTGCCTTCGACGCTGGTGCCGTCGAGGCGCAGCCCGATCCAGTTGTTTCGGATCGTGAGATTCGACTTGGCGAACGCCTGATTGATCCCGGACTGGAACCCGGTGATCGACATGCCCTTGATGCTCACGTTGGAGGCGTTGACCGCAAACCCATCGTGCTTTGTGGAGGCCGTCGAACGGACCCCGATGCAAGGCTGAGTGGCACCCGCTGTCCCGTTACAGCCGTCGATCGCGATCGGCTCGCTTATGGGCAACGGCGTGGCCACGGTGATCTCCGTTCCTGTGGCGAGCGAGAACCCGATTTGATCCACATCGGAGGGGTTGGCGTTGCCATTGGCGCTGTCGATCGCGGCTCGCAGCGTGCAGGTAACTACCCCGTCCGTGTCGTCGCTGTCGCAGATCCCATCGGCGGGAGACGGATCAGCGGCATCGCCGGGGTCGTTGACGGTGAAGCTCTGAGGCGCAGCCTGCACGGCCTGCGGCGCGAGCAGAAAACACGTAAAGACGGCCGAAAGCACGGCCAGTCGAACCCTCCCCATCAAATCAGGGTAGGGGCTGGCCGGAGGATCCGTCAATACCAAGTAATCGCGAGAGCTAGCCGCGCTTCGGCAACCCCGGGCCCGAGCGCTCCCACTCGACCTGGCCCTCGCCCTCGACCCGGGAGCGGTCCTCGACCGCGTCCCAGTCGTGGAGCATCCGCTTAAGCCGGGTGATCGCCTCGGGCGGATGCTGGGCCACCTGGGCGGCGAGCTCGAGGGCGGCGTCCTCGGTCGCGGCGGCCGGCGCGACTCGGGTGACCAGGCCCAGCCGCAGGGCCTCGTCGGCGCCGATGTTCCTGGCCGTGAACAGCGCGTACTTCGCCGCCGCGAGCCCGCAGAGCGTCACGAGCCGGGCCGGGCCCACGGGGACGCCGAGCGCGCCGCCGGGGAACCGCATCCGCAGGTTCGAGCCGCCGACCCGCAGGTCGCAGGCGACGGCGATCTCGGCCCCGCCGCCGACGACGTCACCGTGGCAGGCGGCGACGGTCGCGCGAGGGAAGGAGACGATCGCCTCGTAGAGATCGGCGAAGAGCTGCATGCGATGAACTCGGGCCTCCTCACTGAGCTCCTCGCGCACGTCGGCGCCAGCCGAAAGGCCCATGTGGTCGGAGGAGGAGATGACGAGCACGCGAACTACTTGGTCCTCGCGGGCCGCGCCGACGTGCCCGAGCAGCTCTTCGAGCATCCGCGTGTTGATCGCGTTGCGGGCTTCAGGCCGCTCGAGCCGGAGCAGCGCGACGCCGTCCTCGCCGACCGAGTAGCCGGTCAGCGGCGGTTCTTCAGCCATCGACTGCGTCCTCGGCCTCGAACTCGCCCGAGTGGACGCGCTCGACCAGGCGCTCGGTCTCCCGCGCGGCGTCGTCGACCAGCCCCTCGACCTCCTCGCGCGGCTCGCGGAACCTCGAGAGGACGTAGGAGGAGACGACGTCGGGGTCGGTCGAGTCCGGTCGCCCCACCCCCGCGCGAACCCGCCAGAAGCCCGGGTCGCCAAGGCCCTGGCGCAGGCTCTTCAGGCCGTTGTGACCGGCGACGCCGCCGCCGAATTTGACCCGGACCTCGCCGAACGGCAGGTCGATCTCGTCGTGGAGGACGACGACCCGGTGGATCGGCACCTTGAGGGAGCCGCGCGCGGGGCCGGCGGCCGAGCCCGAGTCGTTCATGAAGGTCTGCGGCAAGAGCAGCGCAACGCGGGGGCCTCCGGGGGCGGTCCGGCCCTCGCTCAGCAAAGCGCCGTACTTGGTCCTCGGCTTCGGCAGGTCCCAGCGGGCGGTGAGGCGTTCGCCGATCCGGAAGCCGATGTTGTGCCGCGTGGCGGCGTAGCGGTCACCGGGGTTGCCGAGCCCGATCACGAGGAAGCGGTCGCCGGCGTCTTCGTCGGCGCCGCGCCTGCGGAAGATCGACAGGAGCCCGCTCCGGGACGGCCGGGCGCTAGCCCTCGTCGGAGCCGCCGTCGTCGCCACCCTCACCGGCAGCCTCCTCGGCCTCCGGCTCGGTGGCGCCCTCGGCACCTTCCTCGGCGGCCTCGGCGTCCTCCTCACCCTCTTCGCCGACCAGAGCGGCCTCCTCCTCGATCTCCTCGAGCTCCTGCTCGAGCCGGGGCGGGGTCAGGGTGGCGATCGTGACCTCCTCGGGCTCGTCGGCGACGAACGTGACGCCTTCGGGCGGGGTGAGCGTCGAGAGTTGGATGGTGTCGTTGATCTCCATCGCTGAGACGTCGACGACGATCCGGTCGGGGATCTCGGCCGGCAGCGCCTCGACCGTGACTTCGCGGGTGATGTGCTCGAGGACGCCGCCCTCCTTGGAGCCGGGGGCGTCCTCTCCGCCCTCGAGGTCGATCGCGACCTCGGCCTCGATCTTCTCGTCCAGGCGCACCTGCTGGAGGTCGAGGTGCTGGAGCTCGCCGCGGACGGGGTGGCGCTGCTGCTCCTTGACCACGACCGGGACCGCCTTCGATCCCTCGATCTCGAGGTCGAAGAGGGCGTGGCCCTCGGCCAGGACGCTGCGCACCGCGCGCTCGGCGACCTGGAAAGGCCGCGCCTCCTCGCCGCCGCTGTAGACGACGCCCGGAACGAGGCCCGATCGGCGCAGTCGGCGGCTGGTCCGCGAGCCGAACTCGGTACGCGGAGCGGCGCTCAGGGTTTCTCTGCCTGCTGCCATCGGCGGCAGAGGATAGACGGGGAGCCTTCCTAGACTCGTGCTCATGGCCGACGACTCGAAGATCCCGAAGGGCCGTGTCCGGCGCTCGGCGAAGCTCGGCTCGGTCCTGGGCGTGCAGGGCGCCCGCTACGCCGGCACGAGGGCCGCCAACGTCGCCCGCTCGGAGGAGACGCGGAAGGAGCGGATCGAGGACCGGCACCTCGAGACCGCGATGAAGATGGTCGCGGCGCTCGGCCAGATGAAGGGCGCCGCGATGAAGCTCGGCCAGTTCGCGTCTTTCATCGACACCGAGTTCATCCCCGACGAGTACCGCGAGATCTATCAGGAGCAGCTCGCCAAGCTGCGCACCGACGCGCCCGCGATGCCGTGGGAGAAGGTCGAGAAGGTGCTCGAGGAGGAGTATCTCGGCGAGCCGCTCGGGGAGCTGTTCGCCGACCTCGAGCCGGAGGCGTTCGCGGCGGCCTCGATCGGCCAGGTCCACCGGGCCGAGCTGCTCGACGGCCGGCGGGTCGCGGTGAAGATCCAGTACCCCGGGATCGCCGAGGCGCTGGAGGCCGACCTGCGCAACGCGGGGACGATCGTGCGGCTGGCGCGGGCCCTGGCCCCGGGGCTCGACGCGAAGGCGATCGCGCAGGAGATCCGCGACCGCGTTATGGAGGAGCTCGACTACGAGTACGAGGCGCAGAACCAGCGGACCTTCGCCCGCGCGTACCGAGGCCACCCGTTCATCTACGTGCCCGACGTCCACACGCG
The DNA here is from genome assembly GCA_035264885.1 of Solirubrobacterales bacterium. Taxonomy (GTDB): domain Bacteria; phylum Actinomycetota; class Thermoleophilia; order Solirubrobacterales; family 70-9; genus DATFPK01. The sequence continues at coordinate 36,457 of DATFPK010000039.1, forward strand.
GCTGTCGCGACGCCGTGTGCTCGTGACCGAGCTGGTCGACGGGCTCGGGTTCGAGGAGATCAAGGCACTCGGCGACGAGGAGCGCAGCCGGTTCGGCGAGATCGTCTATCGGGGAAGCTTCGGCTCGATCTACCACCTCCAGCACTTCAACGCCGACCCCCACCCCGGCAACTACATCCTCATGGACGACGGACGGGTCGCCTTCCTCGACTTCGGGATGACCAAGAAGCTCGACGGCGACCAGATCGCGCTCGAGCAGCGGGCGGTGGACGCGGCCACTCGCGACGATCCCGAGGGTCTCAGGGACGCGCTGCACGAGCTCGGCTTCCTGAAGAACCCGTCGAAGCTCGATGCCGAACGCCTGATGGCGCACGTCAAATCGGTCGGCGGCTGGTACATGGAGGACGGCGAGATCGAGATCACGCCGCGCCGCGTGATGAAGATCATCGAGTCGACCCACGACCCGCGCTCGGAGTACTACGACCTGATGCGGCGCGAGTCGGTGCCGGCCGAGGAGCTGATGGGCCGGCGGATGGAGCTGGGCGTGGTCGCCGTCCTCGGCCAGCTCAGGGCGCGGCGCAACTGGTACCGGATCATGCGCGAGTGGGTCTATGCCGACGAGCCGGCGACCGAGCTCGGGGAGCAGGAGTGGGCCTACTTCGAGGAGCGGGGCGTGATGCGCACCCCCGGCCTGCCGGAGAACGTCTGAGCGGCGCGGAGATCAGAGCTGGGCGAATAGCCGGGGGTCGTTGGTGCAGATGCCGTCGACCCCGAGATCGACAAGGCGGCGCATGGTCGGCAGGTCGTCGACGGTCCAGGCGATCAGCTCGACCCCGGCGGATCGCGTCGTCGCGACCAGTCGCCTGGTGATCACCGGGTGGAAGACCCACATCGCGGCCGGCTCGAGGCGCTCGATGCCTCTTCTCGCGATCGCGGGCGCCCGGCGCCGCAGGGTGACCAGGCCGCCCGCAACCAGCGGCCGGGCCCAGCGCTTCTTGCGCCAGTCGCGGGTGATCTTGGGGAAGGTCCAGCCGCGGCGCAGCGCCGGTTCGAGGCGGCGGAGGCGGTGGATGCTCGAGACCTCCATGCCGGAGGTCATCGCCCGAGGGAGGAGGTCGCGCTCATGCAGCATCTCGACGACCTCGTCTTCCCGGCCGGCCAGCTTCAGGTCGAGGTCGAACTCGATCCGATCGAGTGGCGGCCGGGTGAAAGCGTCGAGGGCCTGCGCCAGGGTGAGGGGGTCGCGTCCGGCGGCGTCTTCCCAGTCGTGGGCGATGACGAGCGGGGTTCGCGCCTGCGGCGGGAGCCGCGGGTGGCCTTCCCGGGTCCAGAGGACGTCGAGCTCGATCATGTCGACGCCCGCGGCGACCGCGGCCTCGAAGCTCTCGAGTGTGTTTCCGCGCCGGATGGCGTCGGCGCCCTTGTGGCCGACGCGCCTGAGCTGCTGTAGGTTGCCGCCGGTCATGAGGGGCCGGGCGAAGATAGCCAGCGCGGCAGCCGTGCTCCTCGCCGGACTCGCGTTCACAGGCTGCGGCGGTGACGGGGGTGGTGGCGATGAGGACGAGGTCACCGAGGTCGTCGAGTCCTTCGTCGCCGCGGGGAACGAGGGTGACGCGGGGACGATCTGCGACCTGCTCGCCTCGGAGCAGGTGGAGGACATCGGGCAGCGGGCCGGCGGCGACTGCGAGGAGGCCCTCGGTTCGTTTCTCGACGCGGCGGGCCGTAGCGAGACCGAAGTGAAGGTCGAGGACGTGCGAGTCGACGGCGCGCGGGCGACCGCAGACGTGATCGTGATCCAGGACGGGGAGCGCCGCACCGAGTCGCTGCTTTTGGTCGAGGAGGACGGCGACTGGCGGCTGGCGAGCGCCGGGCTCTAGGAATGCTTTGCGGCGGCTTCGCCGCCTGTCTAGAACAGCTGGTTCTCGCCGGCGAAGATCTCCGACACCGAGTCGTCGGTGAAGATCCGGCGGATCGAGTCGGCGAAGGTGCCGGCCGTTGAGAGCACGCTGATGTTGTCGGGGGCCCCGGGGCGGAGCGGCACGGTGTCGGTGACGACGATCCGCTCGATCCCCGAGGTCTCATAGGCGAGGCGCTCGTAGGCGGGGCCGGAGAAGAGGCCGTGGGTGGCGGAGGCGATGACCCTGGCGGCGCCCTCGTCGAGCACCGTGCGGGCGGCGGCGCAGAGGGTCCCGGCGGTGTCGATCATGTCGTCGGTGAGGACGGCGGTCTTGCCGTTGACGTCACCGACCACGTAGCCGATCTCGGCGACCTGCTGGGCCGGGCGCTCCTTCTCCATCACCGCCCAGTGCGTGCCGAGCTTGCGAGCGAAGTTGCGCGCCACCTTCACCCGGCCCGCATCCGGGGAGACGATGACCAGCTCCTCGTTGCCGAAGTCCTGGTCGGCGAACCACTGGGTGAGCATCGGCATCGCGGTCATGTGGTCGACGGGGATGTGGAAGAAGCCCTGGACCTGACCGGCGTGGAGGTCCATGGTGAGGACGCGGTCGACGCCGACCGCTTCGAGCGTCTTGGCGACGATCCGGGCGGTGATCGGCTCACGCGGGGCCGACTTCTTGTCCTGGCGGGCGTAGCCGTACCACGGCATCACGGCGATGATTCGGTGGGCGGACGCGCCCTGGGCGGCGTCGACCATCGCCAGCAGCTCCATCAGCGAGTCGTTGGGCGTGAGGCCCGTCTCGACGTTGGCGCAGGTGCTCTGGACGAGGAACACGTCGGCGCCGCGAATCGATTCCTCGTAGCGGCAGTAGACCTCACCGTCGGTGAAGGTCTTGAGGGTGACCTGGCCGAGGTCGAGACCGAGCTTGCCGGCGATCTTCGCCGCCAGCTCGCCCGACGAGCGGCCGCCGAAGACCATCGCCCGCTTCGAGTAGTCGTGCGGGATCGCGGTCGTCGCCAGGCGTGGCTCTTCGATCGTGCTCACCGGCCGTCTTCTCCTTCCGCCCGTTCTTCCTTGCGCTCCGCGTGGCGCTCGATGTTGCGCTGGTCGTTGGCGCTGACCGCGAGGGCGCCCGGCGGCACGTCCTCGCGGATCACCGCTCCGGCGCCAGTGTAGGCGGAGTCGCCGACTTCTACCGGCGCCACGAGCATGGTGTCAACGCCGATCCGGACGTCGCGGCCGATCACCGTCCGGTGTTTGCGGCTTCCGTCGTAGTTGGCCGTGATCGCGCCGGCGCCGATGTTGGACCCGGGCCCGATGTCGGCGTCGCCGACGTAGGAGAGATGGGGGACCTTGGCGCCCTCGCCGAGCTCGGCGTTCTTGACCTCGACGAAGGCGCCGGCCTTGGCGCCTTCGCGGAGGAGGGCGCCGGGCCGGAGGTGGGCGAAGGGGCCGACGGTGCAGCCGTCGAGGACCTCGCACTCGGCGAGATAGGAGTGCGGGACGCTGACGTTCTCGCCGAGCTTGACGTCGATCAGGGTCGTCACGGGGCCGACGACCGAGCCGGCGCCGATCTCGGTGTCGCCGCGGAGGGTGGTGCCGGGAAGGATCGTGACGTCGGGGGCGAGGCGGACGTCGGCATCGATCCAGACGGCGGCAGGGTCGGTGACGGTCACGCCCGCCTTCATGTGGGCCGTGAGGATGCGGCGGCGGCCCTCGGCCTCGGCGCGGGCGAGGTCGGCGCGGTCGTTGACGCCGAGGGTGACGCCGTCGTCGGTGGCGAGGTAGGCGGCGATCGACTGGCCGGCCGAGCGCAGCTCGGGGAGGACATCGCCCAGGTAGTACTCCCCCTGGGCGTTGTCGTTGCCGATCCGGCCGAGAGCTTCGGCGAGGGCGGCCGCGTCGAAGGCGTAGGTGCCGGTGTTGACCTCGCGGATGGCGAGTTGCTCGGGGGTGGCGTCCCCCGGCTCCTTCGCCTCGACGATGCGGTCGAGGTTGCCGTGGTCGTCGCGGATGATGCGGCCGTAGTTGCCGGGCTCCTCGAGGACGGTGGTCATGACGGTGGCGGCGGCGCCGGACTCCCGATGGGCCTCGAGCAGGCCGCGGACGACGTCGGCGGAGATCAGGGGATGGTCGCCGGAGAGGACGAGGACCGTGCCGGAGTCGCGGACGAGGTCGAGGGCGGCGCGGACGGCGCCGCCGGTCCCGTCGGCCTCGGGCTGGACGATGGTCTCGGTGCCGTCGGGGAGGGCAGCGGATAGATCGCGGTCGGGGGAGACGATGGCGGCGACCCGCCCGGCTCCGGCCTCACGCGCGGCGTTCACCGGCCAGGCGATCATCGGCCGCCCGCAGAGAGGGTGCATGACCTTGGGGATCGAGG
>DATFPK010000040.1:0-2428 GCA_035264885.1 Solirubrobacterales bacterium
ACCGCGGAATTGGGGCGCCCGTGAGGAACAGGATCGACGCTGGGCTCGCCGCGCTGAGGGAGAAACCGGCCGACCCGGCGATCTGGCTCGGCTGCGTAGCCCTGATCGTCTACCTCTCACTCAAGGCGGGCGGCTACGACCCGATCCCGCGCAACCAGGTCGGCATCCTGGTCTGGTGGGTGTTGCTGGTCGGGGTCGCCGCAGGTGCCTTCTCTATCAAGCGGATCGGCTATCCGGCGCGGACCGTCGGGGTTCTGTTCCTCGCCCTCGTCGCCTGGACTGCGCTCGCCCTGGGATGGACCCAGAGCGCCGAACGCACCGCCACGGAGCTGGCGCGTGTCGTCACCTATCTGGGCGTCTTCGCGCTCGCCCTGGCGGTGCAGGGCGGCCGGAGGTGGCGTGCCCTTCTCTACGGCGTGACGACCGGGATCGCGATCGTCGCCGGTCTCGCCGTCCTCTCCCGCCTTCACCCGCAGTGGTTCCCGCCGAACGAGCTGGGCAGGGTCCTGCCCGACATCGAGATCGAGCGCCGCCTCGCCTACCCGCTCAACTACTCGAGCGCACTCGGCGCATTCGCCGCGATGGCACTGCCCCTCCTGCTCGCCGTGAGCTCCCTGGCGCGCACCTACGCCGGTCAGCTGCTCGCCGCCGCGGCTTTCCCGGTCGCCGGGCTCGCCTTCTACCTCTCTTCGTCCGGCACGGCGACCGTGGTCGTGGTGGCCGGCCTGGTGTTCTTCGTCCTGATCGCGCCGGACCGCCTGCCGAAGCTGGCAACCCTCGCCGTCGGGGCGGCCGGCACCGCGATCCTCGGCTACGCGGTCGACCAGCGTGCGGCCCTCGACCGCGGGTTGCCGACAGACGAGCTGAAGTCGCAGGGCAGCGAGGTCCTCGTGATCCTGATCGTCGTCTGCCTCGCCGTGGCGCTCTGCCAGCTCGGCATCTCGATGGCGGTGCGCCATGGCCGTCGTCCTCGCTGGCTTCTGATTCCGCCGCGGGTCGCCGCCGTCGGAGTGGCGGTCGGGATCGTGATCGCGGCGCCGATCGCCGCCGCCGCGGGTGCGCCGGGGGAGCTCAAGGATCGCTGGGAGAACTTCAAGAGCCGCACGGGGGCCCCGACGACGGCGAGTCGCTCGAGCCAGATCCTCAATACGAGCGGGAGCGGCCGCTACCAGTTCTGGGAGTCCGCCGTCGACGCCTACAAGACGGAGCAGTTCCACGGCATCGGCCCGGGAACCTTCGAGTTCTGGTGGTCCCAGCACGGGAGCTACACCGGGTTCGTTCGCGATGCCCACTCCCTCTACGTGGAGGCCCTCGCCGAGCTCGGGATCATCGGCTTCCTCCTGACCACCGGCCTGGTGCTCGCCATCGTCGGGGTCGGCACGGTGCGGTCGCTGCGCGCGCCGCCGGATCTCCGCCTCGGGCTGGCGGCGGCCGCCGCGGGCTGCGTCGCGTTTGCGGTCGCTGCCGGCGTCGATTACATGTGGGAGATCGCCGTGATGCCGATCTGCTTCTTCCTGCTCTCGGCCGTTCTCGTCGACGCCGCGCGAGGCGCCGTCCCAATGGGCCGCACGCCGAAGGATCGACGCCGCCGCGAGATCGGCTGGTGGGCGGGGACCGTGCTCGCCTCGATCATCGCGCTGGTGGTGATCTACCTCCCATACAAGGGCGCGACGGACCTTCGCGCCAGCGAACAGGACGTGAGCCAGGGCAAGCTCGACTCGGCACTCTCCGAGGCCGAGTCGTCGGCGGATGCGCAGCCCTATGCCGCGTCGCCGCGGCTCCAGGAGGCGCTGGTCCTGGAGAGGCAGGGCAAGTTCGACGAGGCCGCCGCGGCTGCGAAGGAGGCAACCGAGAAGGAGAGCACCAACTGGCGGACCTTCTTCGTCCTCTCGCGGGTCGAGGCCGAGCGGGGCCGAGCCCGGGCCTCACTGGCCGCATATCGGCGGGCACGACAACTTAACCCCCGATCCGGTGTTTTCCCACAGTGATGCCTCTCCTCGACTCTGCCTCGCGAAAGCCCTAGGATCATCAAATGCGTCCGATGACCCTGGGGAGAGCAGGCCGTCGTTTCCTGCTCGCCTCGATGATTCTCTGCGCCGCCTTCGTCTCGATCGCGGCACATGCCCCGACGGCACATGCGGCGCGGGGTCTCGAGCTGGGCTTCTTCGAGGGCGACTACACCTCCGGGGACACGGCGGTGCGCACGACGGCGTTCGATCGCACCGCGCAGGCCGGTGCCGGCTGGGCCCTCATCTACGTGACCTGGGCCGGGGTCGCCCCAGGGGACCCTCGCCCGGGGTTCCAGGCGGACAACCGGGCCGACCCCGAATACAACTTCGACACGATCGATGCCGCGGTCCGTGACGCGGATGCGCGGGGGTTGAAGGTCCTGCTGGCCGTCACCAAGGCCCCAGCCTGGGCCGAGGGT
>DATFPK010000041.1:0-3985 GCA_035264885.1 Solirubrobacterales bacterium
CGAGGAAGGCATCGACGCGCTCCCGGACCGCCGCCCTCACCGAGTCCCGCCACGGCCGGCCAGGCCGGAGCGGGAACGCGTGTGCCGTCACGGTGGCGATGTGTTCGGCTCTACGGCGCCCGACATGCCGATCCATTTAACGCTGTTCGGGGCGATCGCCGGGATCTGCGCTTGCGTCGCGGCCGGCCGGAGCGTGCCGGTGCTGCCCGGCGACGCACGCGGTCGGGCCGGGACGGTCGGCGCGGGTGGTGAGGAGGCGGTGTCGGCCGGGGGGCCAGCTGTCAGTCCGATTCGTGGCGGGCGCGGCCGTAGCGCTCGTAGATCACGCGCGAGCCGAACGTCCTGGTCTCGATCAGGTCCAGCGGGACATCTTCGGTGACCGGCGGCAGGAACGGCGTGCCGCCCCCGACGAGGACGGGATGGCGGAACATGCGCAGCTCATCGACAAGACCGAGCTCGATGGCCGCCGCGGCCAGTCCGGCACCCCCGATCGAGACGTCCTTGTCGGTCGCGTCGAGCGCCGCGGTGACCTCCTCGGCCACCGACCCCTCGGCGAGCCGCGCGTTGCCCTGGACGCTGTCGAGCGTGCGGCTGAAGACGACCTTGGGGGTCGCACACCAGACATCGGCGAACTCGTTCCATCCTCTGACACTTGAGTCTGTGGCATGGCCTTAGGTGTGGTGGGTTGAAGTCTCAAGGCGAGACGTGCCACCCAGGATGGTTGCGTCCGGCCCGCAAGAGCTGGATCCGGTTCGAGTCCGGCGCCCTCCACGCCTAAACTTTGATCACTGGGTGGTGCGCGGGATCAGATCCCGTTTCAATCGCAGGCGGCCCGCATCGGCGGGCCGCTTGTCTTCCGCCTAGCGCAGCGAGGTCCAGACGCTCTTCTTCTCGGTGTAGAGCTCGATCGCGTCCTTGCCCATTTCCCGGCCCCAGCCGCTCTGCTTGAAGCCTCCCCACGGCGCGACCGCGTCGACTGGGTTGGGCATGTTGATCCAGATCGTCCCGGCCCTGATCCCCGCGGCGAGGCGGTGGGCACGGGCGACGTCCCGGGTCCAGACCGAGGCCCCGAGGCCGTACTGCGTGTCGTTCGCCCGCGCGATCAGCTCGTCATCGGACTCGTAGGGCAGGATCGAGACCACCGGGCCGAAGATCTCCTCGCGCGCGATGGTCATCTCGTCCTTGACGCCGCTGAACACGGTCGGCCTGTAGAAGAACCCGGAGGCAAGCTCGCCGTCCGCTCGCTCCCCGCCGGTGACCAGCTCGGCGCCCTCCTTCTGCCCCTCCTTGACGTAGCCGTCGACCCGGTTCAGGTGCTTCTCGCTGATCAGCGGGCCGAGCTCGGTCGACTCGTCGATCCCGGGTCCGAGCTTCATTCCCTCGGAGGCGGCCGCCGCCTTCTCCGCGAACTCGTCGGCGCGCTTCGCGTCGACGAAGAAGCGCGCATACGCGACACAGACCTGTCCGGCGTTCAGGAACGCGCCCTGCAGGTTGCCCCCGACCGCGGCGTCGATGTCGGCGTCGTCGAGGATCACGGTCGGGGCCTTGCCACCGAGCTCGAGGCTGACGCGCTTCAGGTTGCCGGCCGAGGCGCGGACGATCTCGCGCCCTACCTCGGTCGAGCCGGTGAAGGAGATCTTGTCGACGTCGTCGTGGTTGGCGAGCGCCTGCCCGACCGTTGGGCCGCCGGTGACCACGTTGAGCACGCCGTCCGGGATGCCGGCCTCCTGAATCAGCTCCGCGAGCCGGAGCGTGGTCAGCGAAGCCTCCTCGGCGGGCTTCACCACCGCGGTGTTGCCGCAAGCCAGCGCCGGCGCGATCTTCCAGCTCGCGATGTTGGTCGGGAAGTTCCAGGGGATGATCAGCGCGCAGACGCCAATCGGCTCACGCAGGGTGTAGTGGAAGACGCCGGGAATCGAGATCGGCGGGGTCTCACCCTCGATCTTGGTCACCCAGCCCGCGTAGTAGCGGAAGTGCTCGGCGACGCCGGGGATCGCGACCTTCGACACGCCGATCGGCTTCCCCTGATCGCGGGTCTCGAGCTCGATGAGCTCGGCCATGTTCTCGTCGATCAGCTCGCCGACCCGCCAGAGCAGCTTGGCTCGGGCCGCCGCGGGCAGATCCCTCCACTCATCCGAGTCGAAGGCGACGCGCGCGGCGTCGACGGCCGCGTCGACGTCCTTCTCTGTTGCCTCCGGAACCGTCGCGTGCGGCTCGCCGGTGGCGGGGTCGAGGCTCTCAAAGGTCTTGCCGTCCGAGGCCCCCTGCCACTTGCCCCCGATCAGCATCCGCTTCTCCTCCAGCTTGCTCTTCGTCGCCGTCGCCATCAGTGACTCCTTCCGAAAATCGAATTCAGGTCTTAAGTCAGCTTCGCCGCCATGCCGCGGGCGATCTTGTGGGCCGCGGCCTCGATCGTGATCATCGGGTTGACCCCCAGCGCGGTGGGGAGCACCGCCCCGTCGACGACGAACAGGTTCCTCGCGTCCCAGGTCTCGCCGGTCGGATCGCAGACCGTGCTCGCCGGATCGCTCCCCATGTGAGCGGTCCCCATCAGATGGAACGAGCCGAGGGTCACCTGGGCCGGCCCCCAGCCGTAGTCGTCCGCCGCCTTCAGCATCTGCTCCCGGCCCCCGTTGCCCGGGTCATAGGAGATCCAGCCCGCGTGCGAGGTGTACATCCGCCGGGCGCCGCCGGCCTCCAGGATCTGCGCAATCCCGTCGAGTCCCTTGCGCATCACATCGCGATCGAAGTCTGAGAGGTGCCAGATGGGGGCGGGCAGGCCGTCGTCGCCCACAACGACCTCGCCGGCGCCGCGGGCGCGTTGCAGGATCCCGAAGCCGCCGGTGTAGCGCAGGCTGTGCATGAGCTCGGCGTGCTCGCTCGCCCCGCGCCAGGGCGCGAAGACGGCGAGGTCCGAGGGGTGGGCCGAGGCGTGCATGTACTTGACGCCGTATCCCTCGCCCATGTCGAGGAACTCGTCGCAGAAGGTGGAGCCGAAGACCCCGGTCCAGGGGAGGATCTCCTGCTCGAACATCGCCCAGACGAGCAGGACCGGGTGGATCATCAGGTTCTTGCCGACGTTCGGGTTGTCGAGACCCGAACGCGCGAGCAGCGCCGGTGTGTTGAGTGCCCCCGCCGCTGCCGCGACCGCCCGGGCTCGCACCGTGAGCTTGTGACCGTCGGAGGTGGTCGCCTCGACTCCCTTGGCCTTGCCGCCCTCGATCAGCACCCTCTCGACGGGGGCGTTGACGACGATCCGGGCGCCTTCGTCGAAGGCGTCCTGGAGCCAGGTCTTGAAGGTGGACTGCTTGGCGCCGATCTGGCAGCCGTAGTGGCAGTGGCCGCAGATCTCCTCGCGGCAGCCCTGGACGTTCCGCTGCATCACCTGGGAGTCCCAGCCGAGCTTGGCCAGCCCCTCGCGGAAGCGCTCGTCGCGCCGCGACGGCATGCTGTTCTCGGAGTTGACGTGGAGCCGGTCCCAGACCGCGTCGAGGCTGTCGTCGAAGTCCCGACCGGCCCAGTCGTCGAGGCCGAAGCGGTCCTGCCAGTCATCGAGGACGTGGTCGGGCGGGCGGAAGCACCAGGTGTAGTTGACGGTCGTGCCGCCGCCCAGGCAGAAGCCCGCCAGCAGGCCGATGCTCTGGTCCGGAGTCGGCACACCGCCGCCGCCCAGGTAGAGGCGCGCGTAGCCGTCGAGCTCGGCGCCATCGAAGTCCTCCTCCGAGAAGTAGCCGCCGGCCTCGACCACCACGACGTCGAGTCCCGCCTTGGCCAGCACCCCGGCCGCGGTGCCGCCGCCGGCGCCCGAGCCGACCACGACGACGTCGCAATCGAGCTCGGTGTCCTCCGTGATCTCGAGCGGTTTGATCGTCTTCGGCGGGGGGTCCTTCGGTGGACCGAGCGGGCCCGGATAGCCGATCGCCTCGTCCACCGGATTGGGCCCCTCCTCCTGCCAGGGCGCCGTGTAGTACATGACCATCGTCAG
>DATFPK010000042.1:0-2507 GCA_035264885.1 Solirubrobacterales bacterium
GAGGACGACGTAGCGGACGCCCGAGAGTACGAGCTCGTGGCGGCCCATGAGGTCCATGACCCGGCCGACCGTCCCGACCACGACCTGCGCCCCCTCCTTGAGCTGGGCGACCTGCCCGCGGATCGGCGCACCGCCGAACACGGCCACGATCTGGACCCCGCGCTTCTCGCCGTAGGCCCGCAGCGCCTGGGTCACCTGGATGCAGAGCTCGCGCGTCGGGGTGAGGACGAGCGCCTGCACCTCCTGCTCGCCCGGATCGACGAACTCGAGCAGGGGGAACCCGAAGGCCGCGGTCTTGCCGGTGCCCGTCTGGGCCTGGCCGATCATGTCGCGGCCCTCGCGCAGGGCGGGGATCGCCTGCTCCTGGATCGGCGTGGGGCGCTCGTAGCCCAGATGGGTGAGCGCATCGAGGATCGGCTGCGAGAGGCCGAGATCGGCGAAGGTGGTCATCGGCCTACGGAGAGTAGCCGCGCCGGCGGTGGGTGACCGCCGGCGCAAAGCGCGTCGCAGTCGATTAGCTTGTCAGCTCACCGCGCGCCGCCCGCCCCGCGGCCTACCCTGACGGGTCGACGCTCACTACCGAAGGGTTGCCATGACCACACCGCGAACCCTGGCCCGCGCGCTGCCGGCCTGCGCGCTGCTCGCACTCGCCGGCTGCGGGTCGATCGACGCCAGCAAGACCGAGAAGGCCGTCGGGGAGGAGATCGCCCGGAGCATCGGGGCGAAGCTGAGGTCGGTCGAGTGCCCCGAGGACGTCCCGCTCGAGCGCGGGCGCAACTTCGTCTGCACGGCCATGGGAGCCGACGGGACTCGCGTCCCGGTCCCGGTGACTCAGACCGACGATGCGGGAAACGTCGAGTTCCGGGCTCAACTGATCAAGCCAAGGGTCGTCGAGGCAGGGCTCGTGCGCTTCGCCGAGCGGTCCGCCAAGGCGGACGGGGGCGGCGAGGCGAGGGCCGCGGCGCGGTGCCCAGAGCTGCGCCCGGTCAGGCGAGGTGACGTGATCCTCTGCTCGCTCACCTTCCACGACGGAAGCACGGTCGTGGGCAAGGCCACCCAGACCGATGACCAGGGCAACGTCAAGTTCGACCTCCGGAGGCGGTAGCCGGCTCGCGCGAGCATCCTGAAGCTCCCCCGCTTCCGTGGACAGGTAGGGGTTTGGGATCGTAGGACAGGATGATCTTCGAGGGAGAGGAAGGGAAGCTCCTTCCGTCGGAGACCAGAGACCCCGGCGGTGGCCGAGGCCGCGATTCGCGACCACTCCACCACGACTCGCCACCCGGGCGGATGAACGAGGCGCTGGGCGCCCCTCTCACGGCCCGCGGCGCCCGCCACGGAGGCGGCGGCGGGTCGCCCGGCGGCCGAAATCGGGCCGATCGCGGCCGATCGGACCCGCATCGAGGCCCTGAGAGCCCGTCTGCGGCCCTCGCAGCGACCGCCCGGGGCGATCGGTCGGGGCCTCATGCCGCCAGCTCCTCGAACTCCGCGGGCGGGCGGTAGCCGAGCGAGGAGTGCAGCCGCGCCCGGTTGTACTCGGCCTCGATCCAGCGAAAGATCTGCCCGCGGGCCTGCTCGCGGGTCGCATAGCGCTCGTGGGCGGTCAGCTCCTTCTCCATCGTCGCGAAGAAGGACTCGGCCAGCGCGTTGTCGAGCGCCGAGCCTCGATCGCCCATCGAGAGGCGGATACCGGTCTCGCGCGCCCTAACCCCGAAGGCGACCGAGGTGTATTGGGCGCCCTGGTCTGAGTGGTGGATGAGGCCCTGGGCCGGGCGCCGGCGGACGGTGGCCATCTCGAGCGCCGCCACGACGAGCTCGGCTTCCATCCCCTGGGCCATCGCCCAGCCGACGACCGCCCGCGAGTAGCAGTCGATCACCGCCGCCAGGTAGAGGCGGCCCTCGCCGGTTCCGATCTCGCGGATGTCGGCGAACCAGAGCTGGTTCGGCCCGCGGGCGCAAAAGCGGCGGTCGACCAGGTCCGGCGCGGGGCGCACCCCCCGCAGGCGGACCGTCGTCCCCCGCCGGCGACGGCGCCCAGCGCCCCTGAGGCCCGCCTCTGCCATCAGGCGCTCGACCCGCTTGCGCGAGACGCGGACGCCCTCGCGGCGCAGCTGGGCGTGCACGCGAGGCGAGCCGTAGGCGCGGCGGCGCTGGGCATGGATGCGGCCGATCGCGCGTGCGAGGCGGCGATCGTCGCGCCGGCGGGGCGGCTCGGGCCGGCGCTCCCAGGCGTAGTACCCCGAGCGCGAGACCGCGAGCACTCGGCACAGCAGCGAGATCCGGTGGTTTGCCTTCTCCGCCCGGATGAAGCGAAAGCACTTCATCGGGTCTCGCTCTCGGTCGCGAAGAAGGCCGCGGCTTTTCTTAGGACCTCGCGCTCCTCGCGCAGGACGCGGTTCTCCCTGCGCAGCTGGCGCAGCTCGGCGCGCTCCTCGCTCGTCGGGCCCTCGCGACGTCCGGCGTCGACGTCGGCTTGGCGCACCCAGTTGCGAAGCGACTGGCCGGAGATC
>DATFPK010000043.1:0-30035 GCA_035264885.1 Solirubrobacterales bacterium
ACGAAACCGCCGACGGCGTAGCCGAAGCCGGCGAGGAGCACGGCCGCGCCGCCCAGCAGGGCGGCCCCCGATCCACCGAGGTCGAGCCCGAGGAGGGCGACCACGCCGGCGAAGCCGGTGACCACGCCGACGAGCCGCAGGCCGGTCGAGCGCTCCTCCCGGTCCAGCCAGATCGCGAGGAGGGCAGTGAAGATCGGGGTCGACGAGACCAGGATCCCGGCGAGGGAGGAGGTGATCTCCTCCTGCCCCAGGCCGATCAGCAGAAACGGGCCCGCCGCCTGGACGGCGGCGATCGCCGTGATGACGCCGATCTCCGCCCCCATCCAGCGCATCTCGCCGCGCGCGGCGGCGAGCGGGACGAGGACCAGGGCACCCAAGGCGACGCGCAGGAAGGCGATCACCGCCGGGCCCATGTCGCGCAGCCCGATCTCGATGAACATGTAGGACGCGCCCCAGATCCCGGCGAGGATCAAGAGCAGGGTCCAGGAGCGACGGTCCACGCTCCCGAGGCTAGCGGCCGCCCCGGGGCGGCCCGGGGCTCAGCCCGAGCCGTTCTGCGAGGCGCCGTTTCGGCGCGGGACCTCGATCGTCCCGTAGCTCATGCCGCCGTAGCTGAAGGTCGGCAGGACCGGCCACTGGCGCTTCCAGTCGGCCAGCTCGGAGGAGGGGAAGACGTTGAGGAAACGCGGATCGCGCGGGTTGGGGTCCGCCAGAGCCTTCTCCTTGACCATCGAGTCGTACTGGTCGATCGAGTCCTCGAGGGTGTTCGAGTTGAGGATCACCTCGCGGCCGAAGAACTCGGCCGTCCTGCGGACACCGGGGATCTTCGACAGGTTCGGATGCCAGGAGTCGGCGGCGACCCCGTTCTCGGAGGAGACCCAGACGCCATCGTCGGTGTTGATGCAGATCGAGTGGTTGCCGTCGGTGTGGCCTGGCGTCCAGACCAGGGCGACGCCCTGCCCGAGCTCGACGTCGCCGTCGATCAGGACCACGTTCTCGTCGTTGACGCCGCGGATCCCGTCCTCCACGTACCAGGCCCACTGCATCGGGTGCAGGGACGCGAAGGTATCCCACTCCTTGCGCTGGGTGATCAGCTTCGCGTTCGGGAACAGCGGCTCCACCGCCTCCGGGTGGCCGGGCGGGGGCTCGCTCGAGCCAAGGACGAAGCGGACGTCCTGGACGTGCAGGTGATCGAAGGAGATGAAGTCGACGTCCTCGGGCCGCAGGCCGACCGAGGCCAGGGCGCTCGGCACCGTGTTCCAGATCGTCGAGAGGACCTTGTAGGCGACAAAGTCGCCGGCCCCGCCGGGCAGCTTCTGGACCCGCTCCAGCATCTGCTCGTAGAACGGCGCCTCCTGCGGCCCCTCGGTCACCGTCGGCTCGTAGGCAAGCGTCTTCAGGTTCCCGTCGAAGTCCTCGTACTGAATGACCTGGAGGCGGTTGATGATGTTGACGTAGGGGTTCGGCCCGACAGCGGCGCCGCCGAAGGCGAACTTGAGGGGGTAGCCGGCGGAGGCGATGTCGACCGTGCGGACGGCGCGGACGCGGTTCTCGGGGACGGCGAAGCGGGCGCGAAACTCGGCCGCGGCCTCGCGGATCGCCGCCGGACGCTGGCCACGGGGCCAGACGGCATTGGCCTCGTCGAACTCGTGAAACGGCTTCAGCCCTACCTTCTCCGGGCTCTCGATCGCGGCCATTCGGCCCTCCTCGTACTCGCTCTCGGGGCGCGACCACTGTACCGCCGGGAGCTCGTCCGGCGGCGACGGGCGGGGGCGCCGGACCGATAGAGTGGACGCCGTCCGTCGTCCGACTCGAGGGGAGTCCCAGCTTGTCCCGCGAAGAACTGGTCAGCACGTATCTCGAGGGCGGTATGAGCCGCCGGATGTTCATCAAGCGGCTCGTCGCCGCCGGGACGTCGATCGGCGCCGCGGTCTCCTACGCCCACCTGCTCGCCCCCGAGGCGAAGGCCGCTTCGGGCCGCGACGGCGACGGCCGGCTCCACTACGAGCCCGAGATCCAGGTGGCGATCGCGACCTCGCGAGTGCGGGACGTCATGCAGTCGGGCAAGCTCAACGTCCGCGCCAGCTCCGACGACCCGGTGGCGTTCGCCTTCAAGGCCCAGCTCCGCCACAAGGGCCGGCTTAAGACGATCGGCACCAAGCAGGTGACCTTCGGGGCGGCGACGAGCAACCGGCTGGTCCGGATCCCGATCAGCCGGTTCGGGCGCAGCGTCCTTGCCTCACGGGACACGTCCTCGGTCAAGGTCGTCGGTGTCGCGACCTACCAGCAGGCCCCCCTCGACACGCGTACGAGCAAGGCCGTGGCCACCAAGGTCATCCTCAACTAGCGGCTCCGGGCGCCGCTGGTCACGGAGCAGGACGCCGGGCTTGCCCGGCGCCGGGCGAAGGATCTCGAACCAGGTGCCCGCCCAGGCCGCGGCGGCACCGACGACGATCAGCGGCAGCGCCCGCCGGTACTCGTGGCGCAGATCCCCTCCCCACCGCGCCACTGCGCGCCGGATCCGGCCCAGGCGCCGCGGCAGGTAGCCGGCCAGGAGGCCGCCCAGCACCGACCGCCGCAGCAGTGGCCGCCCCCCGCGGTGGTCGTCGAGGACGATCCGCCCGAGCCCACGGCCCCGGCGAAAGTGGTGGCGGACGAGGGTCGGCACGTCGGCGCAGGGGCTGCGGTGCACCAGGCGAACGTCGCGCGCCCGGTAGGCGCGCAGGCCCCGCCGCCAGAGCTCGCGGTTGACGACCGTGTCCTCGCCGGTCCGCATGTCTTCGGGGAAGCCGCCGGCATCGCGGACGAAGTCGCGCACGTAGGAGCAGTGCGACGGTGGTCCGGCCAGCTCGGTCGAGGGGCGTCCGGGCAGGACGTTGGCATGGTCGAGGAAGTAGGAGGCCCATCCCGCCGGCGTCTCGGTCCCGTTCAGGATCGTCCCGGTGACCATCGCGTAGCCCTTCCCGTGGGCCGTGACCCGCGCCTGGAGGCTCCCCGGGGGCAGCTCGACGTGAGAGCCGGGGAACGAGACGTAGTCGCCCCTGGCGACCGCCAGCCCGGCGTTGCGGGCGGCCCCCGGCAGCGCCGGCGCCGGCAGCGCGACCAGGTTCACCTGCGGGAAGCGCTCGCGGACGATGTCGGCGGTCCGGTCCTCGCCGCTGACCACGACGATGACCTCGAAGGGCTCCTCGCACTCCTGCTCTACGACCGAGCGGACGCAGCGCTCGATCCGGTCCTCGTCGTCACGTGAGATCACGATCGCCGAGAGGATGGGCGCGTCGAAGTCGAGCTCGTGAAGGTCGATCCCGCCGCTGCCCTCGCGGCCGAGCGGGTCGGCCAGCACCGGCAGCCCGGCGGGCCGCGGCTGCCACTCACGGACCGCGGCGCCCTCCGCCAGGAGGTTCGAGTAGTCGCGCTGCCAGCGCCGCTCGGGGTCGGCCTCGGCGTACTTCTCGAACCGGCGGCGGCGGCGCGGCTCGTCGAGCCCCGCCAGGTGCTTGATCCGGATCGTGGTCTTCCGCCAGCGGTCGCGGGGGACGTCCACGGGCACCGGGACAAGGTGCAGCCGATTGCCGGGGAGGCGGGCTTCGCGGCGGTAGGAGAAGAGCCGGTAGACCCAGAGACCGGCCTGGTCGTAACGGCGCTCGTCCCCGGCCATCCGGAAGACCCGGAAGCCGTAGGCGGCGCCGGGGTCGGCCCGGGACTCGAGGAACTCGCGCAGCGCCGCGCCGTCGGCGGAGTCGATTCGCTCATCGGCGTCCAGGTAGAGGACCCAGCGCGGCCCGATCTCGGCGGCCGCGTCGAGCAGCGCCTGGCGGTTGGCGGCGTCGTCCCAGCCGGCGTAGCCGGGGCGAACCGGGTTGCGCAGCAGCCGGGCCACGAGGGGCGAGGCCGCGAGGATCGCCGCGGTGTCGTCGGTGCTGCCGTCGTCGAGGGCGACGACGGCATCGGCAAAGCGGCTGACCGTCTCGAGCCAGCCCGGGAGGTCGGCAGCGGCATCGCGGGCAGGCACCAGGACGGCGAGGAGCGGACGGTCGGCCGGCGGTGCACCCGCCTCGCCCCGCGTCCCGATTTCCAGCACGGGAAGACCCGGCGGACGCGGGGACCATGCCTCCAGGGAGGCCGGGTCCGGCTCATCGAGGAAGCGCGGCGTCAGCCGCTCGAAATCCCCCTGGGGGTCCGCCTCGGCGTACTTGCGCAACCGCGCCGCGAGACGCTCCGGCGAGTCGAGGTGGCGAGCCCGGACCGTGGTCGGCACCCAGGCGCCCCGCTGGACGTCGTCCGGCACGGGGTCGAAGTGAAGGCGGCGGCCGGGGAGACGCTGACCAGGACGCGGTGAGAACAGGCGGTAGACGACGGTGTGGCCGGCGACGTCGTGCTCGTCCCAGGCGCGGTGGAGGCGGAGGCCGTAGGCGCAGCCGGGCAGCGCGTCCTCGGACGCGAGGAACTTTCGCAGCGCGGCGCCGTCCTCGGGATCGACCCGTTCGTCGGCGTCGAGGTAGAGGACCCAGCGCGGCCCGATCTCGGCGGCCGCGTCGAGCAGCGCCTGGCGGTTCGCGGCGTCATCCCAGCCGGCGTAGCCGGGGCGAACCGGATTGCGCAGCAGCCGGGCCACGAGGGGCGAGGCCGCGAGCATCGCCGCGGTGTCGTCGGTGCTGCCGTCGTCGAGGGCCACGACCGCGTCGGCGAAGCGGCCGGCCGACTCGAGCCATCCGGGCAGATCGGCGGCGGTGTTGCGGGCGGGCACCAGGACGGCGAGGAGAGGATGCTCCTCACCGCCGCGGGCCTCATCGATCAGCCGGTCGACGTCGAGGTTCCCGGGGCAGTCCTTGCTCGGGTTCAGCTCGCGGTGGCCGATCACGTGCTCGCGGTCGAGCGGTATGCCCCACCGCTCGGCGGCCGATTCCACGATTCGGGCGCCCGCGGCATACTGCGCCGCCGGCCGCTGGATCGTCAGGGGCGCCCCGCCGTCCTCGAACTCGATGCCGATCGTGTGGAGGTTCGGGTCCGGGGTCGGGAACCGCGCCGCGAGCTCCTCCGGCCCGCCGCCGGCGTGGATGGCCCCGTCCTCCTCGTCGACGAACTGGACTACCCGGCCGTCCAGGCCGACCAGGTAGTGCGCGCTCACCCCGCTCAGGGGGTCGCCGAACCAGCTGCAGGCCGACTCGAACGTGCCATCCGTCGTGTGGACGACGGTCCAGCCCGGGCTCCACCCCGCCCTGCCGGGGAGCTGAGCACGGGCCGGCCGGCGCTCGATCGGCGGGCCGCCTCCGCTCATCGGCCGATCCTAGGGCGGCGCCGGCCCCGGCGGCCTAGACGCCCGGGGTGGGCGCGACCTCGACCGGCTCGCCGCCGCGCTGCCAGTGCGCTTCGGGCGAGGGAGGCGTGTCGCGCAGGTACCACTCGGCGTCGAGGGCGCCCATGCAGCCGGTGCCGGCGGCGGTGACCGCCTGACGATAGGTGTGGTCGACGAGGTCCCCGACCGCGAAGACGCCGCCCACGTTGGTCCGGGTCGAACCGCCCTGGGTCACGACATAGCCGTTCTCGTCGGTGTCCACCTGCCCGGCGACGATCTCGGACTTAGGGATGTGGCCGATGGCGACGAAGGCGCCGTCCGCCTCGACCTCCTCGATCTCGCCGCTCTCGGCGTTGCGGAGGCGGATCCGGGCCAGCTTGCCGTCGTCGCCGGCGATGAACTCCTCGGCGACGAACGGGGTCTTGAACTCGATGTTGCCCTGCTCGCGAGCGCGGTCTTGCATGATCTTCGAGGCTCGGTACTCCTCGCGGCGGTGGACGCTGGTCAGCTTGCCGGCGTACTTGGAGATGAAGATCGCGTCCTCCATCGCCGAGTCGCCGCCGCCGAAGACGAAGACGTTCTGGTCCTTGAAGAAGGCGCCGTCGCAGACGCCGCAGGTCGAAACGCCGCGGCCGGCCAGCTCCATCTCGCCCGGGATCCCGAGCCGGCGCGGCTCCGCTCCCATCGCGAGGATGACCGTCCGGGCGCGGTGCTCCTCCTCGCCGAGGAACACACGATGGACGCCGCCCTCGGAAAGCTCGACGCGGTCGACGTCATCGGTGACGAAACGGGTGCCGAAGCGCTCCGCCTGTTCGCGGAACTTGCCCATCATCTCCGGCCCGAGGATGCCCTCCGGGAAACCGGGATAGTTCTCGACGTCGGTC
This sequence comes from Solirubrobacterales bacterium, assembly GCA_035264885.1. GTDB lineage: Bacteria > Actinomycetota > Thermoleophilia > Solirubrobacterales > 70-9 > DATFPK01. The sequence continues at coordinate 6,181 of DATFPK010000043.1, forward strand.
GTGTTCTGGAGCTGCCCGCCCCACTGGAAGCCCTCGAAGACCACCGGTTCGAGGTTCGCTCGGGAGGTGTAGAGGGCAGCGGCGTAGCCCGCCGGGCCGCCGCCGATGATGATCACGTTCTCGGTCTTCGGTTCGCTCATCTCAGGGGTCCTTCCGCCGCGGGACCTTACGCCCCCGCCTGGATAAATGATACTTCACTTTCTGAAGTATTAGGACGGTGCGGGCGCCGGTACCGCTGCCTCGTCGGTCTCGGCGGGCCGTCCCTCCGCCTCCCAGCGGTCGACCGTGCGGCGCAGCTGGAAGAAGGCGACGATGCCCGGTGGGATCGGCAGCCAGAAGGCGATGACGCGGAAGGCGAGGACGGCGGCGAAGACCTCCTCGTGCGGCAGCCCGAAGAGGAAGAACGCGCCGATCATCCCGGCGTCGACGGCCCCGACCCCGCCGGGCGCGAAGGGGAACAGGTTGGCGAGCATCCCCAGGAAGAACCCCTGCACGATGACGCCGAGCGGAACCGTCACGCCCACCGCCTTGAAGCTGCACCAGAGGATCGCGATCTGGGCCGCCCAGAAGCCGATCGCCCCGGTGATCGCGAGGCCGCCGCGCGACGGGTGGCTGACCAGGTCCAACGCCGTCCGCATCCCGGTCGCCATGGTCGCCGGCCCCGACGCCAGGCGCCGGGCCAGTCCGGCGCGGCGGTGGCCCTGCGCGAACCGGCCGATCCGGCGTTCGAAGTCGTGCGGGATCAGCGCCACCAGGATCCCGAGGACGAGGATGACCCCGGCGACCGCCGCCGGAATGATCGTCACCTCGACCGAGCTCTCGCCGGGCAGGACCCCGGTTCGCAGGAGGATGCCGCAGACGATCAGGGCGAGCGGGTACCAGATGTACTGGAGGGCCAGGAAGGCGACCATCCGGCAGGCGGACTGCCGGCGCGGCATGCCGGCCTTGCGCAGGGCCCAGTACGTGAGGGCGATGCCGCCCGCCCCGCCGGCGGCGAACAGGCGGGTTGCGGCGAGCCCGGCCATGTTGATCTCGTACGCCTCGCGCCAGGTCAGCGGCAGGACGTCTCCCCCGACCACCCCTCTGAACAGCGCCACGTAGGTCCCGAAGGCGACCGCCTCGCAGAGCACCGCAAGGAGCAGCCAGAGCGGATCTGCGTCGCCGACCAGGTCGAAGGCGCTGTCGAGGTCGGCGATCTTCGGGATGAAGACGTAGATCGCGACGATCAGAACCGTGACGATCAGCCCGGTTTGGAGCAGGCGGCGCTTGGTGAAGAAACCGAGCGCATCGGCAGACGAATCGACCTCCCCGGCGCTCTGCCCGTCGCCGCCAGTCGATTCCGCCGGCCGTTCGATGAAGGTCTTCTCAGCCGGGGTCAGGTGAACCTCCTCGTGCGGCGGAATGCTACGGGGTCAGCCCGCGGCGATCGTCTCGAGACGCCGGAGCCCTCGGTTGGTCGCCAGCACGACCGGCTCGACCACCGGCTCGCCGGCCCTGACCGCGGCGACGAGCGCGGCGCCGGCGAGAAGGTCGGTGACGTAGTGCTCGCCGAGGTAGACGAGCGCGAAGCCGAGGGCCGCCGCATAGCCCCAGCCGACCGCGCCCTCCACCGGTCCCGCCTCGGCGAGGAGGACCGCCGCCATCACGGAGGTCGCGAAATGGAGCGACGGCATCGCCGCCCACGGGTTGCCCCCGAGCGCGTCGTACATCGCCGGCCAGGCGCGCCCCCAGGTCTCCTCGCCGACCTCGACCATGATCCGGCGGACCCGGTCCTCGCCCGTCAGCCCCTCCTCGGAGGACCACCAGGGGGGGGCGGTCGGCACCGCGAAGTACGCGGCGCAGCCGAGGTCGAAGACCGCGGCGAGCTGACGGGCCGATCGCGGGAACCGGTCGTTGTGGCGGGCGAGGATCCAGACCAGGGCCGCGTAGGGCTCGATGAACCAGGCCCAATGCACCCAGGTGAGCGAGCGGTCTAGGGCGTTGCCCCGCCCCAGCGCCGATAGCGCCTCCTGGAGGCGCGCGTTCGGCAGGCGGCCGCCGCCCAGCGCCCGGTCGATCACGATCGGATAGCGGCTGCGGAGTCGTGCCCGCAGCCGGTCCGGGTCGTCGTAGGGCAGCTCGTGAACCATGGTGAAGCCCCACATCTGCATCGAGTAGAGCGCGACGTCGCGCCGCTTGGTCCGCGGGCTGAGGACCGCTAGGGCCAGCGGCCCGGCGGTGCAGGCGGCAACCGTCACCGCCGGGCGGATCCTGCGGCGGCGCCGCAGCATGGGCACCGCTACGGCGGCTGCGACGCAGGCCGCGGCGCCGCCCCTGACCGCCGCCCGCAGCACGGGGCTGGCGCCGCTGTGCTTGCCGGGCCGGGACATGAGGGCGTAGAGAGTAGGTTCTCGGCGATGGCGGAGGAGAGCGGGCTGGCGGGGCGCACGGCCGTCGTCACCGGCGCCGGCGGCTTCATCGGCGCGGCGCTCTGCCGCCGCCTCGCCAGGGCGGGAGCCGAGGTGAGCGGCCTCGACGCGAACCCGGCGGCGCAGCAGCGGATCCGCGAAGCGGGGGCGGAGCCGCGCCTGGCCGACGTGACCGATGCGGGGGCCGTGGCCCTCGCGCTCGACGGCGCCGACCTCGTCCTGCACGCCGCGGCGATCGTCAGCGACGCGGGCACGATGGAGACGCACGTGAAGGTGAACGTCGGAGGCACGGTCAACGTGCTCGCCGCGGCCGAGTCCGCCGGCGTCGACCGGGTTCTCCACGTGTCCTCCGTCGTCGTCTACGGCTACGACGACCCGGGGGTCCAGGACGAGAACGCCAACCTGCGGACCTGCGGGATCCCCTATATCGACACGAAGAGCGCGTCGGACCGGTTGGCTCGGCGGCAAGGTGCGATCGTCGTCCGGCCGGGCGACGTCTACGGCCCTGGGTCTGTGCCGTGGTCGATCCGGCCGGCCGAGATGGCCAAGGCGGGGCGGCTGGCGGTGCCGGGCGAAGGCGACGGGGTGATGCTGCCCGTGTACGTCGACGATCTGGTCGACGGCATCCTGGTCGCGCTGTCGCAGGGCGAGGCGGGCGAGGCCTACACCGCGTGGAAGGACGACGAGCCGGTGACCTTCGAGGAATACCTCAACCGTTACTCCGGGATGGCCGGGACCCGGCCGGCCCGGCACCTGCCGCGGCCGCTGCTCCGCGGGGTCGGCGTCGCGATGGAGACCGCGAGCCGGTTGACCGGCCGGCCGCCGGAGATGACCCGCCACGCGGTGACGCTGATCGACCGGCGCGGGAGCGTCAGCGCGGGCCGCCTACGTTCCCTGGGCTGGGAGCCGCGGGTGGGCCTCGATGAGGGACTGGCCCGGACCGAGCAGTGGCTCCGGGCGGAGGGTTTCCTCTAGGTGGCGCGTAGTCCGGACAGGCAGTAAGAGCGGCGGCGCGAGTCGCGGGTCTCCGATTGGCATGACCGCGCTTCTCCAGCCACGAGCGGCTCCCTCGTTCGTTGAAGCGTTGCGGTGCCTCTGGCCACCGTTCCGCTTCAACGAAGCGAGCGGCGGGGCGGTGCGGCGGTCGCGGACGCATCGCTAGGCGGGGACGTCGATCGGCCGGGTCAGGACGTCGTCGAAGCCGGCGGCGTCGATCGGGCCCGGCATGAGCTGCTCGGGGGGCGGGATCTCGACCCCGATCACGTCCATGCGCCGTTTCAGCGCCGTGTAGGCGAAGCCGTAGATCTGCTGCGACGAGTAGTCGTAGGAGATGAACTCGGTCGGGTCGCTGACCTCGGGCGGGGAGAACACCCTCGCCGCCTCCGGGAGCAGCCGATCGAGGGTCGCCAGGATGACCTGGCGCATCTCCGGCCGCTCGCGGACGACGTCGCGCAGGAAGCGGACGCCGAACGCGATGTGGCGGTGCTCGTCCTGCTCGACCAGGGAGAAGCCGGTCTGGAAGCCGGGGTAGATCGAGTGGCGGTCCATGTAGCTGAGGATGCTCCGCTGGCCCGTCATCGCCAGCACCCCCTCGGTCACCATGTGGTAGGTGACGATGCCCTCGACGAACAGCTCGAGGTCGTCGGGCCGCTCCGCCAGACGGCTGGCGACGCCGCGGAGGCTGTCGTCGAAGAGGAAGTGCCAGGCGTCCAGCATCGGCGCCTCGGCCTCGGCGAGCCGGGAGCGCATGTCGTCGCCGTCGACCGCCATCACCTCCGCCACGTAGCGGTCGAAGAAGACCGCGTGCCTGGCCTCGTCGACGAGCTGGGTGGCCAGGAAGATCTCCGCCTCCCCGGTCGGCGCCGCGAGCACGAAGGGGGCGAGGTCGGCCGCGACCCGCTCCTCGCCAACGTAGAAGCTGGCCATCGACCAGAGCGTGTGCTGCTGGGCCTCGGTGGGAGCCGTCAGCCACTGCTCGCGGTCGACCGAGAAGTCGAGCTCGTGGGCCCGCCAGTTGCGCTTCTCCCAGAGCGCGTAGAGCTCCTCGTAGGTCATGAGGTTGTCGCGCCTCGCGGCGGCCCCGCCCTGGGCGGGGTCGATCGGCCGGGCGACGCCGCCGGAGGCCGAGCCCCAGGTCCCGACCCGGCGCTCCTGGACTTCCCGCTGGCGCGCCTCGCGCTCGACCTCCGGACCGTCGAGGCCGGCGCTGCGGTCGAGCCACCGGCCCATGAGCGTGACGGGATAGAGCTCGCCGAGCGCCCTCGTCAGGCCGCTCATCATCGCTGCGGCGGGCGGCAGCTCGCCGCCCAGCACCCGGCGCCACGTGTCGACCGACATGCGAACTGTGGAGCCGGCCTTAACGGGGACGCCGTTCTGACCGGGATGCACCCGCACCGCCCCGTCGTCGACCTCGACGACCCAGCGCCCGCCGCCGTCGCCGAGCAGCTCGTAGGCCACCGCGAACCGGTGGCCGCGGGTCCACTCGGGATCGATCGCGTAGGCGAGGGAACGGAAGAGCAGGTCCGGGTCGACCGGGACGCCGAAGCGGGCGAGCTCGCGGGGGCCGGCGGCCGCGTCCAGCCCGCGGAGGGCGCCGGCCTTGCGACGCCTGCCGGAGAGCCGGATCCGCCGGCGCAGGACGAGGCCGAGCGGACTCGCGCCGGCCGCGAGACGCGCAAGCCCGTCGGCGTCGGTGGCCAGGGCGAAGTCCTCGTCGCCGGCTCCGTTCGCAACCGCCACCGTGGCCGCGCCGCCATCGCCGCCGCCCGTCACCCGCCAGGAGCCGAGTCCGTCGACGTCGAGCCGCCAGGTCAGGTCCGGGGAAAGAGGCGCGGCGGCGGCCGGCAGGGACTGGACGATCAGCCGTGCCGCGAGCTCGGGATCCTCCCCGGCCATCCGCCCCAGAGCCGCCTCGACGGTCCCCCCGGAATCGACTCCGCTCCTGTCCCTCGGCATCGCTCTCCTCTCGACCTTGGCCGGCCAGCCAATTCTTCCACGGGACGGCGACGGAGCCAAACGGCGTGGGACGGAGCCAAAAGGCGTGCGATTAGAATGGCCGCGCCTTGGCGCCGCCCCGGACACGCCGTCTGAGCCTGCTCCTGGCAGCAAGCGTCGCGGCGTTCCTGACGGTCGCGCCCCCGGCGGCGGCGAATGTCGTCTCGCCCGAGACGCCGCACTCCCCGAACGCCGAGGACATCAACACCCTCTACTGGATCGCGTTGGTGGCGATCCTGGCGCTGATCGCGGCCGTGAACGTCGCCCTGCTGCTGACCCTCCGCCGCTACCGCTCCGAGCGCGGCCGCCGGCCGCGCCGCCTGCTCGGCGGCCGAGGGCTCCAGACAGGAGTCGCCGCGGCCTTCGGCCTGCTCGCCCTGGCCCTGCTGGTGGTCAGCCTGATCTTCACCGAAAGCGCCCGCAAGGCGCCGGAGTCGGGACCCGACGGGCTTCAGGCCTCGAACACCGTCTTCGCCCAGCGCAGCCTCAGCCCGCCGAGCGGCGACTCCGAGCCGCTGCACGTCAACGTCACCGGGCAGCAGTGGCTATGGCGCTATCAGTACCCGAACGGCGCCTTCTCGTACTACGAGCTCGTCGTCCCTGTCGACACCACCGTGATCCTCGACCTGGTCTCCACCGACGTCGTGCATTCCTGGTACGTCCCCGAGCTGAGCGGCAAGTTCGACGCCGTCCCGGGCAAGCTGAACCAGGCCTTCTTCCGCGCCGACGAGGAAGGGGTGTACAACGGCCGCTCGGCGACCTTCTCGGGCGCCGGGTACGCGGCGATGCGTACCGAGGTGCGGGTCGTATCCCCCGCCGAGTACGAGGCCTACGTCGCCCGGCTGAAGCGCGACATCGAGACCGCGCAGCAGACCGTCGCCGCCCAGATCGCCAGAGGTGAGACCCCGTGACGCCCCCCGCCGTCGCGCCCTCTCGCCCCGAGATCGTCACCGACGGCTTCGGCGGGCCGCGGTCGACCTGGATCGAAGCGGTCACCAGCGCCGACCACAAGCGAATGGGCCGGATACTTATCGGCGGCTCGCTCGGCTTCCTGCTGCTGGCGGCGGTCGAGCTGGTCCTGATGCGGCTCCAGCTCGCGATCCCCGAGAACACCTTCCTGACCCCCGAGGTGTTCAACCGGATCCTCTCGGTCTACGGAGCGACGACGATCTTCCTTTTCGCGCTGCCGCTCGCGATGGGCCTCTACTACTACGTGGTCCCGCTCCAGATCGGCGCCCGGGCCACGGCGCTGCCGCGCCTCGGTCAGATGGGCACGTGGCTCTACGTCGCCGGGGCCGCGGTGCTCTATGCCACCTTCCTCTTCACGCCGCCCGAGGCGGGCGTCAACCCGCTTCCACCGCTCTCCGACGTGGTGTTCATCCCGAACGACGGCATCGACGCCTGGCTGACGTCGACCGGTCTCGCGACCCTGGGCCTGGTGATGATCTCGATCGACCTGCTGGCGACGCTGCGGGGGGTCCGGGCGCCGGGGATGGCCTGGCGGCGCCTGCCCGTGTTCTCGTGGGCCGGTGCCGTCTCCTCCTGGCTGCTGCTCGTGACGGCTCCGCTGATGCTCGGGGCGATCACGATGCTGATGATCGACCGCAACTTCGGCGGCGAGTTCTTCAGCGGCGCGAACGGCGCGCCGCTGCTCTGGCAGCACCTGAGCTGGATCTTCTACACCGGCGCCTACATGCTGGTGCTGATCACCGCCCTCGGCGCGCTCGCCGAGATCGTGCCGGCGTTCTCGCGCAAGCCGCTCTTCAACCGGGGCGCTGTGATCGCCTCGCTGGTCGCGATCGCGCTGATCGGGACGCTTGCCTGGATGCAGAACATGCTGACGGCGCCGATCGGCATCGGCTGGATGTACTTCGCGATGACGATGGCGCTGGCGCTGATCGTCCCGGTGGGCCTGGTGATCTTCAACCTGATCGCGACGATGTCGGGCGGGACGATCCGGATGCGGGCGCCGATGCTCTACGGGGCGGGCGCGCTCTCGGTCATGTCGGTGGGCCTCGCGTCGGAGATCGGGCACTCGATGGTCGCCGTCGCCTGGCAGCTCAGGAACACGACCGACGCCACCGCCGCGACCCACTTCGCGCTGATCGGCGGCGCCGTCTTCGGCGGCTTCGCGGCGCTGCACTACTGGTATCCGAAGATGACGGGCCGGACGCTGGGCGAGAGCCTCGGCCGAATCGCCTTCTGGACGATGTTCGCGGGGGTCAACCTGACCTTCCTGCCGCTCTTCCTCGCCGGCGTCCAGGGGCAGGCCGTCGACGCCTACAAGTTCTTCGACGGCTCCGGCGTCGACGGCTACAACCTCGTCGCGACGATCGGCTCCGTGGTGCTTTTCGTCGGGATTATCCTCGAGCTCGCAAACGCCGTCCTGAGCCTGCGCGCGGGCCGGCCGGCGATGCCCGACCACTGGGGCGGCGAATCCCTCGAGTGGTTCGCGCCCTCCCCCCCGCCACCGCACAACTTCGACGTCCTCCCTGACGTTCGCAGCCATCACCCGCTGCGCGACATCCGCGACGCGGTCGCCCGCCGGACCGGCTCCTCCGTCGCTGCCCGCGAGAAGCAGCCGCTAGCCTGATTGCCATGGAAGCCGGGGTCGGTGCGCAGTCGGCGCGCAGCGGAAGCAGTGGCCTCGCGCCGGCGGTCTCCGGGCCCCTGGCGCTGGCGGTCGTGCGCGATTACATCACGCTCACGAAGCCGCGCATCATCGCCCTTCTGCTGGTCACGACCGTGGCGACGATGCTGGTCGCCGACCCCGCCGGACCGGCGCTCACGACGGTGCTGTGGACGGTGGTCGGCGGCTACCTCGCGGCCGGTGGCGCCGGCGCGATCAACCACTACCTCGACCGCGAGCGCGACGCGCGGATGGCCCGCACGCGGAGCCGGCCCCTCGTCAGCGGCCGGATCGAGCCGTTCCACGGCCTCGTCTTCGGCATCGCGCTGGGCCTGCTCGCCTTCGTCCAGCTCTGGCTGACGGTCAACCTGCTGGCCGCGTCATTGGCGATGGCCGGTCTGCTCGGCTACGTCTTCGTCTACACGCTCTGGCTGAAGCCCCTCACGCCGCAGAACATCGTGATCGGCGGCGCCGCCGGCGCGATGCCGCCCCTGGTCGGCTGGGCGGCGGCGACGGGCGGCCTGTCGCTCGACGCCCTCTGGCCGTTCGCGATCGTCTTCCTCTGGACCCCCCCGCACTTCTGGGCGCTGTCGCTGCTGATCAAGGACGACTACGCCCGCACCGGCGTGCCGATGCTACCGGTCGTCAAGGGCGAGGAGGAGACAAGGCGCCAGATCCTCGCCTACTCGGTCGCCCTCTCCCTGTTCACGCTGCTGCCCGTGGCGACCGGCCTGTTCGGGGCGATCTACCTGGCCGCCGCGGCCCTCCTCGGAGGCGCCTTCTGCCTGCTCGCGGCGCGCCTGTGGACCGGGCGGGGCCGCCGCGAGGCGCTGCGCCTCTATCTGTTCTCGCTCAGCTACCTGGCGCTTCTGTTCGCGGCGATGGCCGTCGACCGCGTGGCCTGAGCGGCCCCGGCGCCGCCAGGCCACCCGCTCCGCCTCTGATAGAAGTCCGCCCCGTGGACCGCGAGCACGCCAGGCGGAATCTCGGGCAGGGACTCATCCTCGGAGTCCTCGCGGCCGGCATCTTCGCGCTCAGCTTCTTCGCCGCGATGATCTACATCGCGGCCTGACCGATGGCCGCGCACGACGTCCCCCAGCCGACCGAGCGGATCTACCTGCCCCGACCCTCGTGGGCCCCGGTGTTCTTCGCCTTCGGCATGGCGATCGCGATTGCCGGCATCTACGCCGAGGGATGGATCGTGCGCGGCTGGATCTACTCGATCATCGGCCTGATCTTCGTCCTCGCCGCCCTCGTCAGCATGGTCCGCGGCGCCGGGCGGGACTTCTACCGGCTGCCTCGCCGCCAGCGCGTGCGCGGAGCGGTCCTCCCTGCCGCCGCGCTGCGCCCCCCGAAGCGGGGGTAGCAGAGGCGCGTCACGCGCGCGGGCGCTCAGTCCGGCGTCATCCCGGACGTGGCGCCGTCCTGGGTCCAGCAGCGGACGATGTCGCGCATCGAGAGCACGCCGACCACCTGGGCGTTGTCGTAGACGACCAGATGGCGAATGCCGCGGCGCGACATCTCGACCGCCGCCCGTTCGAGGCTCCAACCCGGCTCGGCGGCGATCACGCTGTCGCTCATGTGGTCGGCGACGCGCTCGGCATCCGGGTCCTGCCCCTCGCCGACCGAGAGCAGGACGTCGCGCTCGGTGATGATCCGCGGCGCCGGGGACTCCTCGTCCATCACCAGCGCCGCGCCGGTCTTCTTCTCGGTCATCCGGCGGGCCGCCTCGCGCAGCGTGTGCGAAGGCCCGACCGCGAGCAGAACCTCTGACATCCCGTCTCTCACCTGCATCTACGCACTCCCGCGGGGTTCTTCGTGCCGAACGGCTCAAGCCTATAGGACGCCGCGGCGACGGCTGGGGCCCCCCGGCCGGGCCGGTTCCGATCTATAGAATGGCCGCCCGCCGGGGCCATGCCGAAGTCGCTTCCCTCCATCCGAATCGTCCTCGTCGCCGCCCTTGCGGGAGCTCTCGCGCTCGTCTCGGCCGGCTGTGGCACCGAGGATGCCGACGTCGACCGGGGCCGCGTCCTCTTCCTCCAGCGCTGCGGCACCTGCCACGTCCTCGCCCAGGCCGGCTCGAGCGCCCAGACGGGGCCGAACCTCGACGCCGCCTTCAGGGCCGCCCGCGCCGCCGGCATGGACTCCGACACGATCGAAGGCATCGTCGCCAAGCAGATCATGCACCCGCGCTACGGCACGGAGGTCCCGACGACCTATATGCCGCCGAACCTGGTCACCGGGCAAGGCGTCGTCGACGTGGCCGCATACGTCGCCACCTACGCGGGCGTGCCGGGAGCGGCCCCGCCGAGGGTGCCCGGCGGCCCCGGTGCCCAGGTCTTCGCGAACTTCGGCTGCGGCGGCTGCCACACCCTGGCCGCGGCGAACGCCGGCGGGACGGTCGGCCCGAACCTCGATGAAGCCCTGGCCAGCCAGACGGCGGCCTACATCCGCAAGTCGATCGCCGACCCGAACGCGCAGCAGACCCCCGGCTTCCCGCTCAACGTCATGCCGCAGGACTACGAAACCCAGATGACGCCGAAGGAGCTCGACGACCTGGTCCGGTACCTCCTGACCGAGGCGAGCGGCACCGGTGGCGGCACCAGCGGTGCCGGCAAGGACGTGCCGGCCGCCTCGAAGCCCTCGGTCTCGAGCCAGACCGGCGTCCAGAAGCAGGGAGGCAAGGAGAAGGGCGCCAAGCAGGGCTGACCCCGCCCCCGCGCGTCCGCGACGGGCCGGCGGCGCTTGGCATCATCTCCCGACGATGCGGGAGCGCTTCGCGATCAGCCCCGGCCAGTACCGCCGTGTCGCCTTCGTGGCACTGGCGGCCCTCGCGGCGATCGTCCTGACGGGGGCCGCCGTGCGTCTCACCGGCTCGGGCCTCGGCTGCCCGGACTGGCCGAAGTGCTACGGCCGATCCGTTCCGCCGCTGGAGCTCCATGCGGTGATCGAGTACGCCAACCGGCTCCTGACCGGCTTCGTCGGCCTGGCGGTGATCGCCGCCAGCGGCCTCGCCTTCGTCCGCCGCCCCTTCCGCTGGCACCTCGCCCTGTTCGGGGCCTTCCTGCCGCTCGGCGTGATCGGCCAGGCGATTCTCGGCGCTCTCGTCGTCGAGCACCACCTCGCGCCCGAGCTGGTCATGGGCCACTTCGTCCTCTCGATGATCCTGCTCGACGCCGCCTTCGCGCTCGCCTGGTGCGCGACCTACGAGCCCGGGGAGCGCGGGTACTCGAGCGACCGGCTCGGGGTCTGGGCGGTCAGGGCGCTGATCCCGCTCGGCCAGCTGACGATCATCGCCGGCACCATGACCACTGGCTCGGGCCCGCACGCCGGCGACCACGAGGGTGAGCTGGTCCAGCGGTTCGACTTCCAGGGCGCCGGCACCCTCGAGTGGATGGTCCAGCGTCACTCGGCGATCGCCGCCCTGTTCGGGGTCGCGGCGATCGCGGTCTGGCTCCTGCTGCGGCGCCACGGCGGCGAGCGCCGCGCCCTGCTGCCGCTGGGCGCCGCGATCGGCCTGCTCGCCCTGCAGGGCGCCATCGGGGCCCTCCAGTGGGCGCTCGAGCTCCCGGCCGGGGTCGTCTGGCTCCACATCCTCGTCGCGACCCTGACCTGGCTCTCGATGCTGTGGACGGTCGCCGCGGCCGGGCGGCTCGAGCCACGGCGCGTGGCGGCACCGGCCACGCGGGTGCCGGAGGGGGTCGGAGCGGCCTAGAGGGCGAACCCTCAGCGGGACGGCTCGGCGGCGGCGTCGGCACCGAGGTCGACGACGACGTGTGTGATCGGCAGGTCGATCCGGTCGCGGGCCCGCTCGACGACGCCTCCCTCGAGCCACCGGGAACGCTCCGGCGGATGGGTGGAGATGACGATCTCGTCGGCGGCGAACCCGCCCAGCGCGTCCTCGATCGCGACGTTGGGGTCGGAGTCTCCGACGACGCCGCGGGCCCGTACGCCCGCCTCGCGCAGGGCGAGTACCGAGAGCTCCATCCGCTGGCGCGCCCGCTCCAGGGCCTCGTCGATGTCCGAGGACCAGTGGGCGGCTCTCGAGCCGGCCAGGGCGGGGGTCACCACCAGGACCTCCCCGTCGCGACCGCTGCTCCGCGCCACCACCTCGTCGAGCAGCGCCCGGCCCCCGACCGTCTGATTGGCGACGACCAGCACGCGATGGCGCCCGTCGCCCCCGCGGGTCAGCTCGACGCCCGGGGAGATGCTGCCGCGCGAGTTGCGCCACGCGACACCCCCGCCGAAGCCGATCAGGGCAGCCGCCCAGACCGCGCCGACCGCCGGCCGGGTGAGGAGGGTGAGGACGATGACCGATACTGCTGCGCCGCCGATCACGACCACCCATCGGAAGGCGTCGGCCTCGGAGCGAAGCGGGTTGTGCATGCCTGCCTCCTTTCGCACCGATTATCGCGCCACGGCGCCGGCGGCGGCCACCGATCCCTCCGTCCGTCCTAGGCCTGGATTCCCTCTTCGGCGAGCCAGGCGGCGACGTGGTCCGGCGGGTTGTTCCCGAAGGCGAGCCGGGCCCCCTCGCGCAGCGCCCGCTCCCGGTCATCGGACTGGTCGAAGTTCGTCGCCAACCAGAACGCCGTGGCCGCGGTCATGTCGACCGCCGCGCTGTCCCCCTCGGAGTCGATGCCGCCGGCGGCGCTGCCGAGCTCGCCGGCCAGGTCCTCGACCGCCGTCGCCGGCCGGTCATCGTCCTCGTAGCTCTCGAGGAACGCGATCACGCCGAGGTCGTGGCCGGCCGGGTCGCAGAGCGCCGCAGCCGAGGCGACCGCCTCCGAGACGGTCGGTATCTGCTTGCGGTCGGCGGGCTTCACGGTGCCCACCGCTACCCCGCTGAGGCGCCGGCGAACCGCGAGACGGCAGGGAGAGCGGCGGCGGGCGAGCGCCGCCCTCCCGCGACCCGGTAGGGCTACTGCTGGATCTCCTGGTCGCGGCCGGGCCCGCCGGAGATCTGGTCGACTCCCTTGCCGCCGTTCAGCCGGTCGTTCCCCGGGCCGCCGATCAGGACGTCGGCGCCGGCCGCGCCGATCAGGACGTCGTCCTGGGGACCGCCGTTCAGCCGATCGTCGCCGGCCGACCCGGTGAGCCGGTCCTGGCCCGCCTCGCCGAAGGCGCGGTCGTTGCCGGTGGCCCCGGCGAGCTTGTCGTTGCCGGCCCCGCCTCGCAGGGTGTCGTCGTCCTGGTCGCCGAACACGTTGTCGTTGCCCTCCTCACCGAGGACCTCGTCGTCACCGGGACCACCACGGAGAATGTCCTGGCCACCGCGCCCGCAGATGAGATCGTCGCCGCCGCGGCCGCGGATCTCGTTGGTGTTGCCATCGCCGACGATCACGTCGCGACCGGCGGTTCCGTAGGTGATCTCACCCGCCGGCTCGAGACCGACCGTGGCGGGCTCACCCTTGCAGGTGCCCTGCGGGGCGGGCGCCTGACGCTCGAAGGCGCCGATGTCGGCACCGTCGCCACCCGCCGCGGGGTTGTTCGGGTAGCTGCTGAGGTCGACCGGCCTGGTCAGACCGCGCTGGTCAGTGGTCTGCCCGGCCGGCGTCCGGCCGTTGTCCAGGGCAGGGCTGGCGTCGAGCAGGGCCATCGTCCTCGTCGGCCCGCCGTTGTCGGTCAGGGCGCCGAGCAACGGGTCGAGGCCGAAGATGTTCGACCCGGCGCCGGTGTCGTTGACGGTGGCGCCGTCCGGGCGCTGGATCAGCGAGAACGCCGCGTCGAAGGTCAGGTCGTTCGCGCTGCCCAGGTCGCGCCCGTTCTCCGGGTTGTCGGCGTCGTTGCCGGCGACGATCGAGTTCTCGAGCACGGTCGGCGAGAAACCGAGGTTCTCGTTGTACGTGTAGGTGTAGATCCCGCCGCCCGACCCCGCCGCGTTGCCGGAGATCGTCGCGCTGCGCACCGTCAGGGTCTGGGACCCGCTGTCCACGGCGCCGTACTTGTGCAGGATCCCGCCGCCCTGGCCGTTCGTCGTGTTCCCGGTGAAGGTCGAGTTGTCGATCGTCCCCACCCCGCGGATCGTGGCGCCGCCGCCGCCGTTGGCCCGCCGGGGGCTGCCCTCGGTGAGCGCCGCCGCGGCCGCCTCGACCCTCTCCAGGTTGCCGGGGCCGCCGCCGAACCCGTACTTGCCGCCGCCGGCATTGTTCGCGATCGTCGAGCCGCTGATGTGCGTCTCGCCGCCGGAGTACAGACCGCCCGAGGAGAACGAAGCCACGTTGCCGGAGATCGTGCTGTTCTCCACCGTCAGGTCGCCCCGGTTGTAGATGCCGGCGCCGAAGATCGCGCTGCCGCTCTTGACGCTCGAGCCCGAGATCGTCAGGTCGGCGTCGAGGTTGAGGATGTTGCCGCCCCGGTTGTACTTCTCGGCCCCCTGGATGACCCGCAGGCCCGAGATCGACACCGGCTCACCGTAGTTCTCGAGGTCGATGTAGAAGACGCGCGAGTCGGCGTCGCCGCTGACCGTGATCTGCCCATCGCCGGGGCCGACGATGTTGACGGCCTCATCGATCGCCAGGTCCCCGTAGCCGGGCCCGGGTGGCTGGTTCAGATGGATCGTGCCGGACAGGCCAGACTGGAAGAGGACGTTGTCGACCTCGGTGGCCGAGTTGTTGTTCGCGTTCGCCTGGCTGATCGCGTCCCGCAGGCTCCCGGGGCCGTCGCCGTCGGTGTTGACGACCGTGAAGTCCGCGGCCTGGGCCGCACCGGTCGCCGCCAGCGTCGCGCCGAGCGCTGCGCCTGCCCCGGCCGCGAGGCGCGCCGGCCTCGGCAGCCGCCTCTCCATCGACTCGGTCCGCTGATCCACCTTGCCCATCCACACTCCCGTCTTCGCTTGCTGGGACATTCGATCGTCACGGGCTGCCCGCCCGTGATCGCTGGGCCCCGAACCTACCCTCTGCGGCGGCGGCCCGAATACCCACTACTTGGTTTTCCGACGCCGGAGGACCGGGTTCGCAAGGATCTGCGCCCGTGTCCGTTCGAGTCCACTCGCCGGTCTTCCTGGTCGGTCCGCCAGCCTCGGGCACCGACCTCCTGTTCGACGCCCTCACCCGGGCCGAGGGCCTGATGTTCCCGAAGCCCACCAAGCAACCGTTCACCGACGCGCTCGCAGACCTCGAGCCGGTCGCCCCCGGCCGCGACAGCCACAGGCTGATCGCCGCCGACGCGACGGCGGAGGTCGCCGACGCCCTGCTGGAGGAGATCGCGTCATCGGTGGCGGACCGCGAGGGCCGCGAGCCGGAGCGTGAAGGACCCGCGATCCGGCTGCTCGACCGGACCCCGAGGAACTCGCTGCGGGTGCCGTTCCTCGACGCGCTCTTCCCCGACGCGATCTTCGCCTACATCCACCGCGACCCGCGCGAGAGCCTGCCCGAGGTGCTGAGCGCCTGGCAGTCCGGGCGCTTCGTCACCAACGCCAAGCTCCCCGGTTGGCCCGGCCCCGCCTGGACCCTGCCCCTGGTCCCCGGCTGGCGCGATCTGGCCGGCCGCGACCTGCCCGAGATCGTCGCCGCACAGTGGAGCACGGTGGCCGCGGTCCTGCTCGACGACCTGGAGGCGCTGCCACCGGAACGCTGGTGCGTCACCGACCACGCGCTGCTGCTCGACGACCCCCGTCCCGAGCTGGAGCGGCTCTGCGCGTTCCTGGGGCTGTCCTATGACCAGGCGCTGCTGACGCCGTTCGAGCTGGCCCGGCACGGTCGTGCAGTCGCCTCCGAGCAGAAGCGGGCAAAGCCCCAGCCCGAGGTCGAGGCGGTGTTCGGCCGCACCGAGGCTGCCGCAGCCCGAGCACGCGACCTGCTCGGCGAAACCGGGGCTCGCCGCCGGCGCGCCGCCGCGACCGCGAAGGGCGAGTCGCCGCTGCGCAGCGTGCACACCGGTTCCTTCCCGGCCCTCCTCGAGCGGACGGGTGGCTCGCTGCTGGTCTCGACCTACCAGACCGGGAAGCTGGTCTGCGCCCGGACCGGAGGCGACGGTCTCAACACGCACTTCCGGGACTTCGAGAAACCGATGGGCCTGGCGGTCGCGAATGGCCGCTTCGCGCTGGGCACGCGGAGCGAGATCTGGGACTTCCGCGACATGCCCGAGGTCGCGAAGAAGATCGATCCGCCGGGGAGCCACGACGCCTGCTACGTGCCGCGCAACCGCCACGTGACCGGCGATATCTCGATACATGAGATCGGCTTCGGCCGCGACGGCCTCTGGATCGTCGCCACCGCATTCTCGTGCCTGGCCACGCTCGACGCCGACCACAGCTTCGTGCCCCGCTGGACGCCGCCGTTCGTCAGCGAGCTCGCGGCAGGCGACCGGTGCCATCTGAACGGGATGGCGATCGTCGACGGCGTACCAAGCTTCGTCTCGGCCCTCGGGGCCACCGACGAGCCCGGCGGCTGGCGGGAGAACAAGGCGACCGGCGGGGTGATCATCGACGTGGCCAGCGGCGAAACGGTCCTCTCGGGCCTCTGCATGCCGCACTCACCGCGGGTCGTCGACGGGCGCCTCGTCTTCCTCCAGTCGGGGAAGGGCGAGCTCTGCCGCGCCGACCTGGCGACGGGCGAGGTCGAGACGGTCGCCGAGCTGCCCGGTTTCACCCGGGGCCTCGAGATCGTCGGGCCGCTCGCCTTCGTCGGGCTGTCCCAGATCCGCGAGACGTCCACGTTCGGCAACCTGCCGCTGGTCGAGCGCGTGGACGAGCGCCTGTGCGGCGTCTGGGCGGTCGACCTCGAAAGCGGCCGCATCGTCGGGTTCCTCCGCTTCGAGGACCTGGTCCAGGAGATCTTCGACGTCGCGCTGCTTCCCGCCGTCCGGTTCCCCGAGGTCGCCGAGATGGGGAGCTCGGCGGTGACCCGGTCGTTCTCATTACCGTAGGCGCATGAGCGACGGGGCAGCCGGGCACACGATCGAGGTCGTCCGCGGGCGGCTCGGCGAGGACCGCGCCGCGCAGATCCTGCGGTTCTGGTCCGACGTGGGCGCGCTGGGGGAGGAGGAGGCGCGCCGGCGCCTGCCGGAGGTCGTCTGTGTCCTCCTCGACGGCGAGGGCGGGATCGCGGGGGTGAACTCCGTCTACCCGGGGAGTGTCGAGCTGATCGGCGGGCGCCTCTTCTGGCTCTACCGGAGCCTCCTGGCCCCCGGCGCCGAGGAGTCCTGGCGGGCAATGCACCGCGCCGCCTTCCAGGCGCTCGAATCCGAGTTCGATCCGGATCGCGGCGGGCCGATCGGCCTCTGCGCGGCGATCGGCGACCGGGCGACGATGAAGCGCTACCCGGAAGCCGAGTGGTCGGACCCGCGGACGCTCTACGCCGGCTACCTGCCCGACGGCGGCCAGGTGCGCGT
Source organism: Solirubrobacterales bacterium (assembly GCA_035264885.1). Taxonomy (GTDB): domain Bacteria; phylum Actinomycetota; class Thermoleophilia; order Solirubrobacterales; family 70-9; genus DATFPK01. The sequence goes on from DATFPK010000043.1 coordinate 23,545, forward strand.
CGCCTACTTCGCCGGCGCGAAGATCTCGTAGCCGATGGCCGAGGTACTCGAGGAACGCTGGCGGCTCGAGGACGGCTACCGGATCGAGCTGTTCGAGGAGCAGGACGCGGTCGGGGTCGCCGACGTGATCGAGCTCTGGGAACGCGAGGGGGTTGTCCCCCGCTTCGAGGGCGAGCGGCGGGTCCACGAGATCCTGCTCGTCGGGATCCATGAAGCCGATGCCCTGGCCGGCGTCTCGACCGCCTACCTGCGGCGGAACGAGCAGCTGCGCATGGACCTCTGGCACTACCGCGCCTTCGTACCCGACGCCCACCGGATGAGCAACGTCGCCGTCAACCTCGCGGTCCGGGGCCGCCAACTGCTCGAGGATCGCTTCGTCGAGGGTCGCGACGCGCGTGCGGGCGGGCTCCTCTTCGTGGTCGAGAACGACGGCCTGAAGCGGGCCTTCAACGAAGCCCTCTGGTCCCCGTCCGACGTCACGTTCGTCGGCGAGGACGCGCGCGGGGCCCACGTCCGGGTCCGGTACTTCGAGGGCGCGCTGGCGCCTGAGCCGGAGACCTAGAGCCCCGATGACCCGGCTGGAGCGGGAGACGTCCCCCGACTACGCGATCGAGCCGTTCGCCGAGAGCCGATACGGCGAGCAGGACGTCCTGGACCTCTGGGAGCGCGAGCGCGTCCTGGTTCCAGAGGGCCCGGAGAAGAGGCTGCCGGAGGTGCTGATGGTCGGCTCCCACGCGGACGACGGCCTGGTCGGCATCTCGAGCGCGTACCTGCAGCGAAACCGGCAGCTCGGGATGACGCTTTGGCACTTTCGCGTGTTCGTGGCGGGGGAACATCGCTGGAGCAATCTCGCGGCGAGGCTCGCCAGCGCCGCGCGCGACCACGTGGGCGACCGGTTCACCTCCGGTGAGGACCGTCGCGGCCAGGGGATGATCTTCGAGGTCGAGAACGAGGGCCTGAAGCGGGCGAAGAACCTCGCGGTCTGGCGCCACACCGACTTCGTCTTCATCGGCGTACGCGAGGAGGACGGCGCTCACCTGCGGGTCTTCTACTTCCCGGGCGCGCTCGCGCCCGACCCGCCGGCGCCCTGACCGTCGGGGCTAGAGGAGTCGGGGCTAGAGGATGTAGACGGTCAGGTAGACGATGATCCACATCACGTCTACGAAGTGCCAGTAGATGCCCGGCGCCTCGACCCCCAGGTGTTCCTTCGGCTCGGGACCGAAATGGCCGCGCATCGCCCGGATGTTGGCCAGCGACAGGAGCAGCAGCCCGACGAAGACGTGGGCGCCGTGGAGGCCGGTGAGGCCGTAGAAGATCGAGCCGAAGGCGTGGTCGCGGGCGCTGAAGCCGATGTGGACGTACTCGTTGATCTGGATGAAGAGGAACGTCGCCCCGAGCAGCCAGGTCATCGCCAACCCGAGCTGGAGGGCGCGCCGGTTTTTGCGCTTGATGCCCTCGAGGGCGTAGTGCATCGTGAAGCTCGAGGACATGAGGATCGCGGTGTTGAAGCCCGCGACCACCTTCGGGAGCTCGACGTTCTCGGGCGGCCAGGAGGCCGGGTCGACGACGACCCGCAGGAAGAAGTACATCGCGAAGAACGCCCCGAACAGCATCACCTCGGAGACGATGAACAGGAGGATGCCGAGCATCTGGCGGTCGATCCGCGAGCTCTGATGCGCCTCCGGGGGGCCGTGGTGCTCGTGCCCGTGGCCGTGGCCGAGGACTGCGGTCGCGCTCTCCATCAGGCCCTCGCCGGCTGTTCAACGGGCGCGGCCGCCGGCTGCGCCGAGCCGCCCGACTCGACGTGCTCGATTGGCTTCTCGGTGATCTCGCGCACCCGGCCGATCAGGTCCTCCTCGAGCCAGCGCGACCGCTCACCCGACAGCGTCGAGATCAGGATCTCGTCGATCCGGTAGTGCTCGATCGCGTTCTGGACCGCGTTGAAGGGGTCCGGGCTCATCGGCTGACCGGTCGCGTCGATCTCGTCGCGGTAGAGGCTGGCGAGCGTCGCAGCGAGGTCGCTGCAGACCTGCTCCCTGGAGACCTGCTCGGAGCGCGGGCAGGCGATCGTGTAGCGCTGCGGGCGCTCGGCGGCGCGCTCGCCGAGGCGCTGCACGAGGTCGGGCGAGTTCACCGTCTGGGTGGCGACGACCAGGGTGTGGGTCACGTCCCAGCGGATCGAGTCGTCCTCGATCCGGACCGGGATGTGGATGATCCCCACCTCGGGCTGGTAGCGCGCCCGCGCCGCCTCGATCAGGTCCTTGCGGGCCAGCCCCGTGCGGACCTGGGGCAGCGCCGAGAGCAGCACCTCCCCCGGCTCGAAGGCGCGGATCGCGTCGTCGAGCGCGAGCGCCGGGTCGGGGTCCATGACGTCGCCGACCGCCTCGATCCCGAATTCCTGGAGGAGGGCGAGGGTGACGTCGACCCGGCTGCGGGCGGCGTCGTAGAGCTCATCGGTGTCGACGATCTGCCCGGCCGCCGGCTCGTTCTGCGGCGCCACCACCACGATCGACGACGCCTGGGAAACGCGGTCGCGGGTCGCCCGGAGGAGCTTGCGGCCGCCGGCGACCTCGGTCAGGAAGATCAGCAGCGGCCGTCCGTCGAGGTCGTGCTCGGCCTCCGGAGGCTCGGGGCTGGTGACGGTCTGGGGCTGGTCGGACTCGACCGCCTCCCCGGGGGCGGGCTCGGGACCTCCCTCACTGGTCTGCGCGACCTCCCGGGGAGCGTCCTGGGCGTCGGGCTGGCTGCCCGGCGAGTCGGCCTCGCGGCGCTCTTCGCCCTCGGTCATCGCGTCGCGGCCACCGTCGGCTCGGGTTCCCTGACCTCGGCGCCCTCACCGCCCATGATCGCGTGGCGGGCACCGGGGACCCCGAACTCGTAGGGGCCGCCCACGACCCTCGGGATCTCGTCGAAGTTGAACACCGGCGGCGGCGAGGAGACCTGCCACTCGATCGTCTTCGCCCGCCAGGGGTTCGGCTCGGCCCGCGGGCCGTAGCGCCACGAGACGATCATGTTGTAGAGGAAGATGAGCTGGGCGGCCCCGAGCATGAAGGCGAAGACCGAGATCAACAGGTTCCAGTTGCCGAACTGCGCCGCGTAGTCGGCGACCCGGCGGGGCATGCCGTCCATGCCGATCCAGTGCATCGGCACGAACGTGCCCCAGGTGCCGATCACGGTCCCCCAGAAGTGCACGCGGCCGAGCTTCTCGTCGTACATCCGTCCCGTCATCTTCGGGAACCAGTGGTAGATCCCGGCGAAGATCGTGAAGACGGACCCGCCGAACAGGACGAAGTGGATGTGGGCGACGACGAAGTAGGTGTCCGAGACGTGGATGTCGATCGGGACCATGCCCAGCATCACGCCCGAGATCCCGCCGATCGTGAACGTGACGATGAACGCGAGCGCGAACAGCATCGCCGTCGAGTAGGTGTGGATCTTGCCGAAGAAGAGGGTCCCCAGCCAGGAGAAGATCTTGATCCCGGTCGGCACGGCGATCAGCAGCGTCGTGATCATCATCGGCACCCGCAGCCAGCTGAACATGCCGGCGACGAACATGTGGTGGGCCCAGACCGAGTAGGAGAGGACGACGATCCCGATCAGCGCCAGGGCCATCAGCCGGTAGCCGAAGATCGGCTTGCGGGAGTGGGTCGAGATCACCTCGCTGATGATCCCGAAGCCGGGCAGCATCATGATGTAGACGGCGGGGTGGGAGTAGAACCAGAAGATGTGCTGGTAGGCGATGACGTCGCCGCCGGCCGTGTACTGGAAGAAGTTGGTGTGCAGGATCCGGTCGAACAGGACCATGAACTGGACGCCGGCGATGAACGGCGTCGCGGCGACGACCAGAAGCGAGGTCGAGAGGTTCGCCCAGACGAGCAGCGGCATGCGCCAGAAGTTCATCCCCGGCGCGCGCATCGTGATGATCGTGACCAGGAAGTTCAGGGCGGTCGCGATCGAAGACGCCCCGGCGAACTGGACGCCGACGTTGAAGAACGACTGCCCCAGCGGGGCCCCCGTCGACAGCGGCGCGTAGCCGGTCCAGCCGGTGTCGAAGGCGCCGCCAGGGCAGAAGTAGCTCGCCAGGAACATCAGGCCGGCGATCGGCAGGAGCCAGTAGGAGAGGGCGTTGAGCCGTGGGAACGCCATGTCCGGCGCCCCGATCATCAGCGGCAGGACGTAGTTCGCGATCCCGGCGAAGACCGGGATGACGAAGACGAAGATCATCAGGACCGCGTGGGTCGAGAACAGGCCGTTGTACGTCTGCGCGTCGACGATCTGCGTTCCCGGCTGGGCGAGCTCGGCCCGGATCAGCATCGCGATGAGGCCGCCGACGAAGAAGAAGAAGAAGGTCGTGACGATGTACTGGATGCCGATCACCTTGTGATCGGTGTTGAAGCGGAAGTAGTCGCGCCAGCTCGTCGCGCCGTGCTGGGAGTGGTCCTCGGGGACCGTCGGCCGGCCGGCGGCCCAGCGGAACCAGTAGTCGAAGGCGCCGAACCCGATCAGGAAGCCGAACGGCGCCGTGATCAGCGGGACGACCACGTGGGGATAACCCGTCTGCTCGGTCTGGAAGACGTCGAGGCCGGAGATCGCGCGCAGCGCGATGACCAGCGCGAAGCCGAAGGCACCCCCGAGCAGGAGGCCCAGCAGGCCCCTGTGCCACCCTGGGTTTCTGAGCGTTGCGGTCATCTGGACGAGTCCCCGGTGATTATGCCCCGCCGGAGGTGACGTTCCCCGGGGGGTCCCTCTTGGAGGGGCCCTCGGTCGGAGGATAGGCATCCGGCGGGGTCTGCAGTCCGCGCACCCACTTGTCGAAGTCGCGCTGGGACTCGACGACGACCTCGGCCCTCATCGTGGCGTGTCCGATCCCGCAGAGCTCCGTGCAGACCAGCTGGTAGGTGCCCTCCTCGTCGGGCGTGATCAGGGCCCGGGTCGTGATCCCGGGCACGTTGTCCTTCTTGATCCTCCACTCGGGGACCCAGAAGGAGTGAAGGACGTCCAGGGCGTGCATCTTGAACTCGATCTGGCGGTCGGCCGGGACGTGGAGCTCGCCCTGGGACCACTTGTTCTCGTCCGGATAGGTGAAGCTCCAGGCGTACTGCTGGGAGTACACGTCAACGACCATCCGGCCGTCCTGTCGCTTCTCGATGTCGTCGAGGACGTACCAGGACCAGCCGGCGCCGGCGAGGACGAGGATCGTCGGGATCAGCGTCCAGGCGATCTCGAGGCGGGTGTTGCCGTGGATCGGCTCCCCGTCGGACTCGTCGCCGGGCTTCGCGCGGAACTTCCACAGGGCGTACACGAGCATCACCATGACCAGCCAGAAGACGAACGACGAGGCGATGATCGCCCCCGTCAGCAGGTTGTCGATCTCGGGCCCTTCCGCGGAGGCGACCTGGCCGTTCCAGCGGATCGGGACCATGATCGCGGCCGTGAGCACGGTCAGGCCGACGACCGTCAGCAGCATCTTCAGTATCGGCAGCCGCTCGTACAAGCGGCGGGCATTCTATTCATCGGCCGGGCCCGGTCCCCGACCCGTGCGGGTGGCGATCGGCACTAGGGACGGGGCAGTGATGAGGGCTCGCCGCGGGCCGCGGCGACCACTCCCGAGGCGACCCCCTCCCAGCTCCAGAGCTGATCGACCCGGGCGGCCAGGCGGGCGCCGATCGCGCGGCGCTCCGCCGGGTCGCGGGCGAGCCAGGCGACGACCCGCTCGGCGATCCCCTCGACCGGCCGGCTCTCGACCTCGAAGGACAGGAGGCCGGCGACGTCCGCGGGGACGGCCTCGGCCAGGCGGGCGGAGACCTCGGCCATGCCGGAGTGGGCGGCCGATACCGGGAGCGCGCCGCAGGCGGCGGCCTCGGCGGCGACCATGCCGAAGGCCTCGGGGAAGGTGCTCGGCATGACCAGGGCGTCGGCGACCGGGGCGACGGCGGCGATCTCATCGTGCTCGAGCCGCCCGCTCACCGCGACCGACCCGGCAGCCGCGCGGGCCGCGGCGGCGTAGCCCGGCGGCGGGTCGCCAAGGAACTCGGCCAGCAGGCGCAGGGGGCGCGCGTCTTCGCCCCCCTCGAGCGCCCGGCCCCGGCGGGCGAGCTCGCGGGCCTCGTCGACGTCACCGCGCCCGAGCGCCGCCCAGAGGCGCTCGGCGCCGTCGCGGAAGGCGCCGAACCCCGTCAGGAGGAGTCGCGCGTCCGGGTGCTCGCGGACGACGAGCGGCCAGGCCGCGAGCAGGAGGTCGACGCCCTTGTTGACGAGGAACTTGCCGACGAAGAGGACGCGGGGGCCGCCGGCGCCGGCGAACCAGGCCGCCGCCCGCGCCGCCTCGGCGGTGTCGCGGCCGAAGGCGCCCCTCCCCTCCCCCCGCTCGAGCCCGGCCGCGAGCCGGCGGAGGCGGGTCGCCGCCTCGTCGGGAGGCAGCGGCCGGAAGGCGCGGACATCCACCCCCGGCGGCCCGAGCAGGGTGAGGTCCGGGAGCCCGTCGAGATCGA
>DATFPK010000044.1:0-6742 GCA_035264885.1 Solirubrobacterales bacterium
CGCTGGTGATGCTGATGGACGAGCCCTTCGGCGCGATCGACCCGATCAACCGCGAGCGCCTCCAAAACGAGTTCCTCCGCCTCCAGGCGGAGATCAAGAAGACCGTCCTGTTCGTCACCCACGACATCGACGAGGCGATCAAGATGGGCGACCGGATCGCGGTCATGCGGACCGGCGGCCACCTGGCTCAGTACGCGACTCCGGCCGAGCTTCTGATGGCGCCCGCGGACGGCTTCGTCGAGGACTTCGTCGGCGCCGACCGGGCGCTCAAGCGACTGGCGCTGATGCGGGTCCGCGACGTCGACCTCTGGGAGGCGCCGCTCGCCTTCCCCGGGCAGTCGTCCGCGGAGGTCAGGCAGAAGCTGGACGGGGCAGAGGTCCCGCACCCTCTCCTGGTGGACGCCGACCGCCGCCCGCTGGGCTGGCTGTCGGAGCGGGACCTCGCGCGCGACATCGTCCCGGCGCGGGCCGGGAACTCGGCGGAGCCCGTCCTCGACTGCGACGACGTGATGCGGGACGCCCTCGCCGACCTGCTGAGGGCGGGGTCCCAGTACGCGCCGGTGGTCGAACCGCCGGGCAGGGTCACCGGCGTCCTCTCTGTGGAGATCATCTCCGAGTTCCTCGCGTCCCCCGACGCAAGGACCGACGAGCACTCTCCGGCGGAGCGCCCGCAGTGACGGACGTCGCCCTTCTGCTGGCCCAGGTCGAGATCCGCGACCGCTCCGGTCCGCCCTCCTGCCAGCAGGCAAACGACTTCTTCTGCCCCGGCTGGGTCGCCGAGAACTACGACCGCTACGTGGATCCGGTCCTCCAGCACCTCGTCCTGGTGGGCACCTCCGTCGCCGCCGGCTTCGCGATCGCGTTCGTCCTGGCGCTGCTCGCCCACCGGATCCACTGGCTCGCCGCCCCGCTGCTGGCCGTCACCGGGGTCCTCTACACGGTCCCCAGTATCGCCTTCTTCTTTCTCCTGCTGCCGATCACCGGCCTCGGGCGGACGACGGCGATCATCGCCCTGACCGCCTTCACGCTCCAGATCCTCTTCCGCAACATCGTCACCGGTCTCGCCAACGTGCCGCCCGAGGTGAGAGACGCCGGCAGGGGCATGGGCCTGACCGAGCGGCAGCTCCTCTGGCGGGCCGAGCTCCCCCTGGCCCTCCCCGAGATCTTCGCCGGGCTGCGAATCGCAACGGTGAGCACCGTGGCCCTTGCGACGCTGGCCGTGTTCGTCAGCGGCGGGGGACTCGGCGTCCCGATCTACGAACAGCTCACCTTCAAGACGAACGTGATCTTCGCGGGAGGGCTGTGCATCGCAATCGCGATGGCGTTCGACCTCGCTCTGGTGACCGCCCAGCGCGCGGTCACCCCGTGGTTGAGGCTGACGACGTGATCTCCGACCCGAACATCCCGGCCGCGGCCCTGGACCTCTTCGGGGATGCGGTGGACTTCATCTTCAACGAGCAGCAGTCCCAGGGCGAACAGGTCCAGGTGGGCGGCCTGGAGCAGGTCGGGGAGCTCGCCTGGGAACAGCTCAAGGTGACCCTTTACGCGCTTGCCCTGTCGCTGCTGATCGCGCTGCCGGCAGGCGTGGCGCTGGGGCACATGAGGAGGGGCGAAGGCCTCGCGATCTCGATCGGCAACGCCGGCCGCGCCGTGCCCGAGTTGGCGCTGATCGCGCTGCTCGCGGCCTTCCTGGACGTCGGCATGTTCTCGCTCGCGCTGGCGCTCTGCGTGCTCGGGGTCCCCCCGATCCTGACGAACTCCTTCGTCGGGGTCCGCGGCGTCGACCGCAACGCGGTAGACGCCGCCCGGGGCATGGGCATGACCGAGACCGAGATCATCCGCAAGATCGAGCTGCCGCTCGCCGTGCCGACGATCATGGGGGGCGTCCGCACCGCGACGATCAACATCGTCGCCACCGCGACGATCGCGCCGCTGGTCGGCGTCCTCACGCTCGGTGACTTCATCATCTCCCGCAACGTCTATGGAGACGCCGGGGTCCTCGCCGGCGCGATCCTCGTCGCGGTGATGGCGCTGGCGCTCGAACTGGCCCTGGCCGGCCTCCAGCGCGCGATGACTTCTCCCGGCCTCCGCCTGACCCGGACGTGAGGCTTCACTCGCAAATGCCCGACCCAAGGAGGAAACGATGAGAAACGACAAGGTGCGCTGGAGAGCGCTGCTCGTGCTGCTCGCGTCACTCGCGCTTGTAGTCGGCGTCGCCGCCTGCGGCGATGACGACGACGGGAGCGACGACGGTGGTGGCGGTGGTGGCAGCACCGAGCAGATCCAGTCGAACCCCGACAACGGCAAGGTCGCCATCACGGTCGGCTCCAAGAACTTCACGGAGCAGCTCGTGCTGGGCGAGATCTACGCTCAGGCCCTCGAGGCGGCGGGCTACAAGGTCGAGAAGAAGCTCGATCTCGGCTCCGAGCTGATCGCCAAGAAGGCGCTCGAGACCGGTGAGATAAGCGGCTATCCGGAGTACGTCTCGACGGCTCTGACGTCGTTCTTCGGCGTCGAGCCCGGGCAGGTGCCGTCGAATCCGCAGCAGGGTGCCGCGCAGGCCCGTGCCGAGTTCGAGAAGGAGGGTCTGACCTCGTTCGCGCCGACGCCGTTCGCCAGCGCCAACGCAGTCGGCACGCTCAAGGAGACGGCGGACAAGCTCGGCCTCACCAAGGTCTCCGACCTGAAGGGCAAGTCCCAGCAACTGACCCTCTACGGCTCCCCCGAGTGCCGTCAGCGGGTGGACTGCCTGGTCGGGCTCGAGGGCCCGTACGGCCTGACGTTCAAGGAGTTCAAGCCGGTCGACATCGGGCTGCGGTACAGCGTGCTCGACAAGGGCCAGGCCGACCTGTCGATCCTGTTCACGACCGACGCACAGCTTGCGGCCGAGGCCGACAAGTACGTGATCCTGGAGGACGACAAGCAGGTCTTCCCGGCCGGCAACGTCGTCTTCGTGACCGACCGGGCGACCGTCAAGAAGGCGGGGCCCGACTACCAGAAGACGATCGAGCTCGTCCAGAGCGGACTCACCGAGGCCGTGATGCAGGAGCTCGACGCTCGCGTCGACATCGACAAGGAGACGTCGGAGAAGGTCGCCGGCGACTACCTGAGCGAAGAGGGATACATCGGCGGCTAGTCGCGCCGAGGCCTGACCACCGGGGGCCCGGGCGCCGAGCGCGCCTGGGCCCCCGTTGGCTCGGCGCCGCCAGCCGCGCTCTGCGCCATCGAGCCGCGATCCCACGTTTAGCCCGGGGGCACCGGGTTACTGGATCAGTGGGGCGCCGACTTTCTAGGGAGGTTGCCTCGAAGACGACCCGCTAGGGCGTCGGGTCTTCCCCCTTCCCGGCGCCCGGCGGGTCCTCTGCGTCCGGATGGGGCGCCTCACCCGGCCAGGCCCTGCCGCGCCGGCGGCTGCTCCTGGGCGGTGGCAGCCAGGCGGGCGAAGGCCGTTCGCGAGGCCCACGCGGCGGCGAGGCCGGCGCTGGCGGCCAGCAGGAGTGCCGCCCTGGGGTCATACGCTTCCGAGAGCCAGCCGGCGATCGGCCCGCCGATCGGCGTCGAGCCCAGGAAGACCACGGAGTAGAGGGCCATCACCCTGCCGCGCATCTGCTCGCTCACTGCGAGCTGGAGAAGCGAGTTGACCGCCGCCGCGAAGGTGACCGAAGCGGCTCCAAGGGCGGCGAGGACCGGCACCTCGACCGCCAGGCTCGGAGCCGCGGCGGCGGCGAGGGCGAGCAGGCCGAAGGCGAGGGCCGAGCCCGTCACCACGGTGGGCCCGGTGCGGCCGCGGGCGCCGGTCACGAGCGCGCCGGCGACCGAACCCGCAGCCATCGCCGAGACCAGCAGCGCGTAGGCGGTGGCACCGCCGTCGAAGCTGAACCGGGCGAGGAGCGGCAGAATGACCTGGAAGTTCAGCCCGAGGGTTCCGACGAGCGCCATCAGGGCGAGCGGAACCGCGAGCTGCGGCGTCCGCGAGACGTAGCGCAGGGCCGCGCGGACCGCCCCCTTCTCGGGCGCCGCCGGCGGCGCCGGCCGGAGCTGCGCCGGGTCCATTCTCGAGAGCGCCGCGATCATCACCCCGAACGAGGCGGCGTTGAGCGCGAAGCAGGGCTCGACCCCGACCGTCGCGATCAGGATCCCGGCCAGCGCCGGGCCCGCCATCCGCGCAGAGTGGACGATCACGCTGTTCAGGCTGACCGCGTTGACGACCCGTTCGGGCCCGACCATCTCGATCACGAAGCTCTGCCGAGTCGGGTTGTCGACCGCGTTGACGGTTCCCCGGGCGAAGACCAGGACGTAGACCATCCAGGGCTGGACGATCCCGGCGAGGGTGACGGCGAGCAGCAAGAGGGCCGGAACCGCCATCGCCGACTGCGTGAGGACGAGCAACCGCCGCTTGGCGAGGCGGTCGGCGAGGAGGCCGCCCCAGGCTCCGAACAACAGCATGGGCAGGAACTGGAGCGCGGTGGTCAACCCGACGGCGAAGCCGCTGGCGGTCAGGCCGAGGATCAGCCAGATCTCGGCAACCGTCTGCATCCAGTTGCCGGACAGGGAGACGACCTGCCCCGCGAAGTACCGGCGGTAGTTCGGGACGGCGAGGGAGTCGAAGGAGCGGCGCAGCGCGGCGCTCAACCGCGCTCACCTCGGAGGCCGTCCTCGTCGAGCAGGCGCTCGAGGATGTCCGCGGCGCGCGACAGCGTCTCGACGTCCTCGTCGGCGAGCCGGCGCATCCGCTTCGACAGGTAGGCGTTCTTGCGCCCCCGCAGGCGGCGAAGGGCATCCCGGCCCGCCGGGGTGACGGCGACCAGTGCGCTGCGGCCGTCGGCGGGATCCGGCGTCCGGGCCACCAGGCCTCGCTCCGCCAGGCAGCCGATCGACCGGGTGGCGCTGGGACGGCTTACCCGCTCCAGGTCGGCGAGCTCGCTGGGCGTGAGGGGACCGTGCCGCTCGGCGGTGGCAAGCGCCGCGGTCGCCGAGGGACTCAGGTCACCGGCAGCCTCCTGGCGGAGGCGGCGGGCGGTCCGGGTGATCGCCAGCCGGAGCTGGGCCGCCGACGCGGGAAGATCGGTTGTCGTCTGCGCTGCCCTCAAAGTGGTTAGCCTTGGTAATTAGTCTAGCAAGCCTCTTGCCGCGGCCAGACCACGACGCACGAGGTCGAGGTCGTGCGGGTAGTCGAGGAGCTCCCCGGCCTCCTCCTCGGTGACCCAGCGGAGCTCGTCGACCTCGTCGTTGACCGCGAACTCGCCGTCCTCCGGGACCATCAACCAGTAGCGCACCATCTTCGATCGCCCCTTCCGGTCGGCGTAGCGGATCGCCCCGATCTCCTCGAGGGCGCGGCAGCTCAAGCCGGTTTCCTCGGCGACCTCGCGCAGCGCCGCGTCCCGCCAGCCCTCCCCCCGGTCGAGCTTGCCCTTCGGCAGCGTCCAGTCCCCGTAGCGCGGGCGGTGGATCGCCGCCACCCGCCGATCGTCTGTCCGGACGACGACTCCGCCCGCGGCACGGACCTCGACCGGAGCGTCCCCGTCGGTCCTCACCCGCTGCCTCCGGCTTCGTTCAGCGTCGCCGCCGCGCTACGGACGCGAGGGCTCATCGCGTGGGGCAGTCTGAAGGCTGGACCAGCGGTCGTTCCAATAGGGGCGCCGGTCGCGGCTATTCAGCCCAGGAGAGCTCGCCCGCCGCGATCAGGTCGGCGTCCATGTTGCGCTCCATCATCCGCAGCGCCGCGTCGGCCAGGTCGCGGTGGATGTGGGCGACCGCATCGCGCGGCACCGTGACCGCCAGGTGGCGCACATGGGCGTCGAGGGCGCTGTAGAGGATGCACTGCTCGGTCACCTGGCCGGCGATCACCAGCCTGCTTGCGCCGAGCTGATCGAGCAGGTACTCGAGCGGGGTCTCGTAGAAGGCGCTGTGCCTGGCCTTGATCACGAACTTGGCGCCTTCCGGCGGCAGGATCGGCTCGACCACGTCCGGGTGGCGCCCCCGCATCGCCCGGTCCGCCAACTCCTCCGCCGAGGAGTTCCAGTCGCCGTAGTTGTCGTTGACGTAGATGACGGGGACGTCTGCGTCCCTCGCGCCCTCGACCAGGGCGCGAATCCCGGGGACGGCCTGGGCCACGTTCTCGGCCAGCTCGTCGGCCTCGTCGTGCTCGTAGGGGTTGAGCATGTCAACCACGACGAGCGCCTTCCCTGTGTCCTCGGCGTCGTGGCGACTGTGCCGCGGGCGGCGCCGCTCGTCCGACACTAGGCGCCGCCCTCGATCAGAGTCTTCAGGTTGGCGAGTGAGCGCTCCGCCTCCTCGCGTCCCTTCTCCTCGCCGACCAGGCCGGCGGCCTTGGCGGCCAGCTTGCCGCCGGGCAGCTCGAAGACGTTGACGTAGTCGAACCGGGTGCCTCCGTCACGCGGCTCGAGCGAGTAGCAGACCCGGGCCCGGGACCCGCCCGGCCCCTCCCCGTGCCACTCCACCCGCCGCGGGCGGTCGATCTTCGTGATCCGCCAGGTGACCTTGAACGAGAGGCCGGCGACCCGTAGCTTCTGCCGGAACGTCGTGCCCTCGCCAAGCTCGCCCTCGGGCTCGTCGACAAGCGACCGGTGGGTAGTGACCCAGTCCTCGAGCCGGCAGGGGTCGACCGCGGTGTCGAAGACCTCGTCCGGCAAGGCGTCGATCTGGACGGTGGACCTGACCTCGATGCCCGCCATCAGCGCTCGGCGGCGGCGATCAGCCGCTCGTCCTCCTCCAGCGCCCG
>DATFPK010000045.1:0-2293 GCA_035264885.1 Solirubrobacterales bacterium
GCGAGGCACTAAACGCGGCTACGCGGCGAGACGCGCGGGCGGGCCGGCGCCCATCGCCTTGTGCCAGCCGGCCAGCGCGAAAGCGCCCGCGAGGCCCCGGAAGGGCGCATAGGGCGCGAAGTACTCCTCGACCTCCTCGACGGTCGCGCGGCGCCCGAGGCCGGTGAGGTGACCGACCAGCTTGACGTAGGCGAGATCGCCGGCGGGCAGCGAGTCCGGATCGCCTCGGCCGTGCAGACCGAGGCACTGGATCGTCCAGGGCCCGATCTCCGCGATCTCGAGGAGGCGGCGATCGGATTTGGGGTCATCGAGCTTCGCCCGGCGCCGCGCTACCTCGCGGGCACAGCGCACCATCGCGACGGAGCGTCCCTGGCTCAGGTCCATCGAGGCGAGCTCGGCCGCTGCCCGACCCGCGATCACCGCCGCCGACGGGACGTCGCGAAGCGGCCAGGAGCGCTGCCGTCTCCTTCTCGGCTCGGGTTGATTCGGCAGGAAGCTGGGCGCCCAGCGGCGTACGATCCGCCGCTGGATCTCGGCGGCGCGCGACACCTGGATGAGCTGTGAGGTGATCGCCCAGCAGAGGGCCTCCCAGGGCCAGGCCCGACGCCTCGGCCGCACCCACGGCTTGTGGTGGATTGCCGGACCGAGCAGCGGATCCCGCTTGAAGGTCTGGAAGAACTCGCCCATGTCGTCCTCGACGGCGAGCGAGAAGCGGACCCGCTCGACCGCGACGCCGAGCTCGGCCTCGCCCGCCGGCGCGACCTCATCGGGGTCAGGCGCACCCTCCGGGACCACCGGGTGCCGGACCGCGGCGGGATCGATCGGCTCGGCCCGGATGTGGACGTAGCCGTCGCGCGTGCGCCACGCCCTCACCCGGACCGGCGCGTGCGCCACGTGCAGCAGCCGCTCGATCACCTTGTCGCGCGAGCGGACCACGCCGTCGCCGCCGCTGCTTCGCGGCAGCCGGTACGGCCAGCGCGGCAGCACCCGCTCCTCGATCACTGACGACACCGGCGGGCTAGCGACCGAGGATGTGCACGTCCACCAGGAAACTGCGACTGGCGACGACCTTCTCGCGCCGCCTGAAGAGCCCGCGGCGGGGCGGCCGGCGCGGGGAGCGCGACGCGCGCGCGACGGCGACCACGGCGAGCCCGGCCGCGGCCCCGCCGGCCGCGGCGACTGCCACCGGGCCGAACTCTCTGCCCCAGATCTGGATCGTGCGACTCTGCGAGCGCACCGGCAGCGGGCGGACCGGCTCCGCCTCGACCACCTCCTCGCTCCGCTGCACTGGGTCCTCAGCCATTCGCCCGCATCCTAAACCCGGGTCAAGACCCATCGCCAGGCGTTTGACGCGAAGGCCCCCGGGAAGCAGAGACGCGATGCCCGACCTCGAGCTCACCAGCCCGGCCTTCGACGACGGCGAGCCGATTCCGGAACGCCATACGGCGGACGGCGAGGGGACCTCGCCGCCGCTGCGCTGGGACTTCGTTCCCGAGGGAACGAGGACGCTCGCCCTGATCGTCCACGACCCCGACGCGCCCTCCGGCGACTTCACGCACTGGCTCGCCTGGAACATCGACCCGGAGCCCGGCGGCATCGAAGAGGACGTGCCGGCGCCCGGCCAGGGCACGCACGGCTTCGGCCGTCCGGGGTACGCGGGGCCGTCCCCGCCCGCGGGCCACGGTCCGCACCGTTACTTCTTCGAGCTCTATGCCCTCGACACCGACCTCGACCTCGAGCACGGCGCCGCCCGCGAGCAGCTCGAGGACGCGATCGACGGACATGTGCTGGGCGAGGCCCAGCTGATGGGCACGTACGAGAGGGACTAACGCCACTTCCGCGGGTGGCGCCGTAGGGGCCATCGACGCGATTACTGAGCGTCGATGGGAGGTTCCTGCGGCGACAGGACCCGCGGCCTAGCGGCTCAGGCGTTTCTCGTACAACCGATACCGCTTGACGATCTTGCCGCCCATCCCCTCCATGGCGCGATTCATCGGCTCATTTGTCTCCAGGATCCAGCCCTGATCCCCGGCCTTCTGGGGCGTCACCTCGGCGGTCTCGACGTGCCGCACGTAGAAGCGCGCGGCGATCCCGGTGTGCTGGTACTCGGGCTTCACGCCGAGGGCGAAGACCCGCACCCGGTCGATCTTGGGCTTGCCGAGCAGGAAGCGCAGCCAGCCGATCGGTAGCAGGCGGCCGTTCATCTTCTTCAGCACCTGGTTGATGTCGGGCAGCGTCAGCGCCGCCCCCAGGGTCTCGCCGTCCCGCTCCGCGACGAAGGTCCAGCGGGGGT
>DATFPK010000046.1:0-15510 GCA_035264885.1 Solirubrobacterales bacterium
CGTCTGCGTGAACACCGCCTCGATCGCCGCCTTCGACGGCCAGATCGGGCAGATCGCCTACGCGGCCTCGAAGGGCGGCATCGTCGGCCTCACCCTGCCGGCCGCACGGGACCTGTCGAGCCGCGGCATCCGGGTCGTGACGATCGCGCCCGGGCTGTTCGACACCCCGCTGCTGGCGGCGCTGCCACAGGAGGCCCGCGACGCCCTCGGGGCGACGATCCCCTTCCCGCGCCGCCTCGGCCTGCCCGAGGAGTACGCCCGGCTGGCGCTCCAGGTCGCCGAGAACCCGATGCTGAACGGGGAGACGATCCGGCTCGACGGCGCCCTGCGGATGGCGCCGAAGTAGGCGCCGCTAGGACGTCCCCTCCGCTTCGGGGTCGGTCCAGACCTCCTTCATCCACGGTGGCGCGACGACGAAGGGCGGCAGGCGCCCGGCCAGCGGCTCGAGCGCGATCAGGCGGAGGCGGGAGCGCGGCGTGACACGGCCGACGTCGCGCGGGTTGCCGCGGGCGCTGCCCGCGTGGCTGCCTCCCGACACGTAGAGCCAGCCGGTCTCCGGGCCCCAGCCGGCGGCGCTGCGGACGCCGGCCTTCTCGACCACCTGCTCGAGGACAGGGATGTCCGCGTCCGAGGCCCAGTTGCGCATCCCCCGCTCGTGATTGAAGCCGTGGTGGGAGGAAGCCCTGACGTCGGTCTCGCCGTCCGGCCCGATCCGGACCTGAAAGGACTCCCAGTCGTCGGGGTGATAGCCGGCGCTTCCCGGCAGCGCCCGCAGCGTCGCGCTGTCCGGGTAATAGAGCCAGTACTGGAGGTAGAGGTTGCCGGCGCGGTCGCCGCTACATCGCGCCGAGGCATCCGCGCGCGCCCCGCGGCAGTCGACGACGTGGACGAACACCGCCACCGGGTGCCCGGCCAGTGAGCGGGACACGTAGCCCTCCTCGCGGCCGTTCGAGCATTTCGGCTCGCGGCAGCGGCGGAAGTCGACCGGCAGCGCCTCCATCCCCTTCTCGTAGGCGATGCTTGGCGCGTGCGCGCGGACCAGCGCGGCGACGTCCTCGCCGTAGACCGACACCAGCAGGTGCGGAGACCCGCACCGCCCAGTCAGCGACACCGCGCAGAGGATCCGCTCGCCGATCGCCCGCGCGAGGGCTGCCCCCGGCACGCGTACCCCGGCCGCCACGAGGCCAGCGAAGATCAGCGCGACGGTCAGGAGCAGGCCGATCCACTCGACGCTCGCCTGGCCGCGCTGTCCTCGCCAACCCGTGGCACACAGGCGGCGAAGCTATGGAGCTAGGACGCCCCTATGGCCGGCGAACGATGCGAGTCAGCCGCCTCGGTGAAACGAGATCGGCACAGCGAATCAGCAGGCGACGAGCAGGTGGAAGTTGGAGTCGATGCCCGCCGGCAACGGCTGCCCCGCGGAGTTCGCGGCGACGATCAGCGTGTCCGGGGCGCCCCCCTTCCGCTCGGTTCTGATGATCGAGGGGATGTTGCTGAAGCCGGGGCTGACGATCGGGTCGATTCCGCCGAAGGAGACCTCGGCGGCGCAGGCCGTGACGTCGCGGTCGAACTTGACTTCGTGGACCCCCTGGCTCGTCCGGGTCACCGAGACCGCGTGCTTCCCGTGGGCGATCGACGCCGGAGTCGTGCTGTCACCGGCGCGGACCACGGCATAGAGGATCGTCGTGTCGACACCGCCTGTCGGGCCGGTAGCGCCGGTCGGCCCTTGGAGCAGGACGCCCGGCGCGAAGTCCTGGCCCTTCAGCGTGCGGTCCCGGACCTTCGCGGAGGTAACGGCGCCGCGCTTGATCTTCTTGCTCGTCACCGCCGAGTTCTTGAGCTCCTTGGTGCCGACGCTGCCCGGCTGAAGCGACGTCGCCGCGTAGGCGGTGCCGCCGAGCGCGACGAAGAGGGCCAGGTAGGCGATCGTGTTCGCCCGCAGGTGGGACAGGAGCCGTCTCACTGCGTGGCTCCCCGAGGCACTATCTCCCATAGCCCGGCGCGAGCGGCGGCCCCGCATCGACGTTGACCGGGCCGGTGGGCCCGGCTGCCGCGGGGACGGCGGCGACCCGGCCGCTGCGCGGCCGGTAGAACCTGATCGTGAGCGTCTTCGTCCTCCCCGAGGTCGCGCCGTCGGCGACGTAGGTCACCCGCAGCTTGTAGAAGCCAGGGGCCGTACCTCGCTTCGGCACCTTGAGCTTGAAGCCGTAGGTACCGGCCCGCGGGAGGACGCCCGCCCCCTTGGAGAGGACCTTGGCTCCCTTGGTCAGCGCCGCCTGGAACGCGCCGCCCTTGCTCGCGATCAGCGCCAGGCGTATGGGCGAACGCTTGTTTCTGATCCTGTACTTCTTCGGCGCCACGACCTTCAGGCTCCCCACCGTGGCCTTCTGGGTGCCCTCGCCGCCGCCGATCGTGTTGTTGTCGGGGGGCTTTTGGACGACCGTCCCGTCGTCGCCGGTTCCGCCCTCGGTCCGGACGACGACCGCGAGGCTGTCGGAGCCCTCGTTGCCGGCGCCGTCGTGACCCGTGAGGGTGACGTTGTAGGTGCCCGGAGACGTGTAGGTGTGGGTGATGTTGGCGCCCTGCTTGTTCTGCGTGTTGTCGCCGAAGTCCCACGTGTAGGGACCGGAGATGCCTGAAAGCCCGTCACTGCCCGACGCGCTGAAGGTCACGAGGTCGCCGGTGCCGGGGCTCGCGTCGCTCGCCTGGGCGTCGATCGTCGGCGCGCCGCGGTCGAGGATCACGCTGCCGCAGGTGGAGTCGGCGAGGTTTGCCTTGTCGGCCGTCCACCCGGATCCGGTTGCCGGGTCGACGAACTGGTTGACATGGGTCGGGAAGATGCCCAATCCCTCGTTGGCGGTCGGGTCGGGGTCCGGGATCGACTGGTCCGCGGCCCGCGCGCAGAGGACGACCAGGCCGTCGGGCTGGCTAGTGAAGTCGTACATGCAGTCGAACGTGTTCTGCTTTGGGGAACCCGGGGACGAAAAGCGAGTCAGGCCGACCACGCTGCACTGCGGCACGTACGTGTGACCGCTGCAGGCCCCGCTGCGGCTCTGGCAGATGAAGACCGCTGCGTTGTTGCCACCGGCGAACCACGGATGGCTGAGATCGTCGTAGTAGTCGATGTGCAACGGGATCTGGGGATTGTTCGTGTAGTCGGCGGTCCCGGCCGCGAAGACGGTCAGCTGCGGCTTGCTCAGGTCGATCAGCGTGGACGAGCGGCAGTGGTCTCCGCTGCAGGAGGAGATGATGGCGGTGCCGCCGCTGTTGATGTACGCAGTCGGATGCACGCCGACGAACGTCCCGTGGGGCAGCGGCGTCTCGGTCTGGGAGAACGTGCTGCTCTGCCCGGTGGAATAGAAGCTGGTGTTCGAGGGCAGGCAGCCGCGATCGGCGTAGAACGAGCCGCCCCGGTAGACGTTGATGCAGAAGCGCTGGTCCGGCTGGCTCACCGTCGTCCAGTTGAACCAATGGGAGTTCGACGCCGTGTTAGTGACCGGCGGCTCGCCTCCGGATGCGGCGGAGAACGTGGCGCTGCTGGTCGCCGGGAGCGCGAGTGCGGCAAACGCGACGGCGACGAGGGCCGCTCGCAACGATCGGAACTGTGCCGGTCGCTGGGACCGGCGAGGCGAAATCGTGGGACGCTGGGACGTCTGGGCGAGCAAGTTGCCCCTCCTGGTTGTGCCTGCCTCTCCGCCCACCATACGCCGTAGAGCGGAACGACGCAATGAATCCGCCGCGATCGGCGGCCGGGCGTGTAGATTCGCGCCGTGGCCACCGACCCCCGCCAGCAGCCCAAGGCCGCCGGCCGCCGTGAGGGGACGAACTGGCGGCACTGGTTCCTGGGCATCGCCCTGCTGCTGATCGTGATCGTGGCCCTCCAGAACTCGCAGGACGTCGAGGTCGAGGTCCTGTTCATCCAGACCCAGGCGCCGCTGATCGCGATCCTGCTGGTGACCGCCCTGCTCGGCGCCGCGATCGGCTACCTGCTGCCGGTTCTGCGGCGGCACCGCCGCGAGGAGCGGCGTCGCGGGGAAGGCTGATGGACCGGCGGGTCGACGCGGGCCGCGCCGTCCGCGAGTCGTTCCGGATCTACGCCGACGACGCGGCCGCGCTGATCACGTTCGCGGCCGCCGCGTTCCTCCCGGTGTCGTTCGTCGCCGCCCTGTTCGAGGGCTCCAGCGTGGTGGCGGCGAGCGTCATCAGCCTCCTGCTCTCGGGGCCCGCGACCTTGCTCTACCACGGCGCCGTCGCGCCGACCGTCGTCGCCGACCGGGACGGGCGGCCGAAGCCCCATCCCGGCGACGTGCTCGACGCCGTCCAGCCGATCGCCGGCATGCTGGCGGTCGCCGGCCTGCTCTGGATCGTCGCGGTGATGCTGGGCCTGCTGGCGTTCATCATCCCCGGCCTGATCCTCGTCACTGTCTGGGCGGTGGTCGGACCGGTCATCGCGCTCGAGCGGCGCGAGGTGATCCAAGCGTTCACCCGCAGCCGGGAGCTCGTCTCGGGCGAGGGCTGGCGCGTCTTCGCGGCGATCTTCGGCCTCGTCCTCCTCCTCGTCGTGGCGACGATCCTGCTTCAGGCGCTCGGCGCCGCGGTCGCCGGCACGGCCGGCGCCTTCATCGGCGGCTGGGTCGGCACGGTCGTCACCGCGCCGCCGGGCGCGATCCTCGCCACCGTCCTCTTCCTCGACCTCGGCGGGTCGACCGAGCCGCTCGAGAAGGAAGAGCGGGAGCGGCGCGAGGAGGAGGATGAGGAAGACGACCAGGCCAATGAGGCAGGGCGCGAGGAGGCGGCGTCCGCGGACAAGGACACGGACTCCGAGGAGGGCGCTCGGTCCGATCGGGACGACGAGAACGGCGACCAGGAAGGCGAGGCGCCCGACGGCGAGCGCTCGCGCGGCTAGAGGTTGCCGATCTCCGACGCGATCTCGGCCGCCGCGGCCTTCGCGTCGGCGAACAGCATCGACGTGTTGGGCTCGTAGAACAGGTCGTTGTCGATGCCGGCGAAGCCGGGGCTGAGCGACCGCTTGATGACGATCACCTCATTCGCCTCGTGGACCTCGATGATCGGCATCCCGGCGATCGGGCTGTCGGGGTCGTTCTTCGCGGCCGGGTTGGTCACGTCATTGGCGCCGACGACGACGGCGACGTCGGTGCGCGGCAGCTCGGGGTTGATCTCGTCCATCTCCTTGAGCTGCTCGTAGGGCACGTCGGCCTCGGCCAGCAGGACGTTCATGTGCCCGGGCATCCTGCCCGCCACTGGATGGATCGCGTAGTTGACGCCGACGCCGCGCTTCTCGAGCTCGTCGGCGACCTCCTTGATCGCGTGCTGGGCCTGCGCGACCGCGAGACCGTAGCCCGGGACGATCACCACCGAGTCCGCGTAGGCGAGCTTGATCGCCGCGTCCTGCGGCCCGATCGAGGTGTGGGGGCGCTCCTCGCCGTCGCCCGCCCCGCTCGCCGGCACGCCGCCGAACCCGGCAAACAGGATGTTGCCGACCGACCTGTTCATCGCGGTCGCCATCTCCATCGTCAGGATCGTTCCCGAGGAGCCCACCAGCGTCCCGGCGACGATCAGAGCGACGTTGTCCAGCGCGAACCCCGCCGCCGCGGCCGACAGGCCGGTGAATGCGTTGAGGAGCGAGATCACGACCGGCATGTCGGCCCCGCCGATCGGCAGGACGACGAGATTGCCGAGCAGCGCCGCGGCGACGAGGATCAGGACGAAGAGGCCCTCGGAGGGGTCGTCGTTGTTGGTCGCAATCAGGACGCAGGCGACGACGATGCCGACCAGCAGCAGGGCGTTGATCACCTGCTGGCCGGGCACCGCCAGCGGCCGGGTCGGGATCAGGTCCTGGAGCTTCGCGAAGGCGATGTTCGAGCCCCAGAAGGAGACCGAGCCGACGACCGCCGCGAACAGGATCGGGATCAGCTCGTCGAGCGGGATCTCCTCGCTGAGCGAGATCCCGTGGCGGATCTCGGACCACGCGATCAGCGCGACGGCGCCGCCGCCGACCCCGTTGTAGAGGGCGACCATCTGCGGCATCTGGGTCATCTGCACGCGCACCGAGGCGATCACCCCGACCGCGGCTCCGACCGCGAGGCCGGCGATGATGATCCCCCAGTTGCCGACGCCGTCGAGCAGCAGGGTGGTCACGACCGCGACGACCATGCCCACGGCGGCGATCAGGTTGCCCTGCTTGGCGGTCGTGGGGTGCGTGCCCCGGCGGACGCCGAAGATGAAGAACGAGAAGGCGAGGATGTAGAGCAGCGTCGAGACGTCGCCGCCCGGCTCGAGAACGGCGACTAGGGGCGCCACTATCCGGACCCTTTCCCGACCCCGCCGCTCCCGGACGCGTCAGCGGAGGAAGCGGCGGGCTCTTGTTCAGCCGGCCTTGGCTTCGGCTTCCGGGAGAACATGCCGAGCATCCGGTCGGTCACCATGAAGCCGCCGACGATGTTGATCGTCCCGAAGGCGATCGCGATGAACCCGATCACTTTCTCCAGGGAGTCGTCGGCGAAGCCCGCGACGATCAATCCGCCGAGCATGACGATGCCGTGGATCGCGTTGGTCTGGCTCATCAGCGGCGTGTGCAGCGTGGTCGGCACCTTCGAGATCACCTCGAAGCCGACGAAGGCGGCGAGGACGAAGATGGTCAGCTCGGTAACGAGATCCATCAGCGTGCGGTCCTCTCTCCCCGGATCTCGCCGTCGTGCGCGATGCAGGCGGCGTCGAGGATGTCGTCGTCGAAATCGATCTTCAGCTCGCCCTCCTCGGTGACCAGCAGGCCGAGCAGGTTCTCGAGGTTCTTGGCGTAGAGCTGGGACGCCGGCACCGGCATCCGGCTGGGCAGGTTGCGCGCGCCGATCACCTTGACGCCCTTCTCCACCACCGTCTCCCCCGCCTCGGTCAGCTCGCAGTTGCCGCCCGTCTCGGCCGCCAGGTCGACGATCACCGACCCGGGCTGCATGCCGCGGACAGCATCGGCGGTGATCAGCGTCGGCGCGGGCCGCCCCGGGATCGCCGCCGTGGTGATGATCACGTCCTGCTTGGCGGCGTTCTGCCCCAGCGCGTCGCGGACCTGCTCGTTCTCCTCGTCGGTCAGCGGCCGGGCGTAGCCGCCCTCGGCCTCGGCGTCCGGGATGAAGTCGAGCTCGAGCGGGCGGCCGCCGAGGGAGGCGATCTGCTCCCAGGCGGCGCGGCGGATGTCGAAGCCGGTGACGATCGCGCCCAGGCGCTTGGCGGTCGCGATCGCCTGGAGGCCGGCGACGCCCGCGCCGAGCACGAGGACCTTCGCCGGCGCGACCGTTCCCGCGGCCGTGGTCATCATCCCGAAGAACCGGCCCGACTCCTCGGCGGCGATCAGCGTCGCCGCGTAACCGCCGGCCGAGGCCTGCGAGGACAGCGCGTCCATCGCCTGGGCCCGGGTCGTCCGCGGGATCGCCTCCATCGCGAACGCGGTCACGCCGGCCTCGGCCAGGGCCCGGTTCGTCTCGGCGGAGGTCAGCGGCGCGAGGTGGCCGACGTAGACCTGGCCCCTGTTCAACCGGTCGATGTCCTCGGCGCTGGGCAGCGCGACCCCGAGGACGACATCGGCGTCCCAGGCGCCATCGATCTCGGCACCCGCCTCGGAGTAGTGCTCGTCGGGATGGCCTGCCGCCTCGCCGGCGCCGGACTCGACGGTGACGTCGATCCCGTCGTTCTTCTTCAGCGAGCGAACGACGTCGGGCACGAGCGCCACGCGGCGCTCGCCCTCTGCCGTCTCTTTGGGAACCCCGATCCTCACAGACAAAACCCTCGCAATTGCGCCGCGCGCGTTATACCCATATCCAGTCGCGCGCGGCGGTGCTGCTCGGCATCAACCCTGAACCGGCACCGCACCCGCGATCGCAGCGAGGCGCCGGACGGTGTGGAGGCGCTCCTCCTTGTCGACGTGAACGGGCGAGACGATGAGGCGATCGACCCCCGCGGCCCGGAATCGCTCGATCCGCTCCGCGACCTGCTCCTCGGTGCCGATCAGGGAGGTGGCGTCGGCGACCTCGTCGGTGATCGCCGCATACGCGGCGTCGCGGTCGCCGTCCTGGAAGAGCCGCTGGACCTCGTCGGCGACGTCGCCGAACCCGAACCGGTGTGCCAGGTCGACGTAGAAGTTGGTCTTGCGGCTGCCCATGCCGCCGAAGTAGAGGAGCAGCCCCGCCTTGACGACGTTGCGGGCGGTGTCGGTGTCCCCGTCGATCGCGACCTGAAGGGTCGGCGAGACCTCGAGCTCAGAGCGGTCCCGGCCGCCCTTGGCCAGACCGGCCTCGATGTGCTCTCCCCAGGTGTCCTCGAAGGCGTCGACGCTGAAGAAGATCGGGATCCAGCCGTCGGCGACCTCCGCCGCCAGCTCCACCGACTTGCGCCCGATCGCCCCGAGGAAGACGGGGATCCGGTTGCGCTCGGGGTGGAAGTTGAGCTTCAGCGCCTTCCCCTCGCCATCGTCGAGCGGCAGCGTGTAGTGCTCGCCCCGGTGCTCGAGAGGCCCCTCGCGGGCGATGATCTCGCGGACGATCTCGACGTACTCGCGCGTGCGGCCCCACGGCTTCGCGTAGGCCACGCCGTACCACCCCTCCGAGACCTGCGGCCCGGACGGGCCGAAGCCGAAGATGAACCGGCCGCCGGAGAGCTTGTCGATCGTCGCCCCCGCCATCGCCGCGGCCGCGGGCGGGCGCGCCGGCACCTGCATGATCGCCGCCCCGAGCCGGATCGTCGACGTCTGCCCGGCCAGCCAGGCGAGGACGCTGACCACGTCGGAGCCGTAGGACTCGGCCGCCCAGACCGACTCGAAGCCGGCCGACTCGGCCGCCCTGACGACCTCCAGAGCCTCGTCGCCGGCGGGGCCGATCCCCCAATAGCCCAGGTTCAGCCCGAGCTTCAAGTCACCGGTCATCGACGCCGGACCCTAGTAAACATGGGGCGATGACCGACGCCGCCACCGAACGCGGACTCTCCGGCGCCGAGGCGTCCGCGCGGCTGGCGCGGCTCGGGCCTCCCCCGGATCCCTCGAGCCGATCGGTCGCGAGCATCGTCGCGGGCAACGTCTTCACGCTCTTCAACGCGATCATCGGGGTGTTCTTCATCCTGATCCTGTCGCTGGGTCTCTTCGCCGACGCGGTCTTCGGCTTCATCGCGATCGTGAACTCCTGGATCGGGATCCGCCAGGAGCTGAAGGCGAAGGAGACGCTGGACGAGCTGGCGGTGGTGGTGGCGCCGCGGGCCAAGGTCGTCCGTGACGGGCAAGTCGTCGAGCTGCGGGCCGAGGAGGTCGTTCCCGGCGACGTGGTCAGGGTCGAGCCGGGCGACCAGCTCGTCGCCGACGGTGAGGTCATCCGGACGCGCGGGCTGACCCTCGACGAGTCGGTCCTGACCGGCGAGGCGGACGGGATCCGTAAGGGCCTCGGCGAGCGGGGGCTCTCCGGGTCGTTCTGCATCTCCGGCTCGGGCTACTACCTCGTCGACGCCGTTCGCGACGACAGCTACGCGGGCCAGATGGCCGGCGAGGCCAAGGCCTTCCGCCACCCGGACTCGCCGCTCCAGGAGGAGGTCAACCGGGTCATCGTCGCCTGCACCTGGGCGATGGCACCCCTGGCGGTCCTCCTGATCTTCTCGCTGCGGGCCCGCAACACGGGCCTGACCGACGCGGCGCAGACGGCGACATCCGGTCTGATCACCCTGATCCCCGAGGGCCTCGTCCTGCTGATGAGCGTGACCTTCGCGGTCGCGGCGATGCGTCTGGCCCGCCACGACACCCTCGTCCAGCAGATCAGCGCCACCGAGTCGCTGGCCGCGGTGGACACCATCTGCGTCGACAAGACCGGCACGCTCACCGACGGCGACCTGCGGCTGCGCTCGGTCGAGGTCGCCGACCAGTCCGATTCGGGCCGGATCCACGACGCCCTCGCCCGCTTCGCGGCCAGCGCCGGGGACCGCAACAAGACGCTGGCCGCCGTCGCCGACCGCTTCCCGGGCCGGGCCGAGCAGGTGAGCGCCGAGGTGCCGTTCTCCTCGGAGTGGAAGTGGAGCGGGCTGACCCTCGCCGGCCGCGGCCGCGCGACCTACCTCCTCGGTGCGCCCGACGTCCTCCGGCGGGCCGGCGCCCTCGAGCTGCCGCCCCGGCTCGCCGGCACGCTGCGGGAGGAGACCGCAGCCGGCAGGCGCGTCGTCGTCTTCGGCGAGTCGGACGGGTCCCTGCCCGCCGACCCATCGTCGGAGCCGCCGCCGGGGATCCGGCCGCTCGCCCTCGTCGTCCTCCAGGAGAACCTGCGCCCGGACGCGCCGGAGACGGTTGCCTACATGCGCGACCAAGAGGTCGACCTGAAGCTGATCTCGGGCGACGCCCGCGAGACCGTAACGGCTGTGGCCTACGGGGTCGGCGTGCCGCAGGAGGCGGGTGTCGTCGAGGGCTCCGAGCTGCCCGAGGACCGCGGCGAGCTGGCGACGGTCGCCGAGGCGAACACCGTCTTCTGCCGGATCAAGCCGGACCAGAAGAAGGCGCTGGTCGCGGCGCTCTCGGATTCGGGGCGCTACATCGCGATGATCGGCGACGGCGTCAATGACGTCCCGGCGCTGAAGCGGGCGCGGATGGCGGTCGCGATGGGATCGGGAAGCCAGGTGACCAAGGGGATCGCCGACGTGGTCCTGCTCCGCGACGAGTTCAGCCGGCTGCCGGAGGCGGTCGGCGAAGGCCGCCGGATCGCCCGCAACATCCACCGCCTCGCCCGCCTCTACCTGACCAAGAGCGTCTACGCGGCGGCGCTGATCGTGCTGGTGGCGATCCCCGGCTTCGCGTTCCCCTTCCTGCCCCGCCACCTGACCCTCGCGGCGATGCTGACGATCGGGATCCCCTCCTTCGCGCTCGCCCTGCTCCCGTCCGACGGGCCGCTCTACCGCGGGCGGCTGCTGCGGGCCCTCGCCGCGTTCGCGGTGCCCGCCGGGCTGGCGATCGCGATCGGCTCGATCCTGTCGTTCTTCCTGGTCGACACGGTCGCCGGGGGCTCGCTCGAGGAAGGCAGGACCGCGGCGACGACGACGCTGATCTTCCTCGGCCTCAGCTTCGTGCTGTTGCTCGAGCGCGGGCCCGGACGCGAGCACATCTCGATCCAGAGCAACATGCTGGCCCTGGTGATCGCGCTCGGCGCGCTGTTCGCCGGCTGCCTGGCGATCGGCCCGGTGCGCGAGTTCTTCGAGATGGCGCTCCTGAGCGGCGGCCAGTGGTTCCTGGCCCTGCTCTCGGCCGCGGCCGGACTCGTGATCGCCAGCGTCCTCTGGCACCTGCCGCAGATCGAGCGCCTCGAGGAGACCGCCCCGCGCGGCGAGGGCGAAGAGGCGGGGCCAACGCACAGCCCGGCACGGGTCGTCGGCGCAGCGGCCGGTGCCGCGTTGCGGGCGCTGCGGCGGCGGCGGGACGAACGGGGGGCGGCCCCCGCCGCCGCGGACGGCGGGGGCGACGGCGGGGCTCCTGAACCGCGGGGCCCGGGACCGGAGACCGAGCAGCGCGAAGCCCCGACCGGGGTCCTCGGAGCCGAGGATCCCGAGCCGCCGACGACCCGGCTGCCGGCGGACGGCGACTGATCGGCCCGGCACTCGGGTACCGGGAGCCGATGAAGACCAGCGCTGCCCCGGGCGGTTCGGCGAACTTCGACGACTATCCGGTGACGGGCGAGGGGTTCGACGAGGCCTTCGCCGCACCGGGACGCCCGCGTGACCACTACGAGGGCATCCTCGCCGCGCTCGAGGACTGTGACCTCAAGAGACTGGCCAGCCGGGCGGCGGAGGAGATCGAGCGGCTCGGCGCCGACTTCGGCGACGACCAGGGCTTTCGGATCGACCCCGTGCCCCGCCTCTTCACCGGCCCCGAGTGGGAGCGGATCGAGCTTGGGCTCGTCCAGCGGGCGCGGGCGATCAACGCCTTCGTCGCCGACGCCTACGGGGACCAGCGCGGTTTCGGCGACGGGCCGTTCCCGCGCCGGCTGCTCGAGACCTCACCCGGGTATGAGCCGATGACCCAGGGCCTGCTCGACCCGGACGCCCACGCGGCCGTCGTCTGCGGGATGGACCTGGTCCGGGGCGCCGACGGAAGGCCGATGGTGCTCGAGGACAACCTGCGGACGCCTTCCGGCCTCGCCTACGCCGAGGCGGCGCGGAAGGTGATCACCGGGCTCTGCGACTGGCCCCTCCGGCCGCGGCCCCACGAGGACTTCGCGGTTCGGCTCGGGGCGGCCCTGCGGGCCTCGGCACCCGACCCGGCGAGCGAGCCCTCGATCGCCGTCCTCTCGGAGGGCTCCGGGAGCGACGCCTGGTTCGAGCAGACCCGGCTGGCCGACGGAATCGGCGGCTTCGTCGTCACGCCGGCCGACCTGAGTGGCTCCGCCGCGGGCCTGCGGTCGCGGATCGAGGGCCGGGAGCGGCCGGTAGACGTCGTCTACCGGCGGGTCGACGATCCCCTCACCGGCCCCGACGGCGCGCCGACGCCCCTGGGCGAGCTGCTCGGACCGCCGCTCCGCTCGGGCAGGCTCCGCTGCGTCAACGCCTTCGGCACCGGCCTCGCCGACGACAAGCTCGCCCACGCCTACAGCGAGGAGATGATCCGCTTCTACCTCGGCGAAGAGCCGATCCTGGCATCGGTGCCCACGCTCGACGCGGCCACGCCGGAGGCGGCCGAGGCGCTCGCCGAGCGGCCCGAGGAGCTGGTGATCAAGCCGCGCGGCGGCTACGGCGGCCAAGGCGTCGTCCTGCTCGGGTCGGCGGCGGCAGAGGAGCGTCGCGAGGCGATCCGGCGGGTCAGCGAAGATCCCGGCTCGGTGGTGATCCAGCCCCTCGTCCACCTCTCGACCCACCCGACCGTCGCCGAAGGGCGGCTGCGTCCGCGGCATGTCGACCTGCGCCCGTTCGTGGTGTCCTCGGCAGAGGGTGGGCACGTCTTCCCCGGCGGACTCACCCGCTTCGCGCCCGGCGAGGGCGACATGGTCGTCAACAGCTCGCGTGGTGGTGGCGGCAAGGACACGTGGCTGGTCGAGGCATGACGCCGAACGGCTCCAACGGCGCCCGGCCCCTGATCGGGGTGACGACCTCGGAGGTGCGGCGGGCGGAGACCGTCCGCCAGACCCCCCGCAGCGAGCCGCCGCGGATCGAGATGGCCCTGGGGCTCATCTACCTCCAGGCACTCGAGGCGGCTGGTGCCCTGCCGCTCGTGATCCCGCCGATGGCGATGGACGCGATCGACCCACTCCTCGACCGCCTCGACGGGATCTGCCTCTCAGGCGGGCCCGACCTCGATCCGGAGACCTACCGGGCCAAGCCCCATGAGGAGCTCGGGCCGATCGAGCCCGCCCTCGACCGCTTCGAGCTCGCCGTCGCCGGTGGCGCCGACCGGCGCAGCGTGCCGATACTCGCGATCTGCCGCGGCATGCAGGCCCTCAACGTGGTCCGCGGCGGGACCCTCCACCAGCACCTCCCGGCGCTCCCGGGCAAGCTGCCGCACCGCCAGGAGGAGCCGGGCGACATCCCCACGCATCCCGTCACGATCGAGGGGCCGAGCCTCCTGGCCGAGGCGGTCGGCGCCGGCGACCTCGAGGTCAACTCCTTCCACCACCAGTCGATCGACCGGCTGGGCGAGGGTCTGCGGGTCGTCGCCTGCGCGCCCGACGAGACGATCGAGGCCGTCGAGGATCCGAGCCGGCCCTTCCTGGTCGGCGTCCAGTGGCACGCCGAGGCGATGGCCGCCCGCCCGCAGGAGGCCTCCTTGTTCGAGCGCTTCGTCGACGCGGCGCGGCGACCCGCCGCGGCGCCCGCGGCCTAGCCGCCGCCGACGCCGAAGCCATCGCGCCCCAGATCGCCGAAGGGGCCGTCGCGCTCACGCACCGCCGCTCCCCACCCCTCGGACGCGGCCCGGGCGGCGAACGCGTGCCCCTCCGGCGTATGGCGGGCGATCCCGTCGAAGAAGGTGCCGAGGAGCTGGGTCGCGTGGAGGCCCTGGGCGTAGAGCGACTGGTTGACCAGCAGCTTCATCATGACGAGTTGGTTGACCGGCAAACGGGCGACCCGTTCGACCAGGCCGTCGAACCGCGAGTCCAGGTCGCGGAGCGCCGCCGCCTCGGTGGCCAGCCCCCAATCGGCCGCCTCGGCGCCGGTCAGCGAGTCGCCGGTCAGAAGCAGCCGCTTGGCTCGCGCCGGCCCGACCCGGTAGGCCCAGAGGGCCGTCGTCGGCGAGCCCCAGACCCGGGCCGGCGGGTAGCCGATCTTCGCGTCCTCGGCGACCACCAGCAGGTCCGAGCAGAGCGCCATGTCGGTACCGCCGGCGACGCAGTAGCCGTGAACCTTGCAGAGCACCGGCTTGTCGGAGTGGAAGAGGCTCATGAAGCCGCGCACGTTCCGCGACATGAACTGGAAGTCGGTCACCGGGTCCCAGTCCGATTCCGGCGCGTGGTTCGCGGCGATCGTCTTCGGGTGAAGCGGCGAGCCCTCCGGTGCGTCCTGACCGCCCAGCTCCTCCATGTCGCCCTCGGCCGAGGCCACGAGGTCGTAGCCGCCGCAGAAGCCGCTGCCGTTGCCCGACAGGGCGATCGCGTGGACCTCGGGGTCGAGATTGGCGCGCTCGACGCAAGCGGCGATCTCGCGCGGCATCCGGGGCGTGATCCCGTTGCCGCGCTCCGGGCGGTCCAGCGCGATCCGGGCGACCCGCCCGTCCCGCTCGTAGGTGATCGTCTCCAGGTTCTCCACTGCTGTCAGGTGGGAGCGGGCGGGCTAGCTGCGAAGTCCTGCCCCGGGGGTCGCTCCCCGCAGCGCCCTGCTCCCGGGTTGCGCCCCGGTCGCGCGGTCCCGGCGGCAGGCTTATCCGGGGCCGGCGGCATCGCCGCACGGGGGAAGTTAGGCCGCGGCGCGGACGCCAGCCGGACTCCGGCCGTCGGGCACGAGAAAGCGGCCCGGTGGCGACCCTTCGCCTGCTTCGTGCGTAGCCTGCGCGCGAAATAAGCTTTGGAGGTCGCCTTCGAGATCGGTCTCCGCCTGGCTTCCGGCGGTTTCCTCTCTCTCCCGGACCGCGGGATCAACCTAGACCGCCGGCCTCCCGTCCGCAAGTGGCCATTCCGCATCCTCCGAAGAAACGCCCCGCGGGCTCCGGCGGGGAACCGGGCAATTTGCGGCGATCCGCTCCACCGTCCCGCTGCGACACGGCGGTGATCGGCGCCGGGATCCTCGGCCTGGCGGTCGCCCGCGAGCTCCTCGGTCGGTGGCCGGGAGCCAGGGTCTGCGTGTTCGAGCGCGAGGACCGGATCGCGGCCCACCAGACGGGCCACTCCAGTGGCGTCGTCCACGCCGGGATCTACTACGAGCCCGGCTCGCTGAAGGCGCGGCTGTGCGTCCTGGGGTCGGCCGAGCTGCGCGACTTCTGCGCGGCCCGGGAGGTCCCGTTCCGGGCGTCGGGAAAGCTGATCGTCGCCACGCGGATGCAGGATCTGCCTGCGCTCGACC
>DATFPK010000047.1:0-8707 GCA_035264885.1 Solirubrobacterales bacterium
GCGAAGCCGAGCGGATCCAACGCGAAACCGAGATCGCCCAGCGGGAAACCGCCGCGGAGACCGACAGCGCCGTGTCCGCCGAGGACCCCGAGTCCTCCGGCGTCATCATCTCCCGCGCCCTGGCCGACGACCTCGAGGCGCTGCGCGAGGCCGTCGAGCAGGCGGAGCGGACCGCCCTGCGCGAGCGCGAGGATGCCGAGCGGGCCGAGGCCAAGCTGAGCCGCAAGCTCGAGAAGGCGAAGCGGCGCAACGACCAGCTCGAGCGCCGCCTCGACAACCTCGTGGCCGCCGCCGACGAGGCACGCGCCGCGACCGAGAAGCTGGCGGCTCTCCACTCCGCTCTCTCGGACGACGAGCGCAGCGACTGACGCTACGGTGGGCGCGTGCCCGCCCCGCTGCTCGCAGTCGACACTCCGTCCCTGCTCTTCCGCGCCTTCTACGCCCTGCCCGACTCGATCAAGGGCCCCGACGGGCGCCCCGTCAACGCCCTCCTCGGAGCGGCGAACCTGATCCTCCGGGAGGTCGAGCTCCACGGCCCGCGCGCCGTCGTCCTCTGCTTCGGCCCCGACGCCGCGACGTACCGGGTGGAGCTCTTTGACGGCTACCACGCCGAGCGGCCCGAGATTCCCGACGACCTGGGACCCCAGTTCGCCGACAGCGCCGCGTTCTTCGGCGCCTTCGGCTGGATCGTCGAGACGGCGGACACGCTCGAGGCAGACGACCTCCTCGGCTCGTTGGCGACGGTGGAGACGGAGGCCGGCGGGGACGCGCTGCTGCTGACGGGCGACCGGGACATGTTCCAGTGCGCCGGCGAGCGGACCAAGGTCCTCTACGTCCGAACCGGGAGCCAGGGCGCCGGGGTGATCGGCCCCGACGAGGTCCGCGGGCGATACGGCATCCCGCCCGAGCTGGTACCGGACTTCATCGCCCTGCGCGGCGACCCCTCCGACGGCATCCCCGGCGCCAGGGGCGTCGGGGAGAAGACCGCGGCCGAGCTCCTGCGCCTGCACGGGTCCCTGGAGGGGGTGCTCGACGCGGCGGTCAGGGAGCAGCGGCCGAAGCTGCGGGCGACCCTTCTCGAGAGTCGCGACGACCTGCTGGCCTTCAAGGAGATCGCAACACTGCAGGACGCGGGCATCGAGCGCCCCCCGGACACGCCGACGGACTGGTCGGGCGCCGCGGAAGCCGCTCGAGCGCGCGGGATGAACCGGCTGGCGGAGCGCCTGGAGGAGCGCGCCGCGGCCTAGCCGGAGCGGCTGAGGACGCCGCTGCTCGTCACCCCGCCGCCGCTGAACCGGTAGGCGAGACGGTTGCCGCGGGGCGTCACGGTGACGTCGCCGACGCCTTTGCACTTAGCGCCGGCACCGCGGCTGATCACCTCGCGGAAGTGGTACCCGGCTTCCTCGCGGGACTGGAAGTCCCAGGTCCCGGCGCAGGACAGCCCGGTGTAGCTGACCGGGTTCTTGGCCGGCTTCTGCGCCGATGCGATCGTCACCCGGACCGTGAACGGCTTGATTCCGCGCTGCTCGAGGGTCCCGCTCCAGGTTCCGGCGATCGGCTCCAGCGGGTTCGCCGGGGGCTGGGCGCCGGGGCCGGTGAAGTCGGGCTCCTCCTTCTCGCCGCAGGCGGCGAGCGCGAGGGCGGCCAGGCAGGCGGCGACGAGTGACAGAGGGCGACGCAAGGGGCGGCGAGCCTATACGCCGGCCGGCCGCTCGGCCCGCTCGAGCACGCCGAGGATCTCGCCCACGCGGCAGACGAGGAGGCGCTCCTCGTCTACCTCGACCCAGGTGCCGGCCGAGGCAGGGAAGACGACGTGGTCCCCGGGCTGGACCGGCATCGTCACGCCGACGTGCTCCCACCAGTCGAGGCCGGGGCCGACCGCGAGCACGATTCCCTGCTGGGGCGGCGGCTCGTGGGATCCCGGGGGCACGACGAGGCCCGACCGCCGGACGCGGTCTGAGTCGAGCTCCTTGACGACCACGCGGTCGAACAAGGGCCGCATCTCATGGCGGACCGGGGAGTCGAGCTCCGGGGACTTCGAGCCGGATTCCATGACCCCCAGGATAGGCACTGGGGAGGGAGAATTACGCCCGTGAGCGCGATCGCGACCGTGGGCGTCTACGGGTTCAGCGGGCCCTCCTTCATCGAGGCGCTGGAGGGCGCCGCGGTGACCGAGATCCTCGACGTCCGCCAGCGCCGCGGGGTCCGGGGGCCGGAATACGCCTGGGCGAACGCACAGCGCCTCCAGGCCGCGCTCGCCGCGGCCGGCATCGGCTACCGGCACCTCAAGCAGCTGGCGCCGACGACCGAGCTGCGACAGCTCCAGTACGCGGAGGACGCGCGAACCGGAGTCGGGAAGCGATCGCGAACCGAGTTGGGGGCCGAGTACCGCGACGGCTACACGCGCGAGATCCTCGACCGGGCCGATCTGGACCAGGTCGCGCGCAGCCTCCCCGCGGAGGGGCTGGCGGCGCTGCTCTGCGTGGAGCGCGACCCGGACGCGTGCCACCGCTCGATCGTCGCCGGCCGGCTGGCCGCCGAGCACGGGCTGGATGTCGTCCACATCAAGCCCGGTCAGCGCAGCTCGGGCAGGTAGCGCTCCAGGTGGGCGTCGATCGTCCGCCGCACCCACTCCTGCGTCTCCCGGTCCGCCATCCGGTAGCGGCCGAGCAGCATCTTCTGGTCGTCGAGCGGCAGCCCGGCGATCTCCCACCGCACGGTCAGGCGCTCGAACAGCATCTCCTGGCGCCGCCGCCAGACGTCGTCGGCCGACGCCGCGCTGCTCCTCGGCATCTCGCGGATCTTGGCGACGGTGCCGGCGCTCAGGTCCTGGCGAAGCTGGAGGGTGTTGCCGTCGGGATCGGTGTAGGTCGCGGTCGCAGGCGGCTCCCTGCGCCGCCGCTTGCTGTCGCCTCGCGCCATCGTCCGGAGGCTAGCCGCGCCGGCGCGGAGCCCGTGGAGGCCTGGGACGATGCGGCCCCATCGACCCTCAGTCGATCACTCCAGAGGAACTGCCCGACCTCGAGCTCCGGCCGCTGCGCCGCCTGGACCTCGAGCCCGGCGACGACGGCGAGGACCGCCACGTCGCCTCCGCATCGGGGGTCGTCCGGCGGGGCGTCTTCGCCTACGTGATCGGCGACGACCAGCTCGACCTCTCGGGACCGCCCGGGAGCCCTGCGCCGCGCCCTCGCCGGCGATCTGCCCAGCGACCCCGACGGGCGGACGCGGCGCAAGCCCGACCTGGAAGCCTTGACGACCGAGGACGCCACGTAGTCAGCGGCGCGCCCGGCCGAATGCGCGCGTCTGCGACCGCACCAGGTCGACGACGTCGCCGAGCGCGATGTTGACGTCGGCCAGGTGCAGCCCCCAGGTGTCGTCCGGCGCCGGGTTCAGGTGCCGTGCGCCGGCGATCGACCTGATCATCAGGACGTGGGCCTCGTTCGCGTGGACGCACCTGCCCGAGTAGTGGTCCTGGGGCACGAGCCACGGCGTCGTCGCGGTCGGTTGCGGACCGCCGTACATCTGGATCATGAAGACACCGAGGACCCCGGGATAGGGCTCGCTTCGCAGGATTGTCTCCAGCGGGACACGGCGGTTCCGCAGCGAAGCGGGATTAGCGCAGACCACTTCGAGCCCCGGCCCGTCCGGGAAGCCGAAGATCTCCGACACGCGGCTACCCGGACGGCCGAAGCGGGTGTCGTCCGGCGGAGTCTCGTTGTATGTGGAGTAGGCGATCAGGCAGCCGGTCTGCGAGGCGCGGCGGCAGACCGGCACTTTCTTGAAGCTGCCACCGGCGGTCTGGCCCTTCTGCACGGTCACGTTGCCGCCGAGCAGCACGGCCGAGACCAAGCGCCGGCGCACCCGCGGCACACGGTCGATCTGGCGGCGGATCAGCTGGGTCAGCATGTAGCTCCCCTGCGAGTGGCCGATCAGGACGAAGCCGCGGCCGTGGTTGTAGTTGCGCAGGTAGTCGAGGAAGGCGTTGCGCACGTCGCGGTAGGCGCGGTAGCCGGCCTCACGGAGCTCGTCCTCGGGCGGCGGCGAGGCGATCGTCGCCAGCGTGAGCTGGCGGTACATCGGCGCGAACACCCGGCAGCGCTGAGAGAAGCGAGCCGCCTGGTACTTGGCGATCATCTCCTGCTGGGGCTCCACCCGGCGGTCGGAGTTCGGCCCCGGCTGTTGGCTCACCGTCGGGTACACGTAGAAGCAGTCGATCCGCGGGCGGCGGGCGTTGCGGGGGCGCTCGACGTGCGAGTCGCCCGAACTCGAGTAGACGGTGGTCTCGAGACTCCCCCGGCAGGGCGTCGGCTGGACGCCCGGCTTGCAGAGCCAGACGGTCTTGGCCGCCGCCGGCGACGCCCCCGCAACGAGCGCCGCGATCGCGACCGCGATGCCGGCCAGAAGCACCGCGCTCCGGCGAGCTTGGCCTGCCGCCGCCATCGGCGCACTGTACCGGCGGCCCGGCGGCGGGCGGGCGCTTGGCAGACTGGAGGCGTGGCGCGTCCCGACATGCCCCTGTCCGTGCTCGACCTCGCGATCGTCGGCGAAGGATCCAGCCATGGAGAGGCGCTGCGGGCGTCGGTCGACCTGGCGCAGCGCGCCGAAGCGCTCGGCTTCAGGCGCCACTGGGTGGCCGAGCACCACAACATGCCCGGGATCGCCAGCTCCGCCCCCGGCGTCCTGGCCGCGACGCTTGCCGCGTCGACCGAGACGATCCGGATCGGCTCGGGCGGCGTCATGCTGCCCAACCACCCGCCGCTCGTGGTCGCCGAGCAGTTCGGGATGCTCGAGGCCCTGCACCCCGGCCGGATCGACCTGGGCATCGGCAGGGCGCCGGGCACCGACCCGGTCACCGCCGCGGCGTTGCGGCGCTCGGCCGACCCGCTCTCCGACGAGGACTTCCCGCGCCAGCTCGCCGAACTGGTCGCGTTCTTCACCGGCGGGTTCCCACCCGAAAGCGCGCTCAGCCGCGTGACCGCGGTTCCGGGGCACGGGGACATGCCCGAGATCTGGCTGCTCGGCTCCAGCGGCTACAGCGCTCAGCTGGCTGGGATCCTCGGCCTGCGGTTCTCCTTCGCCCATCACTTCAGCCCGCGCAACACGCTGCCCGCGCTGGAGCTCTACCGCCGGCACTTCCAGCCCTCCGAGTACCTCGACGAGCCCCGCGCGATGGTCGCGGTCGCGGTCATCGCCGCCGAGGACGACGAGCGTGCCCGCTGGCTGGCCGGTCCGTCCCGGCTGTCGATGGCCCGCCTGCGGACCGGCCATCCGAGCCGCT
This sequence comes from Solirubrobacterales bacterium, assembly GCA_035264885.1. GTDB lineage: Bacteria > Actinomycetota > Thermoleophilia > Solirubrobacterales > 70-9 > DATFPK01. The sequence goes on from DATFPK010000047.1 coordinate 5,279, forward strand.
TTCCCACCCCGGAGGAGGCGGCGGCCAACCCGCTCACGCCGGGCCAGCAGTCGAGCATCCGGTCGCTCTCGGGCTCGGCGGTGATCGGCGGCCCGGAGACGGTGCGGTCCGGGCTCGGCGAGCTGATCGAGCGGACCGTGGCCGACGAGCTGATGATCACGACGATGGTCCACGACCATCGCGACCGCATCCGCTCCTACGAGATCGTCGCCGACCTGTTCGCTCTCGAGCGCCCGGCCGCGGCGGGATCTGGCAGGGTGCCGGCATGAGCGCGGCGGAGGGCGAAGCGATCACGGCCGAGGGGCTGGCGGCGCTGAACGAGGAGCTGGCCCAGCTCGAGGGACCCGCCAGGGAGGAGATGGCGGCACGGATCAAGGCCGCCCGGGAGCTCGGCGACCTCAAGGAGAACGCCGACTACCACATCGCCAAGGAGGACCAGGCGCACCTCGAGACCCGGATCAGGCGCCTGCGCGAGCGGCTCCGCAACGCCGAGGTCGTCGAGACGGAGAGCGGCGACGACCGCTTCGCCTTCGGGCGCACCGCTGAGGTCCTCGACGAGGGCGCGGGGAAGGTCAACACCTGGATGCTGGTCGGGGCAACCGAGGCGAACCTGAGCGAGGGACGCCTGTCGGTCGAGTCGCCGGTGGGCAGCGCGCTCAGGGACGCGCCGGTCGGGGAGACGGTCCAGGTGGAGACCCCGCGGGGCGAGAAGGCCTTCCGGGTCGAGCGCCTGGTGGCCTGACGCTAGGCTGGGCGACATGTGCAGAAACATCAGAACGCTTCACAACTTCGACCCGCCCGCGACCGAGGAGGAGATCCAGGACGCGGCGCTCCAGTACGTGCGCAAGATCAGCGGCTCGACGAAGCCGTCGAAGGCGAACCAGGAAGCCTTCGACCGCGCCGTCGATCAGGTCGCGGCGGCGACTGGCGAACTGCTCGACTCGCTCGTCACCTCGGCGCCGCCGAAGGATCGCGAGGCCGAGGCGGAGAAGCGCCGGGCTCGTTCGGCTCAGCGGTTCGCCGCTGCCTGACTTCTCGGGCCGGGCGGGGGCCTATTTGAACAGGCGGTCCTGGCCGGGCCCGCCGAGCAACGCATCCCTGCCGCGCCCGCCGCGGAGGACGTCAGCCCCCGCCCCGCCGAGCAGCCGGTCGCGACCGGGGCCGCCGGCCAGCGTGTCGCGGCCGTCACCGCCGCAGACGAGGTCGTTCCCGCCGAGCCCGCGGACCACGTCGTTGCCGCCGAAGGCCGCGATCACGTCGCGGCGGTTGGTCCCCACGATCACGTCGCGGCGGTTCGTGCCCACCCGGGTGGTGGCGATCCCGTCGCAGCGGCGCACCGGCGGCGTGCGGCCCGGCTCGGGCGGGCAGGTGACGGTAACCGCCACGGTCCCCGTCGAACCGCCGTTGAGCGTGTACGTGAAGCTCGTCGCGCCGCACCTGTCCGGGGGCGGCTCGTAGGTGACGCGCGTCCCGCCGGAGACGACCTCGACGGCGCCGAACGTCGGCTGCGTGACCGCGACGACCGCGATCTGGCCTCCGTCGGGATCCACGTCGTTGGCGAGCACGTCGATGGCAGTGGGACCCGAGTTCTCGTCGATCCTGGCGGTGTCATCCACCGCCGTCGGGGGCAGGTCCGGCGTCGCCTCCGTGTAGGAGATCGACTCGGACGAGCACGGGGATGTCTTGGCGCCGCTCGAGGCGGTGGCGTAGAAGGTGGTCGTCGAGTTGTTCGGCACGTGGACCGTGATCCCGGCCGCGCCGAATTCCTCCCCGGAGCCTGAGGCGACGGGACTCGAGCCCGCGCCGCAATCAGAGCTCGTGTAGAGCGCGACCATGGTCTCGTCGCCGGCGACGCCGATGATTTCCGGATCGTTGTCGTTCGCGGGCGAGGCTGGTTCGGTCCTCGTGAAGGTCGGCGCCGGCGGAGTGAACGCGAAGGTTCCAGGATCTCCCTCCTCGACCACCTCGCAGTCCTCGCCCGCGCTGTCAGTCGAAGGCGGCTTGTCGATCAGAGCCCTGTCGAAGCCCTCGCCGCACGCGATCTCGGGGTCGTTGTCGCCGGCGTTGGCGAAGATCCGGTCGTCCCCGTCCCCACCGCTGTAGACGTCGGCGCCCCCCCAGCCGAGGAGGTTGTTCGGGCCCGCGCCGCCGTAAAGCGCGTCGGCGAAGTCGGTTCCCTCCAGGTCTTCGAAGCCGGTCAGCGTGTCGAGCTGCTCCCCTCCGTTGCACACGGGGCCGGAGCCCGGGCCGGGCCGTCCGGCCACGCCGTCGCCGAGCCGGGCCTCGATGCCTTCCGTGAAACGCGGCCAGGCGGCGTTGTCGCGCTGTGCCCCGCCGTCGAGCTGATCGCCGTCGCAGATCGTCGTCGAGAGGAAGAGGTCGTTGCCTCCGCCGCCGTCCACCTGGTCGGCGCCGTCGTTGTTGAGCAGCGCGTCGTCGCGGCCGAGGCCGCTGAGCACGTCGTCGAAGCCCGGCGTGCGCGGGTCGTCGACCAGCACGTCCTCGCTCGCCTCCCCGCCGGTCAGCGTGTCGGCTTCGGCGCCGCCCGCAAGCACGACCCCGGTCTGCGACGGAAGCGAGGCCGCCTCCAGGTCGTCGGCTGAGGAAGAGCCGAACATGACCAGCGCGTCGGGCGGCCCGGAGACCGTGCAGGTTGCGGTGGGACCGGACGCCGTGCAGCCTCCGCCGGCCGCATCGAAGCCGGCGCTGCCCGCGGAGGTGAACGTGACCGTGCCGGGTGCGTCCTCGGTGTACGTCGCGGTGACGTCGTCCGACGCCGTGCTGCCGACGAGGTAGAGGTCGGCGCGGTCCGGGCTCCCCGGGCGCATCGACCCGACCGAGATCTGCGTCGTGTTGCGGGGACCGATCGACGATCCGCAGCTCGTCGTGGTCTCCGCCGAGCAGCTGTCTCCGTTTGCGCCGCCGTCGGCTATATCCGTCCCGCCGCCGCCCGAGATGAAGTCGGCGCCACCACCGCCGTAGATCGCGTTGTCGGAGGACGAGCCGACGATGTAGTCGGAGAACGGCGAGCCGATCACGTTCTCGAACGCCGTCGCGACGACCTGGAAGTCGTTGCCGCCGCCGAACCGCACTTCGCCGTTGTCGCCGACGCCGCTGCCGGAGAGGTTCACGTACACCCCCCGCTCGCCCCCCTCCGCCGGGAAGTTCGCCGGCGGCGTCGGATAGCCCTGGCGCTGCGGGAAGCCCGGCGCCAGCGCGGTCGCGTAGCTCAGGGTGTCGGTGCCGGAGGAACCGGTGTCGCGCAACCGGTCGGCTGAGCCGTCGCCGCGGATCAGGTCGCCGTCGCCCTGGCCGTCGAGGGTGTCGACGCCCCAGCCGCCGGACAGCAGGTCGGCTCCGGGCCCGCCGTTCTCCGTGTCGTCGCCGATCCCGCCGTAGAGGCTGTCGTCGCCCTCGTTGCCGTTGAGG
>DATFPK010000048.1:0-5178 GCA_035264885.1 Solirubrobacterales bacterium
CTGCTGCGCGGGATCATCGGCGGCTTCTCAGGCGGCGGGGCACCGCGCCCGTCGGGGGCCGGGTGCACGCGCCAGCCCGCGGGACGCTGCTCCTCAGAGGGGGTCTTCGGCGGCGGGGTGCGCGGTGGCGCAGGAGTCTCGGCGGGCGAGTCGGGCAAGCTCCCAATGTACTCCGCGGGCAGATGGCTACTGGCGGAGCCAGGGCGGTTACGTATGAGAGATTGAGCACGTGTCCCGCCCCCGGATCCTCCTGGTCCCAATGTTCACCGAAGTCGAGTGGACGATCGCGTCGCAGCTCGCGGAGTGGGCCGAGGTTGCGACCTTCGACGCGCCCGGTGTCGGCGATGAGCCGATGCCCGGCGACGAGCCGGCTGCACTGGATCGCGGGATGGTGGTTCAGCGCGCTCTGCAGGAGGTCGAGAAGCGGGGCTGGGACTCCTACTTCGTGGTCGGAGACGCGTGGGGGACCGCGACCGCCGTGCGCGTCGCGATCGCGAGGCCGGAGTCGGTGCTCGGCGTGGCGCTGGGCCACGCCACGCTCAGCTACGGGCGCGAGGGCCAGCGGCCGCCGGTGAGCAAGGAGGTAACCGCGGCGATGACCCAGCTGCTACGGAGCGACTACGACTCCTTCGTCCGCTACGGAATGACCCAGTTCACGCAGGGCGGCTTCGACGAGGAGACCTCCAACCGGATCGTCGCCCGGTTCCCGCCGATGGAGATCGCTTCCCGGGTCTGGGAGGCGATGGTCGATCAGGACGAGCCGATCGGCGAGCTCCTGGCGCAACTCGACGTGCCGATCCTCCTGTCCAAGCACGAGGGCTGCCTGGTGTTCACGGGCGAAGGCTACGAGGATGCGATCCGGGCCTTCCCCGAGGCGCACAGAACCAGCGTCAGCCAGGCATCCTCGGCGAGCGCTGAGTTCGCCGCCGCTCTCAAGGCCTTCTGCGAGGGCGTACGCGCGGGCGCCTAACCGGCCGGCGGGATGTTCTGGTTGCGGTGCAGGAGGTTCTCGGGGTCGTAGCGGCGCTTCAGCTCCTGGAGGCGCGCGAATGAGTCGGCGCCGAAGGCCGCGCGGACGCGGTCGAGGGGCTCGTCCGCCTGCATGTAGTTGGCGTAGCCGCCGCTGACCGAGTAGGGCTCGATCACCGCGGCCGTCTCGCGAGCCCAGACGATGCCCTCCTCGTCGTGGGCCGGATCCGTCCAGTTCGCCATCACGCTGACGTTGAAGGCGGCGTCGCGGTAGCCGAGCGCGGCGCTCTCGGGATCGACCCGCTTGGGGGCGCCGCGCAGCGACTCGAAGAGGATCTCGCCCGGTCGGCGTCCGAGGGTGCACATGCGCTCGAGCAGGGCGTCGATCAGCTCGTCGGGCAGCTCGCGGACGAAGTGCCCCTTCCAGTAGTTGCGGTCGACGCCGTAGTCGGGATTGAAGATCAGCTGCTGGTCGAGGTAGTCGCGGGCGCGGACGTCGTCGTTTGCGAGGCCGGATGCCGAGCGCAGCGCGGCGATCTCCTCCGGATCGCCATCGGAGCCCGTGTAGCAGGGGATCACCTCCGCCACCGGGGTGAGCGAGGCGTCCAGCTTGAGCTGCGCCTGGCAGCTCAGCTCATCGCCCGCGCGAGCATCGAGGTCGCGGAAGAGGCGCATCGCATCGCGGACCTGCTCACCGCCCGAGAAGGTCATCTTGCCGCCGAGCACGCGCTCGAGCGGATGGAGGCGGAGCTCGATCTGCGTCGCGACCCCGAAGTTGCCGCCGCCACCGCGGAGCGCCCAGAGCAGTTCCGGGTTCTCCTCCTCGCTCAGCCGCACCACGCCGTCCGCCGGAGTGACCAGCTCCGCCCCGACCAGGTTGTCGCAGGTGAGCCCGAACTCGGCCGTCAGGTGGCCGATGCCGCCGCCGAGGGTCAGGCCGGTGACGCCGGTCGAGCCGACCACGCCGCCCGGCGCGACTAGCCCATGGGCCTGCGTGGCGGCGTCGAAATCAGACCAGGTGGCGCCGCCCTGCGAGCGGGCCAGCCGGTCGTCGGGGTCGACCTCGACCTTCCGCATTCGAGCTAGGTCGATCACCAGCCCGTCGTCGACCGCGCAGTGCCCGGCGGGGTTGTGGCCGCCGCCGCGGACCGCGATCTCCAGCCCCTGCTCCCGGCCAAAGGCGAGCGCGGCCGCCACGTCCTCGGCATCGACGCAGCGGGCGATCGCCGCGGGGTGCCGGTCGATCAGCAGGTTGAAGCAGAGCCGCGCCCGCTCGTACTCAGGGTCGGACGGCGTCAGGACGTCCCCCTTGATCGAGTCGCGGAGCTCGGCCGGATCGGCGCCCACCGAGGGCATCTCAGAGGCCGCCGTAGACGAGCTCCACGGCGCCCCTCGGAAGGGCGCGCTCGCTCCTCAGCTCGAGCCGCTCGTCGATGCTGATCGAGGGCGTCAGCTTCATTCCCTCGTCGATCAGCAGCGGGAGGACGATCAACCCGAACTCATCGATCACCCCCAGCCCCCGATAGGTCTCGATCGTCGTGGGCCCGCCGATCAGGTGGACGTCGCCGCCGCGATTGGCCTCGCGCACGCGCTCCAGCAGCCTCTCCGGATCCCCATCGACCACCACCTCGTCGGGGATCCCCGGCGGACGCTCGGACCCGAGCACGAACACGCCGACGTCCGGCCACGGCCACGGGTCGGCATCGATTGCGTGGCCCAGCGTGGTGATCCCCATCAGCACCGCGTCGCAGTTCACCTGGAGCTCGCCGAACCCGTAGGCCTCGGGATCGAATTCCGGGTCGGACAGCTGAACCGGGAGGCCGTCGGCGTTGGAGATGCAGCCGTCCAGGCTGGTGCACATGCGGGTCAGGATCCGCACGCGCCTCAGCCGTCCGCCGGCGGGATGTTGTGGTTGAGGTGGAAGAGGTTGTCCGGGTCGTAGCGGCGCTTCAGCCCTCGCAGCCGCTCCCAGGTACCGCCTGGGTAGGCCGCGCGGAGCGTCTCCTCGTCCTCCTCGCCGAGGAAGCCGACATAGCCGCCCGCTCCGTCCTTTCCGAGCGAGTCCGCGAGCCCATCGACCCAGGCCTGGTGGGTCTCCCTCTCGGCGCCGTCCCCGAACATCGCTGCGACGTTCACCATCATCCGCCGGTCGCGGTGGGCGAACGCCGTGGCATCGTTCGGAACCCGCGCGAGCGCTCCGCCGAGGACGCGGATCTGGACCGCCTTCATCATCGCCGTCGACTGCGGGAGCTGCTCCAGGATCGCCGCGGCGGCGTCCGCGTCGAGCGAGTCGGCGAAGAAGTTGGTCCCGGCCGCGAAGCGGACCTCCGGCTCGGGGCCCTCGTAGAGCTCCAGGTAGCGCATCGGCCGCACCATGTCGGCGAGCGGCTCGGCCAGGCCGCGGAAGGGGGCGATCACCGCGTCGGCCTCGTCCGCCGGCCCGACGTGGGCCATCAGCGCCATGACGACCGGCTTGCCGTGGGCCGCCTCGGGGACGAAGGGCATCGGCGGCGCGATCATCACGTTGGCGATCGTGGAGAGCTCCTCCGGCGCGGCGTCCGCGGCCTCGATGAAGCCTGTGATCGCCTCGGGCGAGGCGGGCAGGATCATCATGCCGCCCACGATCTCCGAGATCTCGTGCAGGCGCAGCTGGAAGCGGGTGGCGATCCCGAAGTTGCCCTCGCCGCCGCGGATCGCCCAGAAGAGGTCGGGCTCCGACTGCTCGCTGGCCTCCACGACCTCGCCGTTCGCCGTGACCACCTCGGCCGCGATCAGGTTGTCGATGGTCAGCCCGCTGTGGCGGGCCAGAAAGCCGATGCCTCCGGCGAGGGTGATGCCGCCGACGCCCACCGAGCCGGTGTCGCCGAGGCCCGTGACGAACCCGCGCTCGGAAGTCGCCTTCGTGTACTGGCCGGCCGTCGCGCCCGTCTCGACCCAGGCGGTCCTCCCGTCGGCGTCGATCTCGACCGAGTTCATCCCGGAGAGGTCGATGACGAGCCCGCCATCGACGGTGCCGTAGCCGGGACGGCTGTGGCCGCCGCTGCGGACCGCGAGCTCCAACCCGCTCTCGGGAGCGAGCGAGACGACGCGTGCGACGTCCTCGGCGCCCGCCACCCGCGCGACCGCGACCGGATGGCGGTCCCAGCCCTTGAAGAAGACCTGGCGTGCCTCGTCATAGCCGGGGTCTTGGGGGGTGATCAGCTCGCCGGCGAGCTGGGTCCGAAGATCGTCGATCGGGATTTCCTTGGGGGTTGAGGCCACGGCGACTCCTTTCTTGGTGAACCGACGACTCTAGGAAAGGCGGGGTCGTCGACCTATTCGACTTGGTGAGCGGTTGATAAGCCAGGGAAATCACGCCGCCTGGGCTTTCCTCTGATGACGAACAGTGTCGGCGGAACTAATCGGTCCCGCCGCCGAGCCTATTCAACCGTTTGGTTTAATGCGGCCCGCGTGACTGCCGCCAAGCTCGACAGGACGTTTTCCGCGCTCGCGGACCCGACCCGCAGGGCGATCCTGCGCCGACTCGCCGACGGCGACGCGACCGTGAGCGAGCTGGCCAAGCCGCTGCCGATCTCGATCCAGGCCGTCTCCAAGCACCTCAAGGTGCTCGAGCAGGCAGGCCTCGTCACCCGCGGGCGGACCGCCCAGCTGCGGCCCGCCCACCTCGAGGGCGGCCCGCTGAAGCAGGCAGCCGGCTGGATCGAGGACTACCGCCGCTTCTGGGAGGGCGGCTTCGAGCGGATCGACCGGCGCCTCGCGGAGAGGAAGTCGCGTGCCTGAGGCGCCCGAGGGCGGCCAGGCGGAGGCGGGCATCGAGATCCATTGGGTCTTCGACGCTCCGCCCGAGCAGGTCTGGCGGGAGTGGACGGATCCCGAGCGCTTCGCCGACTGGTACGGCGCGCCCACTTCCAAGGTGAGGCCGCAGACGGTCTCCATGGACGTCCGCCCGGGCGGCAAATGGAGCCTGGTGATGGACAGCCCCCGCGGCGAGATCCACTGGGACGGCGAGTACGTCGAGGTCGATGCGCCGCGGCGGCTCTCCTTCACCGTCTCGGACGAGCCCGACTCCGACCTCTACGAGCTCTGCACGGTCGAGCTCACCGAGACCGGCGACGGGCGCACCGAGATGCGCTTTCAGCAGTCGGGCAAGCTGCCCGCCGAGGTCTACCGGCGCGCCCGAGAGGGCTGGTCGGGCTTCTTCACGCGGGT
>DATFPK010000049.1:0-73595 GCA_035264885.1 Solirubrobacterales bacterium
AGGAGCAGGGCCGGCCGGCCGGCGTCGACCTCGGCCCGGGCGGCGTCCCAGGCGTCGTCCCGGTCCGGGAACGTCCGCAGGCGGATCGTCTCTCCGGTCAGCTCCCGGAAGTTCTGTTCCAGCTGCGCGACCCGCCCGTTGAACCAGCGGGTCGGCGAGATCTCGGGTCTGGCGACGTAGTAGAAGCAGGCGCCGGCGCCGAGCCCGAAGGCGAACTCCTCGCTGATCTCCACTCCGTGGAAGGCGAACAGGTTTCTGAGCGCGGTCGAGCCGCAGTGGTGACCGGACAGGTGCCGGTAGCCGGGGACCATCACCTGGGAGGCAGCGGAGGACATCGCGGTGATTCTGACGCTCAGCCCGAGCCGCGGAGGCGCAGGTACTCGGCGCGGTCGCGGAAGCTCGCCCGCATCTCGCCTGTCAGCTCGTCGAGGAACTCTCGCCGGTAGAGCTCGTCGGTGAGCATCGAGATCGCGAAGTAGAGGCCGGTGAAGGCGGCGATTGCACCGGAGACGCGGAGCAACTCCGAAGTGAGGATCGCCTCACGCCCGCCGATCTCGAAGCTGGCGAGGACGTCCCCGCCCGAGCCGACCCACTCGCGGAGGATGTCGGCGTCGATCGCGAGCAGGCCGAAGGCGACGAAAAACACGCCGACGCTGAGGCTCACGAACAGCACCTGCAGCGCCTGGCTGACGAACAGCACGAGACCGACGTTCAGGCGCTGGCGTCGCCTCAGCGGCGGACCGGCCTCGCCGGCCTCGCGCTCCAGGCTCTTCACCTCGCCCGGCAGACGGGCGACCAGGAAGATGGTGCCGAGGGCGACCAGGATCCCGCCGAGCACCGCCAGCGAGACGCCGTCGGCCTCGCTGAACACCTGCCACATCTCCGTCGTCAGGAAGAGGACGACGGCGAAGATCATCAGCAACGGCACCGCCTTCATCAGCAGTGCGAGCGACGAAGCGAGTTGGCGCAGCAGCCGCGAGAGCGTCCAGCGCAGGATCGAAACGAGGCCGAAGCCGACGATGGCGAGGATCAGGCCGAGCAGGAGCAGGTTGGCGGCGGAGGTGACGATCGCGCTTCGCCACTGACCGCCGAAGACGAGCGGCAGAAGCGCCGGCAGCAGAACGAACCCGGCAAGCTCCAGCCGGCCGACGGTCCCCGGGACCGAGCGGAAGGGCCGGCCGCGAAGCCGGTTTGCGGCGGCGATCCCGACCAGCAGGATGACCAGCCCGCCGAGGACCGCCCCGAGGTTCGCGACCAGCGTCCATTCGAGGTCGACTGCCCCGAGCATCTCGGCGATGAAGACGACGCCGAGGATCGGGACGGCGCGGTTGAAGATGTCCGTTGCGGGCGAGTAGTCCTCGATGAACAGCGGCAGGCCGGCGCGGCGGAACCTGGTCTCGTATTCGGCGGTCGCGGCCACGGCCGGATTCCAGCCACCGTCCCGGACGTTCCGCTCCCTTAGGGTGGAGCGGTGGCCGGCCCGCGCTCCCTTGTCCTGGTCGCGAATCCGCGCGCCGGGTCGGCCGAGCCGGACGGCGTCGAGGCGCGCCTGCGGGCCGGCGGCGCCGCCGTGAGGACGGTGCCGTTCGGTGAGGTCGGGCACGCCGATCTCGAGGGCGCCGACCGGGTGGTCGTCGCCGGGGGTGATGGCTCGATCGCCCCGGCCGCCGAGCTCGCCGGCAGGGCCGGGATCCCGGTCGCGGTGGTTCCGGCCGGCACCGCCAACGACTTCGCCCGTGCGCTGGGGATCCCCGACGACGCCGACGCGGCGTGCAGCCTGGCGCTGGAGGGAGAGCGCCTGGCGCGCCTGGAGCTCGGCCGGGTCGGCGAGCGCCCTTTCGTCAACGTCGCCAGCGCGGGCCTGCCTCCGATGGCGGCCCGGCGCGCCAGCGGGTTGAAGGCGGCGCTGGGCCCCTTCGCCTATGCCGTCGGCGCCCTTCGCGCCGGCCTGACCGCGAAGGCGCTCGACTGCCGCCTCAGCTGCGACGGGCGCGAGGTACACCATGGGCCGGCCTGGCAGGTGACGGTGGCCTGCAGCGGGGCGTTCGGCGGCGGGGCCTCGGTGGATGCCGACCCCGCCGACGGCAAACTCGACGCCGTCGCCATACCCGCCGGCTCGAGGCTTTCCCTGGCCTGGCGCGCCTTCGGGCTGCGCAGCGGCAGGGTCGAGCGGCAATCGGACGTGGAGAGCGCTCGCTGCCGGGAGGCTGTCCTCGAGGCGGACGCCGAGTTCTCGATGAACGTCGACGGCGAAGTCTGCCGGTTCGGCCCGGCCCGCTTCACGGTAGAGCCCGGCGCCTTCGAGCTCGTGATCCCCTGAAGTCTCCGGTCCGGGTCACACGGGAGCCGGAGCTGCCGGCCTGGAAGATTCATGCGCGCCGCCGAAGCGCTGACCGGGGCGCCGATCACCGAGGGCAATGACGCCGCTTCATCAGGCGCTGATCGACTGCGCCGGCCGCGGTACCCGGATCAGAACCGTCCTTTCAGCTCCACGACGAAGCCACTCTCTCGAGCCGGAGCGAGGAGATGGCACGGCTGCTGACCGCAAGCTTCGAGACCGACATCGGCCGGGCCGACCGGATCGAGCCAGGCCGTTTCGAGGCCCGCTCGCGCTTCACCGCGTCCGCGAGGCGGCGACGACGCTGGTCCGGCGCGAGGTCTGAGACCCGTATCCTGCCGCGGATGCTCGGGCGGCTGAGAAGGCAGAAGCGCACCCGGCGCGCGCTCATCCTCGAGCGCGCCAACCGGCCGGTGGCGATCCTCGGCGACCTGGACCAGGCCGCCCTGCGCGTCCTGCGCACCCGCTGGCACGGACGGTTCAGCGACGCCGTGATGAAGGGACTCGGGTTCTCGGGCGAGTACGGGGCGGTTTGGTTTGCGATCGGCGCCGCGGGAGCCGCCTCCGACCCCAGGCGCCGCTCCCGCTGGGCCGCGGCCGCGTTCGTCGCCCCCACCGCGGTCGTCCTCAACTTCGCGGTCAAGCGGACGATCGGACGCCAGCGGCCGGTGATCACCGACCACCCGCCGCTCGCGCGGGCGCCGAGCAAGCTCTCGTTCCCGTCCGCCCACGCAACTTCCTCCCTGGCGGGGGCCGGCGCCCTCGCTCGGGTGGCGCCGCGAGCGGGGCTGCCGCTGCATGTGCTGGCCGGGGCGATCTGCGTCGGGCGCCCCTATCTGGGCATGCACTACCCGTCCGACGTCCTCGCCGGCGCCGCGCTGGGCGCCGTGATCGGCCGGGTCGCCCCGCTGCCCCGGGAGCGGCGGGCCCCGGCTCCGATGGGGGACGGCGCCTCGCCGACCGGCTCCGACCGCGAGACCGAGCCGGCGAGAAGTGCTGACCTTGCGGCGGCGAGCGGGAGCCCAGGAACCGGTCGGAATTCGACCTCTTGAAGGTCGGGATCGTTGGCCTGCCCAACGCGGGCAAGTCGACTCTGTTCAACGCGCTGACCAGGGGCGGCGCGCCGACCGGGGACTACCCGTTCACGACAATCGAGCCGAACGTCGCCGTCGCCCGCGTTCCCGACCGGCGGCTCGACGCCGTCGCCGATGTCGCGGGGAGCTCTTCGCGGGTCCCGGAGACGATCGAGTTCCATGACATCGCCGGCCTCGTCAAGGGGGCCTCGGAAGGGGAGGGCCTCGGCAACCGCTTCCTCGCCGCGATCCGCGAGACCGATGCGATCTGCCATGTCGTCCGCGCGCACGGCCACCCGGACGTCCCCCATCCCGACGGTCGGGTCGACCCGACCGCCGACATCGAGGTGATCGAGACCGAGCTGCTGCTGGCCGACTACGAGCAGGCGGAGCGACGGCTCGAGCGCCTTGTCAAGCAGGCCCGCTCCGGCGATCCGGCCGCGATTGCCGAGCGTGACTGGCTTGAGCGGGTTCGCGACGCTCTGGCCGCCGGCCGGCCGGTCCGCTCGGTCTCAGTCCCGCAGGCCGCGCCGAACGCGGCTCGCCTGCTCGGCGCGCTGACCTCGAAGCCGGTGCTCTACGTCGCCAACGTCGACGAGGGGGGTGCCGAGGTACCGGACGTGATCGCTGCCCATGCCGAGGCCGCGGGAGCCCTCGCGGTCGCCGTCAGCGCCCGGATCGAGGGCGAGCTGGCCGAGCTGGACCCGGCCGAGGCCGCCGAGATGCGCGCCGAGCTCGGGATGTCCGAACCCGGCCTCGACCGCCTCGTGGCGGCGGCGTGGGAGTTGCTCGGTCTCCTCACCTTCTTCACCGCCGGCCGCGACAAGGAGGCGGTCGCCCGCAGCCTCGCCCGGGGGAGGACCGCCTGGGACGCAGCCGGCGCCATCCACACCGAGATCCAGGAGGCCTTCGTCAAGGCCGAGGTGATCGGCTGGGAGGTGTTGGTCGAGGCGGGCGGATACACGCCGGCCCGGGACCAGGGACTGCTGCGGATCGAGGGCCGCGACTACGTCGTCCGCGACGGCGACGTGATCACGATCAAGACGTAGGCGGATAGGGTCGCGCCCGTGGATCACGGCGCAAGGTTCCCCAGGGTCCCGCTGAAGGCCGGGCACTACGAGAGCTTCTACGTCAAGGCCTGCCGGCCCGGCGGCGGCCAGGGCATCTGGATCCGCCACACGGTCCACAAGCGGCCGGGGGAGGAACCGAAGGGGTCGGTGTGGTTCACGTTCTTCGACGCGGCAGCGGAGGGCCCACGGGCGACGAAGGTCACGGTTCCGACCGGGCTCCTCTCAGCGCCGGAGGGGGCGTGGATCCGGGTGGAGAACGCTGAGATCGGCCCCGGGCGCGCCACCGGGATCGTCGCGACGGATGCCCTCGAGGCGCGCTGGGACCTGCGCTTCTCCGGCGACGACGAGCCGTGCCGCTACCTGCCGGCCGACTGGCTCTACGAGGCTCCCGTGCCGCGGACCAAGTTCGTCGCCCCCTACCCGGACGCGCGGTTCGACGGGGCGCTCGAGATCGAGGGCGAGAAGGTCGCGCTCTCGGGATGGCCGGGCATGATCGGACACAACTGGGGATCCGAGCACGCCGAACGGTGGGTCTGGCTCGAGGCCACGGGCCTGGAGGGGGACGCCTGGCTCGACGCCGGCGCGGCGCGGATCAGGGCCGGCCCCTGGACCACGCCATGGATCCCGTCGGGGATGCTGAAGGTGGACGGGCAGCGCCACCGCCTCGGTGGCCCGCGGCGGATGCGCGCCGCCCGGATCGAGGAGTCGCCCACCGCGTGCGAGTTCGTACTGCCCGGCGACGGCGTCGTCGTCCGAGGCCGGGTCGCGGCGCCGGCCGAGCGGTTCGTCGGCTGGGTCTACGCGGACCCGAAGGGCCCCGAGCACCACACCGTCAACTGCTCGATCGCGGATATCGAGCTGACCGTCGAGACCGGTGGGCGGCGCCGGGAGCTTTCGCTGTCAGGCGGCGCGGCCTACGAATTCGGGATGCGCGAGACCGACCACGGCATTCCCGTCCAGCCCCATCCCGACGGGTAGCCGGCGGCGCCCGGGTACCCGGCGCCGGACCCGGTCAGGACCTCGGCCGGCTTCGCCATCCGTCGGAACAGCGGCACCTCGGTGTGGCGGGTCAACCGGCCCGTCCTGACCTTGCGGAAGCTCATCCAGCGGTCGTACAGTCCGAGCGCGAACTGGAGGGTGTCGCCCCGGATCCGGGTCGAGCCGCCCGTCCCGACCAGGCGCGCGTAGTCGACCCGCGGCGAGTCGCCGCGCTGAATCACGCGGATCTTCCGCAGCCGGCCCTTCACATAGGAGGCGAGCTGGGAGTTCATCTCGGCTCCCGAGAAGCGAAAGGCCCAGCGGTGCAGGGGCGAGTAGTAGTCGAAGGGGTCGTCGACGCTGCGCAGGTAGGGGACGTCGGGCGCTCCGAGGAAGCCGCTCTCGGTCTGCCCGCCGGAGGTCGAGAAGTAGAACGTCTGGGCGATCCGGCCGCGGTGGCGGACGACCATGTTGCGGGTCTCCCGGACCGCCCGGTTGGTCCGCTTCGTCTCGAGCCCGATTCCCCCGTAGGCCTGGCTGCGCGTGTCGGCGTAGAGGGTGAAGCCGTTGCAGTCGCCGCAGGCGGTGCTGAGGCCGTATGAGCGCGCGGCGATCGCCTGCGCCTTGAGCGTCGCCATCGGCCACGTGTAGGGAACCTCGTGGGGGACCACGCCCTTGACGTAGGAGTTGACGTCGAGCGCGTTGATCACGTTCAGCGAGCCGGGCGAGCTCTTCGTGGGCACCACCTCGAGCGCGCCGCGGTACGCGCCCACGCCGCCGATCCGGACCCGTCCGCGGCCCTCCGCTCGCAGCTTGGCGCCGCACTTCTTCAGGAAGCGGCCGCTGCTGGTCCGCAGGCTGAGGAGGCCGCGTCCGCCGAGGCTCGCGCGGAACTGACCGGCGGGGTTGAGGTTCCTGCCGCAGGCCCGCCGCGCGCGCGTGAAGAAGACGTCGTCGGGGTCGATCCGCAGGAGGACCTTGACGAAGCGCGTCTCCCGCGTCCGCTCGATCGTCGTGCCCCGGAAGTAGTGGCGGAGGATCTGCCTGCTGCCCCTGCCCTTGACGCCGAAGCCGTAGGCGCCGTACTGGCTCATGCCGACGCCGTGGCCGTAGCCGCCACCCCTGACCACCCAGGTGACAGCGCCGGCGGGTGCGGCGAGCGCCGCGAGGGCGAGCGCGGCGGCGAGGGCGGCGATGATCGTCTTGGCGCGTCCCATGTTCGCTTCCTAACAGTGTTGGCGGCGGGTCGGTTGCGCCCCTGCTCGGGCCCCCGCCGTTGGGCGGCATCGTGCAAGAGGGCCGCTGGACTACCCTGAGAGCCGGAGCAGCAAGCCGAAGGACTGGAGGAGAGCCGTGGCAACCGAGACCGTCCAAGCCACCGATCACAAGCTTCTCGTCGCCGGGGAATGGCTCGAGACCGGGGAGTGGAGCGAGGTCGAGAGCCCCTACGACGGCACGGTGGTCGGCCGCGTCGCGCAGGGCGACGGGGCGCTTGTCGACCGCGCCGTCAAGGCGGGGGTCGACGCGGCCGAGGCGGCCGAGTTCCCCCAGCACGAGCGGGCCGAGGCGCTCGACCGAGCCGCGCACCTGGTCAAGGAGCGAGTCGACGAGCTTGCCGTGGCGATCGCCGCCGAGGCCGGCAAGCCGCTGAAGACCGCGAAGCTCGAGGCCAGCCGCTGCGTCGACACCCTGACCTTCTCCGCGGTCGAGGCGCGCAAGCTGACTGGCGGCACCGTTCCCATGGAGGCCTCCTCGGCGGGCGCCGGCAAGGCCGGCCTGATGATGCGCGTCCCCTATGGGGTCGTCGGCGCGATCAGCCCGTTCAACTTCCCGCTCAACCTCGTCGCCCACAAGCTCGGTCCCGCCCTCGCCGCCGGCAACGCGGTCGTCCTCAAGCCGGCCGGCCAGACGCCGATCTCGGCGCTCAACCTCGCCTCGATCCTTCAGGAGGCAGGGGTACCCGACGGCTGGCTGAGCGTGATCCCGGGGTCCGGGTCCACGGTCGGCGCCGCGATCGTCGAGCACGAGGGCACGCGCGCGATCACGTTCACCGGCTCCTCCGAGGTCGGCTGGGGGATCCGCAGCGAAGTTCCCCACAAGAAGGTCAACCTGGAGCTCGGGTCGAACGCGCCGCTGGTCGTCAACGAGGACGGAGACTGGGAGACCGCTGCCGACAAGGCGAAGCTCCACGCCTTCTCCCACGCCGGGCAGAGCTGCATCTCGATCCAGCGGATCCTCGTCCACGAGGCGGTGGCCGACGACTTCGTCGCGCGGCTCAAGGAGAACACGGAGGCGCTTGCCGTCGGCGACCCCCTCGACGAGGAGACGGACGTCGGGCCGCTGATCTCGCCCGACGACCGCGACCGGGTCAAGGAGTGGGTCGACGAGGCGGTCGAGGCCGGCGCGCTGCTGGTCACAGGCGGCGAGCTGGTCGACGACGGCCGTTGCATGGCGCCGACCCTGCTCGAGGGGCCGCCCCGGGACGCCAAGGTCTGGCGTGAGGAGATCTTCGGCCCGGTCGCGACGATCGACCGCTTCTCCGACTTCGGGGAGGCACTGCGCCTCGCGAACGACTCGCGCTACGGCCTCCAGGCCGGGGTCTTCACCCGCGACATGGGTCGCGGCCTCGAGGCCGCGCGGACGCTCGAGTTCGGCGGGGTGCTGATCAACGAGGTGCCGACCTTCCGGGCCGACCAGCAGCCCTACGGCGGCGTCAAGGACTCGGGCAACACCCGCGAGGGCCCGGCCTACGCGGTGCTCGAGCTGACCGAGGAGCGGTTCGTCACCCTCCAGGGCGGCTGAGGGCGAGCACCGCCTCCACCCGCGCCCGGAGCTCCGCGGGGCTGAACGGCTTCTTGGTGTAGTCGTTGGCGCCTGCCTGGAAGCCGCGACCGAGGTCCGACTCCTGGACTCCCGCGGTCAGCAGGATCACCGGTATGCCGCGGGTTGACTCGTCCCCGCGCAGCGCCTCCTCTCCGTCGTGCGCGGTGATCACCTCGTACCCCGTCCGCTCGAGCCGGAACGCCACCAGCTCGGGCACGTCCTCATCGTCGTCGGCAACCAGCACCATCGGACGATCCACGTAGTTCATCCCCCTCCGCCCGCGGGCCATTCGACCACGGGTACTCTGACGCAGTCCCTGCCACGGCGGAGCTCCGCCCACCCGGCGGGCCCCAGCGGCTTCGCGCCGTGCTCCCTGACGAGCACCAGGGTCCGGCCCTGAAGACCCTCCGGCAGCGGTGCTTCCGCGCACCAGGCCCGGCGGTCTTTCGCCGCCGGCCGGGGTGCCCTCACGAACAGGCGAACCTCGGGTCCCCGCGGCACCCGCCGCGCCCGGAAGAAGCAGGGGCGGGCGCTGGCGCCGGCCCAGTAGACGGCTCGCAGCCTCCTACCGAGATCGATCGGCCGGGCGGCCCTCACCGGCATCGCCGCCTTGCGTGGCGTGGTCTTGCAGATCGCCGCGAGCGCGGGCGGGGTGCGTTCGGGGTCGTCTCCGCCGCAGGCGGCGAGGAGCGCCGCCGGCGCCAGGAGAAGGGCGGTGACGCGAGCGGCGGCGATGCTCAGTCGTGAGGGCGGGCCATGCGGCGGTGGTCGAGCGCCTGCTCGAGAACCGCCGCGTCGACGCCCTTCTCGAGCGCGACCTCGCGCAGAGTCCGCCCCGAGTCCGCCGCTTCCTTGACGATCTCGGCGGCGCGGTCGTAGCCGATGTGGGGGTTGAGGGCGGTCGCGGTCGCGAGGGTGGCCTCGGCGTGGCGGTCGGTCATCTCGGTGTTCGCCTCGACGCCCGACACGCAGCGCTCATCGAGCAGGCGCGAGGCCGAGGCGAGCAGCTTGACCGAGTCGAGCAGGTTGCGGGCGATCACCGGGACGCGGACGTTCAGCTCGAACTGGCCCTGGCTGCCGGCGACGGCGATCGCGGTGTCGTTCCCGATCACCTGGTCGCCGACCTGGATGACGACCTCCGGAATCACCGGGTTCACCTTGCCGGGCATGATCGAGGAGCCCTTCTGGAGCTCCGGCAGCCGCAGCTCGGCGAGGCCCGCGCGGGGGCCGGAGCCCATCAGCGCGAGGTCCCCCGCGATCTTGATCAGCGACACGGCGTAGACCTTGAGCGCCCCCGACAGCTCGACCAGTGCGTCGCGGTTCCCCTGCGCCTCGAACCGGTCGAGCGGCTCGGAGACCGCGAGGCCGGTGTCGTCGGCGAGGCGCCTGCGGACGAGCCCGGCGAAGTCGGGATGAGTGTTCAGGCCGGTCCCGGTTGCGGTCCCCCCGAGAGGGATCTGCCCGACCCGGCCGAGCGTTCCCTCGACTCGCTCGATGCCGAGCCGCACCTGCGCGGCGTAGCCGCCGAACTCCTGGCCGAGGGTGACCGGCACGGCGTCCATCAGGTGCGTGCGCCCCGCCTTGACGACGTCGGCGAACTCGGAAGCTTTCGCCTCGAGGGCCCGGGCCAGGTCTTCCATCGCTGGCAGCAGGTCCTCGTGGACCTCTCCCAGCGCGGCCAGGTGCACGGCGGACGGGAAGACGTCGTTAGAGGACTGGCCCATGTTGACGTGGTCGTTGGGATGGACCCCGTCCCCGGCGAGGTTCGCGATCACCTCGTTGGCGTTCATGTTCGAGGAGGTCCCCGAGCCGGTCTGGAACACGTCGATTGGGAACTGCCCGTCGTGGCGCCCCTCGGCCACCTCGTCCCCGGCCGCGGCGATCCGCTCGGCAACCTCGCTGTCGAGCTCGCCCAGCTCCGCGTTAACTCGGGCGGCCGCCGCCTTCAGGCGGCCGAGCCAGCGGACGACCGGGACGGGGACCCGCTCGCCCGACACGGGGAAGTTCTCGACCGCCTTGGCCGTTTCGCCACCCCAGAACTGCTCTGCCGTCTCCTGCTTCATGCGTATCCCAGCGTATCCGGCGCTGCTCCTCAGCCGCCTTCGCGGCCGGCCTCGAGGCCGCGGCGGTATCCGGGGGTCGAGGACAGCGGGGGCGCGCCGGTCTCCGCCACCGATCCCAGCCGGCGCAGGAGGTCGGCGTGGACGCCGCCGGTCTCCGCGGCGCCGCGCTCGGCGGCGCCCACCAGATAGCCGAGCCGCACAGCCATGGGACCGGCCGGACGCCGGCGAGCGCCGGCGGCAAGGCCCTCGGCGGCGCCCACCATGGCGCCCCCGGCCTCGCTCAGCTCTCCCGCCGGCTGCCCCGGGATCAGGCACTCGCTGATCTGGACGCCGTCCACGAGCTCGACATCGCCCGGGGCGACGCGCAGCGCCGACTGGAAGGCCGCGGCTCCGGTCAGACAGGCGGCCGGTGTGGAGTCCTCCCCGGACCCGCAGCCGGCGACGGCGAGGGCGATGCAGGCAAGGAGGCAGCGGGCGGCACGAGCCACCCGGCCATCCTAGGCAGGGCCTTGTGCCGGCCTAGCGGTCGGCGACCATGCGGGCGGAGACGCCGCCCGTCTCGGCGCCGGCGGGTCCGCTCGGACCGTCCTGGCCGCCGGTCGGCGGGGGCTTGCGCGGCGGCGTGGAGGTACCGGTGAAGTCGGCGCGGAAGACCTCGATCCAGGCGGCGGGCCGATAGAGCCGGCCGGGGGCGTGGTTCCAGGAGAGGTGGAGGTGGTGGCCGCAGCCATGGCCCGAGTCCCCGTCATATCCGATCCAGCGGAACGGACGCACCGGGACGTTCTGGCGCGGCTCGGACCAGTGGGCGAGTCGAGTGACCGGCCGCCAGCGGCGGCTGCAGCTGGTGCTGAAGTCGAGCGCCACCACGTCGACCGCGGCCGCGTAGAAGTGATCGGAGCCGGAGACGTGGCAACCGGGGCAGCCGACGGTGCCGACGTTCCTGAGCGGGCCCGCGTAGCCCTCGGTGACGTAGAACGGAAACCGCTTCTGGAGCCAGCGCAGGTTGGCGATCAGCCGGCTGTCGATCCGTGAGCCGGCCTGGTGGGGGATGTCGGCCGGGACGGGGACGATCCGGCCGGGCTTCTTGACGATCCGGGTCGCACCGGGTCCCTGCATCGACGCACCCCCCGCGCCCCCGGCAGGAACGAGCAGGAGGACGGCGAAGAGGCCGGCCAGAAGGGCCACCGGGAGGCGGCGGATGCCGCCCCGGTTCTTGCTGTGCGGGAAGGAAGCCAACGTCCCGGCGTCTATCGGAGGGCCGGGACGGCGCCTTTAGCCGTCCCTTTGCCGCCCCCGCGGGCCTGGCGTAGGGTGGCGAGAGATGCCGGCGACGCCATCAACGGCGGCGCCCGACCGCGCCCCCGACTGGGTCGCCGCGGGGGCGCCCGAGCCCCTCCGCAGCGGGCTCGAGGCCGTGCTCGGGTCCGACCGCGTCCTCGGCCGGGCGACGGACCTGGTCCGCTACGCCTCGGACGCGAGCCCCTATCGGCTCTTCCCCCGTGCTGTCGTCGCCCCGCGCGACGCGGACGACGTCGCGAAGGTGCTGGCGTACGGGCGCGAGCAGGGGGTCCCGGTCACCTTTCGCGCCGCCGGGACCAGCCTGAACGGACAGGCGCAGGGGCAGGGCATCCTCGTCGACGCCAGGCGGCACTTCGGCGGCTTGAGCGTCGAGGACGGCGGGAAGACGGCTCGGGTCCGGCCGGGCACGGTCCTCGGCCACGTCAACCGGGCGCTCGCGCCGCGGTTGCGCAAGCTCGGTCCCGATCCGGCGAGCACGGCGATCGCGACGGTCGGAGGCGTGATCGCGAACAACTCCGGCGGCATGCGCTGCGGGGTCACCCGCGACTCCTACAGCACCTTGCGCGCCCTGACCTTCGTCTTGCCCTCGGGGACCAGGATCGACACCGCCGCGGCGGGCGCCGAGGCTGAGTTCGAGGCCCGCGAGCCGTCCCTGGCTGCCGGGCTCGGCCGGATCCGCGACGAGATCAGGGCCGACCCGGACCTGAGCGGGCGGATCCGCCGCAAGTACGCGATCAAGAACACGATGGGCTACCGGCTCTGCGCGTTCCTCGACGCGGACTCGCCACTGGAGATCTTCCGGCGCCTCCTGGTGGGGTCCGAGGGCACTCTCGGTTTCGTCGCGGAGGCGGTGTTCGACACTGTGCCGCTGCCGCGGGCGACGACCACCGCCTGGGTCCACTTCGCCGACGTTGCCGCGGCGGTCGAGCCGGTCCCGGACCTGGTGGCCGCCGGAGCGAGCGCCGTCGAGCTGATGATGGCGCCGGCGCTCGCGGTCGCCAGCCACAACATCCCCGGGGCCCCGGCCGAGTGGAAGGAGCTGCCACCGGAGTCGGCTGTGCTGCTGGTCGAATTCGGCGCCGACGAGGAGAGCGGGCTGGCGGACGCGGAGGCTCGAGCGCTCGACCTCCTGGCCGCGCGGGAGCCGATCCGGCCGATCGACTTCACTCGCGACGGCG
The DNA here is from genome assembly GCA_035264885.1 of Solirubrobacterales bacterium. Lineage (GTDB taxonomy): Bacteria > Actinomycetota > Thermoleophilia > Solirubrobacterales > 70-9 > DATFPK01. Next base: position 12,823 of record DATFPK010000049.1, read on the forward strand.
AGCGAATCGAGCTGAACTGGCGAGTCCGCGAGGGGCTCCACGGCCTGATCGGCAAGCTTCGCCCCGAGGGGACGGCGCTGATCGTCGAGGACGTCTGCGTGCCCCCGGACCGCGTCGCGGAGGGGGTGCGCGACGTGCGCGACCTGCTTGCCGAGCACGGTTTCCTGCCCGGCGTCGCCGGCCACGCCTCGGCCGGCAACCTCCACTTCATGCTGACGCCGGACTTCTCGCGCCGCGAGGACGTCCGGCGATACGAGGCGTTCATGTCCGGGCTGGTCGACCTGGTGGTCGACCGCTACGACGGCTCCCTGAAGGCGGAGCACGGCACCGGCGTGAACATGGCGCCGTACGTGGAACGCGAGTGGGGCCCGGAGGCCACGTCGCTCATGTGGCGGGTCAAGGAGCTCGCCGACCCCGACGGCGTGCTCAGCCCCGGTGTCCTGCTCAACCGCGATCCCGAGGTCCACCTCCGCAATCTGAAGACGACGCCGCCGATCGAGCCGGAGGCGACCGCCTGCGTGGAGTGCGGATTCTGCGAGCCCGTCTGCCCGAGCCGCGACCTGACGACGACGCCGCGCCAGCGGATCGTCCTGCGCCGCGAGATGGCGCGCCAGCCGGAAGAGTCGGCGGTCCGCCGGGCGCTCGAGGACGAGTACGAGTACGACGGGCTGGAGACCTGCGCCGCGGATGGCAGCTGCCGGCTCGCCTGCCCGCTCGGGATCGACACCGGCGCGCTGGTCAAGCGGCTCCGCGCCGCCGGGCACGGGCCTCGCGCGGAGCGGGCCGCCGTCTCCGTGGCTCGGCGCTGGGGAGCAGCCGAGCTGGCGGCCCGCATGGGTCTGCGCCTGCGCTGTGTCCTGCGACGGATCTCGCCCGGGCGAGCGGCGGGACTGCCTCCACCGGCACCGCCGCTGCCTTCGACGTCGCGGGAAGGGGCGGCGGCCGTCTACTTCCCGGCCTGCATCAACCGGATCTTCGGCCCGTCGGAGGACGCCGGACGCTCTCGCGGGCTGCCGGCGACGCTGGTCGAGGTCTCCGCCCGCGCGGGCCTGCCCCTCTGGATCCCGCACGACGTCGCCGGCCGCTGTTGCGCGACGCCCTGGGAGTCGAAGGGCTACCGGCGCGGAGCCGAGGCCAAGTCGGCGGAGATGGCGGCGAGGGTCGCCGCCTGGACGGACGGCGGCCGGCTGCCTCTCGTCGTCGACGCCGCCTCCTGCACCCAGGCAGTGGCGGCCCGTGCAGAGGGCACCGAGATACTTGACTCCGTCCAGTGGGCGGAGCGACTGCTGCCGTGGCTCGAGGTGACCCGTCGTCGCCGGCGTGCCGCCATCCACCCCACGTGCTCCACCCGCCACCTCGGGTTGGAGGCGGCGCTGGCGCGGCTCGCCGCTGGGCTGGCCGAGGAGGTCCACGTTTCAGCGGGCGCGACGTGCTGCGGCTTCGCCGGCGACCGGGGCTTCCTCCGCCCCGAGCTGACCGCCGCGGCGACGAAGGAGGAGGCAGGGGAGGTGCGCTGTCTCGGCGCCGACGCGCACCTCTCCCACAACCGGACCTGCGAGGTCGGCCTCGAGCGCGCCACCGGCCGGCCCTATGAATCGGTGATCTTCCTCCTCGAGGAGTTGACCCGACCGGCCTAGGGCGGGGGCGGGGCGGCCCGCTCCGGCTCGCGCTCGGCCTCGCGTACCAGATCGATCAGGTCCGCTTCGCGCTCCATGCGCCGGTCGAGCACCGGGTTGAGGAGCCCGCGCATCGCGGCGAACCCGCGCAGCCAGCCCGGCGCCATGATCCGCGGCGCGCGCTTCTCCAACCCGTCGGCGATCGCGACGCCGGCCGCGGCGGGTGGCAGCCGCCGCGCCGCGAAGGCCGGCACGCGCTCGCGGAAGCGCTCCGCCACCGGGTCCTCGGAGTCGAAGGTGTCGCGGACCATCCGCGTGTCGATGAAGCCGAAGTAGGCGACGCCCGCGCTGGCACCGTGGGGAGCCAGCTCGGTGCGCAGCGCCCGCCCGAAGGACTCGACGCCGGCCTTCGTCGCGGCGTACGCGCTGTTGAGGACGCCGTTGAAGAACGCGTAGACCGAGCTGACGACGATTATCTGGCCGCGCCGCTCGACCACCTGCGGGAGGGCCGCCCGCGCCGTCCGCCAGACGCCGACCAGATTGACGTCGATGATCCGCTCCCATTCGCCGGGATCCGCTTGCCGGACGGTGGTCGCCTCGGCGGGGGCGATGCCTGCGTTGGCCACGGCGACGTCGAGGCCTCCGAAGCGCTCGGTCGCCGCGGCGACCGCGCCCTCCACCTCGCCCGTCTCGGAAACGTCGGCTCGCAGCCCGAGGGCGCGCTCGCCGAGCCGAGCAGCAGCAGCCGCCGCCTCGTCGGCGTCGAGATCGGCCAGGACGACGCGCCCGCCGCGGGCGTGGATCTCCCGCGCGGTCTCGTAGCCGATCCCGCGGGCGGCGCCGGTCACGAGCGCCACCCTGCCGTTGAGGTCGTAGCGGGGCACGGCGGCGGACCCTATCGGGGACGTCGCGGCGCCCGGCCCGGGCACGCCCCCCACCTAGAATCGCCTGCTGCCATGGGCGGGTTCAGGCCAGTCGACGCGAAGCAGTCCTTTCCGGAGCTCGAGGAGGAAATCCTCGAGCGCTGGCGCGAGCGCGAAGTCTTTCGCCGGTCCCTGGAGAACCGAGAGGGTGCCGAGGTCTGGGGCTTCTACGAGGGGCCGCCGACCGCGAACGGCCGCCCAGGCGCGCACCACGTCCTCTCGCGGGTCTTCAAGGACATCTATCCCCGCTACAGGACGATGACCGGCTGGCGGGTCCCCCGGAAGGGCGGCTGGGACTGCCATGGGCTTCCGGTCGAGCTCGAGGTCGAGAAGCAGCTCGGGATCTCCTCGAAGCGGGAGATCGAGGAGTTCGGGATCGCCGAGTTCAACGCCCGCTGCCGCAAGTCGGTCTTCGCCTACGTCGAGGAGTGGAACCGCCTGACCGAGCGGATCGGCTTCTGGATCGACCTGGATGACGCCTACCGCACCATGGACGACGACTACATCGAGTCGGCCTGGTGGGCGCTGCGGCGGATCTGGGACGACGGCCGGCTCTACGAGGGCCACAAGGTCGTGCCCTACTGCCCGCGGTGCGGTACCGCCCTCTCCTCACACGAGGTCGCGCTGGGCTACCGCGACGTCGAGGACCCGAGCGTCTACGTGAAGCTGCCGATCCGCGAGGTGGTCCCGAGCGACGAGATCCCGGAGTCGCCGCTCGAGCCCGGCGACCGGCTCCTGGTCTGGACGACCACGCCCTGGACCCTGATCTCGAATGCCGCGGTCGCGGTCGGCCCCGAGATCGAGTACGCGCGGGCCCGGTCGGGCAATGACACGTTCGTCCTCGCCCGCGACCTGGTCGAGCGGGTGCTGGGCGAGGGCGCCGAGGTGGTCGCCCACTTCCCCGGCTCGGCCCTCGCCGGCGTCTCCTACGAGCCACCCTTCGGGTACATCAGCGACTACGGCCCGCGCGGCCACACGGTCCTCGAGGCCGACTTCGTGACCACCGACGAGGGGACCGGTCTCGTCCATACCGCGATCGCCTTCGGCGAGGACGACTTCCGGCTCGGTGAGGCGTACGGCATCAAGCTCCAGAACCCGGTCGACCCGGAGGGGCGCTTCGACGAGCGGATCACCGAGTTCGCCGGGCGTTTCGTCAAGGAGGCCGACCCCGACATCGTCGCCGCCCTCGAGCGCGAGGGCCGGCTCTTTCGCGCCGAGAGCTACCTCCACGCCTATCCGCACTGTTGGCGCTGCGACACGCCGCTCCTCTACTACGCGATGTCGAGCTGGTACATCGGCACCTCGGAGGCGAAGGACCGGCTGCTGGCCAGCAACGAGCAGGTCACGTGGTACCCGCCCCACATCAAGCGGGGGCGGTTCGGCAAGTGGCTGGAGAACAACGTCGACTGGGCGCTCTCGCGGGACCGTTACTGGGGGACGCCTCTGCCGGTCTGGGAGTGCAGCGGCGAGGACTGCGAGGAACGATTCTGCGCCGGGTCGGTCGCCGACCTGCGCGACCGTGGCGGCCAGGTGCCGGAGGACCTCCACCGCCCCTATATCGACCAGGTCGTGCTCCGCTGCGAGTCGTGCGGTGGGGATATGCAGCGGGTCCGGTCGGTCATCGACACCTGGTTCGACTCGGGCGCGATGCCGTTCGCCCAGTTCCACTACCCGTTCGAGGGCGAGGACCTGTTCGAGGAGCGTTTCCCCGCCGACTACATCTGCGAGGCGATCGACCAGACCCGCGGCTGGTTCTACACGCTGCTCGCCGAGTCGACCGTCCTGTTCGACACGACCAGCTATCGCAACTGCGTCTGCCTCGGCCTGATCCTCGACCCCGAGGGGCAGAAGATGTCGAAGAGCCGCGGCAACGTCGTCGACCCGTGGGAGGTGATCGCCGCCCACGGCGCCGATGCATTCCGCTGGTACTACTTCACCGCACAGCAGCCCTGGGCCGGCTACCGCTTCTCCGTCGACACCGTCGGCGAGGCGGTCCGCCAGTTCCTGCTGACGCTCTGGAACACGTACTCGTTCTGGGTGCTTTATGCGAATGCGGAAGGTCTGGAGCCTGGGGACTTCGCCCAGTCACCGGTCGCCGGTCGCCAGTCGCCGGACGAGGAAGCGGCAGTTGATCTCGACCGATGGGCTCTCTCTCGGCTCCAGGCGACGACCGAAGTCGTTCGAGAGCGGATGGAGGACTTCGATTGCACCACCGCCGGCCGGGCGATCGCGGCCTACGTCGAAGAGCTCTCGAACTGGTACGTCCGGCTTTCGCGGCGCCGCTTCTGGGAGGGCGACCGGGCCGCCTTCGCGACGCTCCGCCATTGCCTGCTGGAGACGGCGGCGCTGCTGGCGCCGTTCACCCCCTTCCTGGCCGAGGAGCTGCACGCCAACCTGGCCGGCGGGACGGCGGACGAGTTCGGCGAGCTGCCGGACTCGGTCCACCTGCGCGACTTCCCCGAGCCCGACCCCGGCTTGGCCGATCCGCGGCTGGAGGCCGACATGGAGGCCGTGCGGCTGACCGTCGAGCTGGGCCGCGCCGCCCGGGCCGGGGCCAAGGTCAAGATGCGCCAGCCGCTGCGCCGCGCCGTCGTCGTCGCCAGCGACGCCGAGCGCGAGGCGATCTCCGCCAGCGCGGACCTGATCCGAGCCGAGCTCAATGTCAAGGGCCTCGAGTTCGTCGCCGAGGAGGCCGAGCTCGTGTCCTACCGGGTCAAGCCCGACTATCGCGCCCTCGGGCCGCGCTTCGGCAAGCAGATGCCCCAGGTGGCGGCGGCGATCGAGAGCCTCGACGCCGGCCACGTCGCGGCCGCGATCGAGGAGCAGCGCGAGTTCGGGATCAACGTCGACGGGCACGACCACCGGATCTCGCCCGAGGAGGTGAGCCTGGTCATGGCGCCGCTCGAGGGCTACGAGGTCGAGGCCGAGGCGGGTCACGCGGTCGCGCTCGCACTCGAGCTCGACGACGAGCTGCGCCGCGAGGGCCTGGCCCGGGAGATCGTCCATGCCGTCCAGAACGCCCGCAAGGCGGCTGGTCTGGAGGTCACGGACCGGATCGAGCTGTCGCTGGGCGGGGACGACGAGCTGCTCGCTGCCGCCCGCGAGCACGAGGCCTACATCGCCGGCGAGACACTGGCGACCGACGTCGGCTACGCCTCGGCCGACGGCGGCGCCGCAGCCTCGATCGAGGGCAGGCGGCTCTCGATCGGGGTCAGCCGCAGCGGCTAGGCGAGAGCCGGCTCGAGCTCGGCCTCGAGGCGGCGCTTCGGCATCGCCCCGATCACCTTCGTCGCGACCTCGCCCTGCTTGAAGAGGATCATCGTCGGGATCGAGAGGACCTCGTACTTGGCCGCGGTCTGCTGGTTCTCGTCGACGTTGAGGCTGACGATCCTCAGGTCGTCGCGCTCGGCATCCATCTCCTCGAGGACCGGGTGGACGACTCGGCACGGGCCGCACCAGGGAGCCCAGAAGTCGACCAGCACCGGGTCGTCGGCCTCGAGGACCTCGCTCTGGAAGTTGGCGTCGGTGACGTCGGGGAGCTTGCCTGACACGTGTGTTCTCCTAAGCGCGGATCGTGGGTGTTCCTGCCCCTCACTATACAAAGTAAAGTGACGGTCCTCACACCAGGGCAGGCGCGGCGGCGAACGATAACCAGAAGCCCAGCCGAACCGGCGCAGTCCCTCCTCCGCGCGTCAGATCCGGCCGGCCAGCGCCGCGGCCCGCAGCCACGGCACCCGCCAGACCGCCTCGGCGACGATGTCCCTGCTCATCTTCGAAGCGCCCACCCGGCGTTCGCGGAACGTGATCGGGACCTCGGCGACGTGGAAGCCGGCCCGGATCGTGCGGTAGGTCATCTCGACCTGGAACGCATAGCCGCGCGAACGCACCGAGTCCAGGTCGATCGCCGCGAGCGCCTCGCGGCGCCAGCACTTGAAGCCGCCGGTCAGGTCGCGAATCTGCACGCCGAGGACCAGCCGGGCGTAGACGCTGCCCGCCTTCGAGATGAAGCGGCGCACCGGGCCCCACTCGGTGATCCCGCCGCCGGGGACGTAGCGCGAGCCGAGGACGAGGTCGGCGCGGCGCGCGGCGTCGAGGAGACGCGGTAGGTAGGCCGGCTCGTGGGAGAAGTCGGCGTCCATCTGCACGATCAGCCCGGCGCCGGCCTCGAGGGCCCGCCGGAACCCCTCCAGATATGCGGGCCCGAGCCCCTGCTTGACCGGCCGGTGGAGGACGGCGACGTGGTCGCTCGCGGCGGCGAGCCGGTCGGCGACCTGTCCGGTGCCGTCTGGCGAGGAGTCGTCGACGACGAGAATCCGGTGGCTGGCCGGCAGCGCTCTGCGCACGGCGGCGACGAGCGCCTCGAGGCTCTCGGCCTCGTTGTACGTGGGGAGGACAAGCCAGACGTCGGCCCCGCGCGCGTCCATCGGCCGATGCTACGCAGGGCGGGCTCCGCGCCGGCGCCCGGGTAGCTTGGCGGCGTGACCAACGCCGAGATCGCCGCCGCCTTCGACGAGCTCGCCGTGCTCTACGAGCTCGACGGGGCGGTCAAGTACCGCGTCCTCGCCTACAGCACCGCGGCCAAGGCGATCCGCGAGAGCCCGGTCTCTGTGGCCGAGCTGGCGCGGGAGGGCCGGGCCACAGCGCTTCCGGGGGTCGGCGAGACGCTCGAGGGCAAGATCCAGACGCTGCTGGAGACCGGCGACATTCCCTCGGCAGAGCGCCTGCGGGCGAAGTTCCCCGCCTCCCTCATCGCCGTCACCCGCGTCCCCGGCCTGGGGGCGAAGACCGCCCGCCGCCTCTACGACGAGCTCGGCGTGTCCTCCCTGGAGGAGCTGAAGACGGCGGCCGAGGCGCAGCGGATCCGCGGCATCCGCGGACTGGGCCCCAAGGCGGAGGAGAACATCCTCGCGGCGCTCGAGCGCCTGGGCGACCCCGACCAGGGGCCGGGCCGGCTGCTGCTCTCGAAGGTCCGCCCGGTCGCGACCGAGCTGGCCGAGGCGCTGCGCGAGCATCCCGCCGCGAACCGGGTCGAGGTCGCCGGCTCGGTCCGGCGCTGGGCCGAGACCTGCAAGGACATCGACCTGATCGCGACCTCGGAGGAGCCGAGGGTGCTGGCCGAGGCGCTTGCCGTGCATCCGCTGCTCTCGACCGCGGGCGACCCTGGCGAGAACGGGGTCCGCGGCCAGACCCACAACGGCGTGACGGTCGAGCTGCGGATCGTAGCCCCCGAGAAGTTCGGCAACCTGCTCCAGCACTTCACCGGCTCCCAGGCCCACAACATCCGCCTCCGTGAGGACGCGGTGTCGCGGGGCCTGTCCGTCTCCGAGCATGGCGTCACCGACTCCGAGAGCGGCGAGGTGACGCTGTGTGCCGCCGAGGAGGAGGTCTACGAGCGGCTCGGCTACGAGTGGATCGAGCCCGAGTTGCGCGAGGGCCGGGGGGAGCTCCGGGCGGCCCGCGACGGGTCGCTGCCGCAGCTGGTCGAGATCGGCGACGTCCGCGGCGACCTGCACAGCCACACGACTCTGTCGGACGGGCGCAACACGCTCGCGCAGATGGCCGATGCCGCCCAGGAGCGCGGCTACCAGTACCTGGCTCTGACCGATCACTCGGCGACCCACGGATTCGGCAACCACGTCACCGACGAGATGCTCTGGGAGCGGGTCGAGGAAGTGCGCCGGTGGAACAAGGGCCGGCACGGGTTCCGCCTGCTCGCCGGCTCGGAGGTCAACATCGGGCTCGACGGGGAGCTCGACTACCCGGAGGACCTGCTCGCCGAGCTCGACTGGGTCGTGGCCAGCCTCCACACCGCCTTCAGTGGCGACGAGAGCGTCATGACCGGCCGCATCCTCACGGCGATCGAGAACCCCTACGTCGACTGCATCGGGCACCTGACCGGGCGGCTGCTGCTGCGCCGCGAGCCGTACCCGGTGGACGTCGAATCCGTCGCCGACGCAGCGGCGCGGACCGGGACGATGCTCGAGATCAACGGCAACCCCAACCGCCGCGACCTCTCCGAGCACCACGCCCGCCTCGCCGCCGAGGCCGGAGTGTCGATCGTCCTCAACACCGACGCCCACGGCACCGAGACGATGGCGAATATGGCCTACGCGGTCGCCACCGCACGGCGCGCCTGGCTCGGGCCCGACGCGATCGCCAACACCCGGGGCTGGCGGGAATTCGCGAAGCTGCGCAAGCGGGCCCGCTAGCGGGCGCCCGGCGACTCGGTCCGGCCGGCTCGGGTCAAGGCGCCGGCGGCGGGGGCGGGGGCTTCGCGCGCGGCGGGCGGTCGCTGTAGAGGCCGGGAGTCCGGACCAGCTCGATCGGCCGCAGCGCCGATCCCGGCTCGACGTAGAAGCGGACACCCTCGCGCTCCTCGACGCCGAGCACCGCCGCCTCCCTGGCTCGCCAGGCGAGGGCGACGAGCAGCGCCCAGCCGGCGCCGATCGCGGCCACGCCGGGGAAGAGGACCCCGAGCCCGCCGGCGATCACCGCCGTCACCCCGATCGGCCAGAGCCGGCCGGCCGCGAGGCGCCCGTCGGACTGCTGCGGCAGGCTGGTCGCCGTGCGGGCCCGGGCGAGGGCGTCGCGAACGCCGTCGCCCGCGCGGCTGGGGGCGCCCAGGCGGAGCCCGATCATGAACGCGACGGTCCACCAGGCCAGCGCGACGAGCAGGGTCGTCGTGTCGTCGTCTCGGCCGGCCGCCAGGACCGTGACGGCCGCAAGGATGGTCGCTTCGCCGGCGGCGAGGAAGACGGTGAGCCGCAGGAGTTCGGTGTAGGGCACGCGTCAGCCGGCGAGGAAGCGGAGGATGCGGATCCAGCCCTCCGGGCCGTCCACCCTCAGGTCGGCCTCGGCGGCGATCTCGGCCGGCCCCTCGTCGGAGACGACGCCGACGCAGACCGCGACGTCGAGGCTGCCCCGGCTGCCGAGATCGCGCAGCCGCCGGAATGCGTCGAGGTCGGTGCGGTCGTCGCCGGCATAGACGGCGGTGTTGATGTCGGCCTCGGCGAGGAGCGCCGCGACCGCGGCGTCCTTACCGCCGCCTCCGGCCGGCCGCAGCTCGAGGACCTTTCGCCCCCAGCGCGCGTCGAGGCCGGTCCGGCCTGCCGCCGCGGCGATCTCCCGCGCCCGGGCCTCGGCGCCGCGCTCGTCCTCGGCGCCGCGCCAGTGGAGTGCCTGGATCGGCCCCTTGTCCTCGCGCCTCAGCCCGGTGCCGTCGAGCGCTGCTCCGTCGAGCGCCGCGAGGTAGTCGGCGGCGTGCCGCTCACGGCCCTCGAGGGAGGGGTCGAGCCGCGGCTTCTCGTCGCCCGGAAGGAGGAGCTCGAGACCATGGTTGCCGGCGTAGGCGATCCCGGGGACGCCGACCAGCTCCCGTGCCTCCGCCGCGCGGCGACCGGAGACGCAGCCGACCACGCCGTAGCGCTCGCCGAGGCTGGCGAGCAGCTCGCGCGTCTCCTCGCCGACGCCGGCGGTGGCAGGGTCGCGGACGATCGGCGCCAGGGTGCCGTCGACGTCGGTGAAGATTGCCGCGCAGGGCGGGTCGCCGCGCAACGGGGAGAGCAGATCCTCGGCCGTCCGCTCGCTGGAGACCGCGCACATGGCATCTAGTATCGCCGCACGATGGCCGCCGAGCGAACCAGGGGGGCGGGGGACCTGCTCAGGCTCGCCTTGATCGGCACCGCGGCCGGGGCCTTCAGCGGGCTGTTCGGGGTCGGCGGCGGCACCGTCATCGTCCCGCTCCTCATCCTCTGGTTCGGCTACGGCGAGCGGCTCGCCACCGGGACCAGCCTGATGGCGATCATCGTGATCGCCGTGCTCGCGGTCGCCGGACACGGGTTCTACGGCAACGTCGAGATCGAGGAGGGGCTGCTGCTCTCGATCCCGGCTGTTCTCGGCGTGGTGCTGGGAACGGCGGCGCAGCAACGCCTGCCCGAGCGGCTGATCTCCGGGGTCTTCGCACTCCTCCTCGTCGCCGTGGCGGTCGAGCTGGTGATCCCGTGAGCGAGGTCCTGGCGGCGCTGACCGCGGTGGCCGGCGGCTTCGCCGGGGGGTTGCTCGGGGTCGGCGGCGGCATCCTGTTCGTCCCCGGCCTGGTGATCTTCCTCGACCTCGGCCAGGTCCAGGCCGAGGCGACGTCGCTGCTGATGATCGTGCCGGTCGCCGTCGCAGGGGTCCTGCGCCAGCGCGCCTATGGCAACGTCGACGTCCGCGACGGCATCGTCGTCGGGCTCCTCAGCCCGCTCGGTGTCGCGGTCGGGGTCGTGCTGGCGAACGAGGTCCCGGCCCGCGCGCTCGAGCTCGCCTTCGCGGCGGTCGCCCTCCTCTTCGCCTACCGGCTGGGGCGGCGGGCACTGGCGCCGGCAGGTCCGTGAGCGGCCTGCGGGTCAACCGAGACCTCGAGATCCCGCTCTCGGAGGTCGAGCTACGGGCCAGCCGCTCCTCCGGCCCGGGCGGCCAGCACGCGAACGTCACGGCCTCGCGGGTCGAGGCGGTCTTCGACGTCGACGCGTCCCAGGCGCTCAGCGAGGCCCAGCGTCGGCGGCTCCTGGCGAAGGTCGGCCCACGGGTCAAGGCGGTGGCCCAGGATGCCCGCAGTCAGGCTCGCAACCGCAACCTCGCCCTCGAGCGCCTGCGCTCCCGCCTCGCCGACGCCCTGCGTGTCCCGCGGCGCCGCCGGCCGACCAGGCCGACCCGCGCGTCAAAGGAGCGGCGGCTGGAGGGCAAGCGGCGGCGCAGCGAGCGAAAGCGCAGCCGCGGAAGGGTCGACCCCGGGAGCGAGTGAGCCCGTCGCGATAGGTCTTCGTGTACCGGCGATCGAAGCGGGGGTTGAACGCCCCCCGCGCCACCGGAGCCTGTCCACCACGCTTCCGTGTGGAATCGGAGACCGTGCCCATCGGGGCCGTGATGGCACGCCTGAACTGGTCTCCTCGTCGGCGCACTCGCTGCGCGAGAAGTCGCGACGATCGTCAGGCGACCAGCGCGGTCAGGAGGAGCCGGAGGGCGCGTAGAGTCATGCGCCTGCTGCCCGAGTCGGCGGCGCTACGCTCAGAGCGTGGAACCGCTCGTCTGGGAAGGAGAGGCTCCGGAGCTCCGCTCCCCCGTCCTCGTCTGCGCCTTCCGCGGCTGGAACGACGCCGCAGCCGCCGCCTCGACGGCGCTCGAGACCGTGGCCGGGACGCTCGAATCCGAGCTGATCGCCGAGCTCGACCCCGAGGAGTTCTTCGACTTCCAGGCCAACCGGCCGACGATCACCCTGACCGAGGGCCAGACGCGGCACGTCGAGTGGCCCTCCAACCAGCTGATCGCGAGCAGGGCTCCCGGCGCCGAGCGCGACCTCCTCCTGCTCGACGGGACCGAGCCGAACCTGCGCTGGCGGACCTTCGCCGACGTCTTCGCCGACGCCGCCGAGCGGCTCGGCGTCGAGCTGGTGGTCACCCTCGGCGCGCTGATCGCCGAGGTCGCCCACACGATGCCCGTGCCGATCACCGGTCTCGCCTCCGACGAGGAGCTGGTGGAGCGGCTCGACCTCCAGCGCTCCAACTACGAGGGGCCGACCGGGATCGTCGGCGTCCTCCACGACGCCTGCCGCCTGCGCGGCATCGCGTCGGCCTCGCTGTGGGCCGCGGTGCCGCACTATGTCGCCGCGGTGCCGAACCCCAAGGCTGCGCTGGCGCTGCTCCGCCGGCTCGAGGGCCTGACCGGGGTCGCGGTCGACGCCACCGAGCTCGAGGACGAGACCGAGACGTACGAGGAGCAGGTCGGCCGCGCCGTCGCCGCCAACCCGGAGATCGAGGAGCTGGTCGGGCGGATCGAGCAGGAGCAGCTCGAAGACGACGAGCCGAGCCTCGACCTTCCGTCGGCCGACACCATCGCCCGCGACTTCCAGCGGTTCCTGCGCCAGCGGGGCGACGAGCCTCGCGGCGGCTGACATCGCCCTCGCCTCCCGTTTCCGGCATGCCCGGGCGGGTAGTGGATGGGCGCCTCGCCGTGGGGGCGGCTCGAGGTAGGGAAACCAGAGGGAGAGGACCACGTGTACCACCACCGCTGTCAGCACTGCGGGCTCGTCAACCCGGAGCCGGAGGTCCAGGGGACGAAATCGTGGCGTTGCAGGCACTGCCACCGGACCAATCGCGCGGCCGTCCACGTTCCGCACACCCTGCTCGAGCAGGTCATGCAGATGGGCGATGGGGGCCGGCGGATCGCCCGCCGCTAAGCGCTCAGGTCTCGGCTGCCGGGCAGATCAGCCGGTAATCGCACCAGCTGCACACCGTCGGGGACGGCCGCGGCTCGAAGTCCTGGGTCATGATCCCCTCGCCGACCTGGATCACCGTCCGCTCGACCCGCTCGGCGTCGTCGGCCGAGGGCTCCACCGCAACCTTGTCGGCGTCGAGCACGTAGTAGTAGGAACCCGTCGCGGCGTCGAGATCCCAGGCCTCGCGCGCGGCCAGCCGGTAGAGCGCGAGCTGGAGGTCGTCCTCGAGGTCGGCGCGCGTCTTGCGCTCCCCCGTCTTGTAGTCGATCAGCTCGTAGCCCCCGCCGGGCAGGCGGTCGACCCGGTCGACCCGGCCGCGCAGGTGGTGGGGGCCGATCTTGAAGTCGAAGCCGCGCTCCAGCCAGACCGGGTCGCCCTCGCCCTCCTGCTCGCGCTGGTGGTAGAGGCGCAGCGCGTCGCGCGCCTTGTCGCGGAACTGGAGCTCGTCGTCGGAGGTGCCGAAGCCGGACCGGCGCCAGCCCGCCTCGAACAGCCGCATCAGCCGCCGCAGCTCGCCGGATGAGCCCGTCGACTCCTCCTCGGGCAGGGCGGCTACGCCCCCCGCCGGCGAGGGCGTCACGAGCTGCTCCTTGTGGTAGCGCTCGAGGACCTGGTGGATCAGGATGCCGAAGCGCTGGTTGATCGTCGGCTCCTGCGGGATCCCGAAGACGCGGGCGAACTTGTACTTGAGCGGGCAGGTCTGGTAGAGCCCGAGGTCGGAGGCCGATAGCTTCAGTCCCTCGCCGCGCTTCGGCAGGAACGCCTCCAGGCTCGGCTCCTCGCGGGCCGCGATCAGGTCGCGGCGGCGGCCCCGCTCACGCTCCTCGTCGAGCAGGTACTCGTCGAGGGACGAGGCGTCGAGCTCGGCCTGCTGCTCGGGCGTGGCGATCTGGCGCAGAAGGCCGTTCACGGCGTCGAGCGCCTCGGCGGTCTGCTCGTCGCCGGGCCGCTGCGCGAGCGCCGCCAGTTTCAGCAGCTCGAGGTAGCGCGCCACGGCGCGGTTCAGGTCGAGCGTCGTGTCGAGCCGCGGCTCGGACAGCTCGCGGCCCGCCCGCCACGAGCCCTCGAGGACGTCGTCGCGGAGCATTCGGTAGGTGGCATGCAGGCCCTCGGCCGGCCCGAACAGCTCCTCCTCGTGAATCTCCTCGCTGGCGCCGAGGACGGTGCGGGCCTCCTCGTAGAAGCGCGAGGGACGGGTGGCCCCGGCACGGTCATGCTCGACCCAGGACAGGACCAGGCCGCTGCGGGCCCTGGTCATCGCGACGTGGAGGGCGCGTCGGCGCCGCGCGAGCCAGGCCGCCTCGCCGCTCTCGGCCGGGGCTTCCGGCAGCAGCTCGGGGGGCACCACCGGCGGGCCGGCCGGGCGGCCGGGGGCGGGGGAGCGGTCGAGCCCGAGGATGTAGACGTGGTCGAACTCGAGCCCCTTGGCCGACCTCATCGAGATCACCTGGACCGCGCCGGGGGCCGGCGGCTCGTCGTCTGACCCCAGCGTCACCCCGGCGTCGGCGACGGCGCTGAGGTAGCGGATGAAGTCACGAGTCGAGCCCTGGGGCTCCCGCCGGGTCCAGGCGGAGGCGAGCTCGGCGAGCCGTGAGAGGCTGAGCAGGCGCTCCGCCGCCTCGGGCTGGGCTGCGAAGAGGCGCTGGCGGCGCAGGCCGATGTTCTCGATCAGCCGCCGGACGAAGACGTCCGCGCGGCGCTCCTCGAGCGCGGCCGAGGCGGCGCGGTAGAGGCGCAGGAACCCCTGGATCCGCTCCCGCGCCTCGGGCTGCATCTGCGGGCTCTCGAGCGCCGCCTCGCAGGCCGAGACCATGTCGAGCTTGCGGCGGCGCGCGATCGTCGTCAGCCGGGCCAGGTCCACCGAGCGCAGGTCCACCGGCGGCCGGGTCAGGGCGCGGGCGGCGGCCGCCGAGTCGTCGGGGTCGGCGAGGACCCGCAGCCAGGCGATCGCGTCGCGTACCTCGGGCCGGCGAAAGAGCGCCGCCGGGCCGGCCAGCCGGAACGGCACGCTGCGCTCCTCCATCGCCGCGGCCACCACGGTGCCGCGGCGCGCCGGCTCGTCGACGACCACGCAGATCCGGTCGGCGCCGACGCCCGACGCGATCAGGTGCTCGATCTCGCGCGCCGCCGCCTGCGCCTGGGCGCGCTCGTTGCGGCAGCGCCAGAAGCGTACGTGGGCGTCGGATTCGGCCGCCCGGCCGGGCTTCTCCAGCCGGTCGCCGATCGCCGCGACCACGGCGCGGGCGGCGTCGGTCACCTCCTCCCCGCCGCGGAAGGAGCGGTCGAGGACGATCACGTCGGCGTCGGGGTGGAGGTCGCGGAACCAGGCGGCGCTGCGGGCGCCGGAGCCGTGGCTGGCGCTGTCGTCGTCGAGCGCGCAGACCATGTTCGCGTTGTCGGCGGCCAGCTCGGCAAGGACAGCCCAGCGCGAGGAGTTCGCGTCCTCGAGCTCGTCGACCATCGTGAAGGTGAAGCGGGAGGCGACCTCGCGGCGTGAGTCGGCCCGCTCGGCGAGGAGACGACGCAGCGCCAGCACGACGTCGCCGAAGTCGAGGCTGCCGGCGTCGGCGAGGATCCGGTCGTGGGCGGCGTAGAGGTCGGCGAACTCGCGTTCGCGCCGCGCCGCCTCCAGCTCGGCCTCGTCGCCGGCGGCGCGCTGGCGCTCGGCCGCGAGGTCGGCCAGCACGCCCGGTCCGACCGCCTCCGCCTTGAGCGCGTCGATCCGGCGCAGCACGCGGGCCAGGAGCCCGGCCGGGTTGCCGCGGATCTCGTGGTGGCGCAGCGGCAGCTCCTCGGTGCGGTCGACCAGGATCGCCAGTCGCTCCGCCGGCCCGACGACGTCGAAGAAGGGGTCGAGGCCGGCTTCGGAGGAGTACTCGCGCAGGAGCCGCTCGGCGAGCGCTTCCCAGGTGCCGATCCAGAGCTCCTCGAACGGCGTCTCGATCAGGGTCTCGGCCCGCTCGCGCAGGCGCCCCGCCGTCGCCCTGGTCGACGCCAGGACGAGGACCTGCTCCGGCCCCGTTCCCTCCCGGGCCAGATGCGCCAGGCGTCGCGCCAGCACCTCGGTCTTGCCCGTCCCGGCGGCGCCGAGGAGGAGCAGCGGGCCGGCCCCGTGGGCGATCGCGCGCTCCTGGGCCTCGGTCATCCGGATGCCCTCGCTCCCTTCCGGGACGGGTTCAGGATCCGGCTTCGCGGGCATCCGGGACAACGCTAGCGAGCGCGTAGCATGGATTCGGTGCCTTCTCAGCAGGGAGCGGAGCTGGACTCCGCAACGACCGGGGTCGACTGGCCCGGCGTCTGCCGCCGCGCCGTCGGCGCGATGAAGGAGATCTTCGCCGGGGCGGTCTCGAGCGAGGAGCGAACCGAGTACGAGGGCGTCGGCGAGGGCGGCGACCACGCCCTGGTCATCGACCGCCGCTCCGAGGACGCGGTCTTCGCCGAGCTAGAGCGCGTTGCCGCCGACGGCCGTTCGTTCCTGGCGATCTCCGAGGAGCGCGGGGAGGTCCCGTTCGGAGACGGCGGCGAGGTCCGGGTGGTGATCGACCCGATCGACGGCTCGATGAACGCGCGCCGCACGATCCCGTCGTTCGCCCTCAGCTTCGCTGTGGCCAGCGGCCCCTCGATGGAGGACGTCACCTTCGGCTACGTCTACGACTTCGGCACCGATGAGGAGTTCCTCGCCGTCCGCGGTGAGGGCGCGCGGAAGGACGGCCGCCCGATCGAGGTCCCCGACTCCGACCCGCTGCTCGAGGTCGTCGGCATCGAGGCCGCCAAGCCGTCGCTGGCGGTGCCGGTGGTCGCGGCGATGCGCGACGACGTCTACCGCCTGCGAGGGATCGGCGCGATCGCGATCAACCTCGCCTGGGTTGCAAACGGACGCCTCGACGGGATGATCTCGCTGCGTCCGTGCCGCTCGGTCGACGCGGCGGCCGGGCAGCTGATCGTCCGCGAGGCGGGCGGCGAGGTTGCCTTCGGCGACGGGTCCCTGGCCGAGGCCGGGCTCGGGCTGGACGAGCGCTACGGTCTGATCGCCGCGACGACGCCCGCGGGGCTGGCGGTCCTGGGCGAGGCGCAAAGGCACGCCGAGTAGACCGCAATCGCTACCTGTCTACCCTCGGACGCGTGTCCGTCCAAGGCGCAAGGACGCAGCCCCCCGGCGGCGACTCGCTGATCGACTGGCGCCTCGCCGGTGCCGTCGCGCGGGCCCTCGCCGGCCGAGGCTCGGCCGAGCGGGCGGTCGAGACCGCCGACCTCCGCAAGGCGGCGCGCGGCAGCGTCCGCCTCGTCCGCGACTACACGGGGCTGGAGCCCCATGGCCGCCTGCCCGCCCCGGAGGTCGTCGATCGGCGCGAGTGGATCGAGACGAACATCCGGACCCTGCGCGCCGTCTCCGGTCCGCTCGAGCGCAGTATCGCGGGGTCCGACTCGCTCCCCGGACCGTTCGGCGCCGGGCTGCGCGGGATCGCCGGCGCCGCAGCCGGGGTCGAGGTCGGGATCGCCAGCGGTTTTCTCGCCCAGCGCGTGCTCGGCCAGTACGACGTCGCGCTGATGGGCCCGCCCCGGCCGCCCCGTCTCCTCTTCGTCGCCCCCAACCTCGCGGAGGCGCAGGAAAAGCTCGGCGTGGAGCGCGGCCCGTTCCTGCGCTGGATCGCCCTCCACGAGGCGACCCACGTCGTCCAGTTCAGCTCGGTGCCCTGGCTGCGCGACCACATCGGCGGGACCGCCGAGCAGCTTCTCGGCGGCGCATTCGCCGGCGTCTCCGCCCGCGAACTGGCCGACATGGCGCGCCGTCTCTTTCCACCCGACCCGCGCCGCCTGGTCGGCGCGATCCGTAGCGGCGACTGGCTCTCACCCTTCGCCACCCAGCCCCGCGCCCGGCTGCTGCGCCGCCTGCAGGCGACGATGGCCGTCGTCGAGGGGTATTCGGAGCACGTCATGGACGCGGTCGCCGCCGACATGGGCCCCGGCTACGGGGAGCTGCGCGAGCGGCTGGAGCGACGCCGCGGCGAGCGCAATGTGATCGAGGAGGTCATGTCCCGCCTGCTCGGCCTGGAGATGAAGATGCGCCAGTACCGCCAGGGCAAGGCATTCTGCGACGAGGTCGCGGACCGGCGCGGCATCGGGACCCTGAACAAGGTCTGGTCAGAGCCGGCGGCCCTGCCGAGGCCGTCGGAGCTGAGCAGCCCGGCCCGCTGGCTGACCCGGATCGACGGCCCGCCGAGTCGTCGGCGCGGGCGGTCCCGGACGGTTTCGAGCGCCTGATCGTCGACCGCGGATTCCGCTCTGGAAAGCGGAATTCGGCCAGTTGGAGCGCCTCCGCAGATCCACCCCCTGTAACGCCCCGGAGCGGAGGGTTTAAGAACATGTGTTCGGGGAACTGTTACACTCTGAACATCATTAGAAATAACAAGATCGAACAATCCCGAGGGGGTTGAGAGAAGAATGGCTCAGCAGAGCAACAACCGCAGGACCACCAGTCGAAGCAACAACCGCACCGCCGCGCAGCGGAGCGCCAGCGCCAAGAAGGCCGCCCGCACCCGCGCCGCCCGGAGCACCAAGACCCAGGCCAGGCGCACGGGCACGCAGGCCAAGCGGACCGCCCGTTCGGCCGGCCGCACGGCGCAGAACGCCAGTCGCGTCGCCCAGGTCGAGCGCCCCCAGGTCGTCCAGGCCGCCGAGCGCGTCGTCGACGTTCCCGTCGGCGCCGCTCTGAACCTGACCGACCGCGTCCAGGAGCTGATCGAGCCGTGGACCAGCCGGGACAGGGCCGAGCGCCAGATCCGCAAGACGCGGTCGAACGTCACCCGTTCGCTGAAGCGCGCTGAGCGCCGGGGCGCCACCGCCCGTCGCCAGACCACGCGCAAGGCGGAGACCACCCTGCGGCGCAACCGCCGTCAGGCCGAGACCACTCTGCGGCGCAACCGCCGCGAGGCGGAGAAGCAGCTCCGCAAGGTCACGCGTCGCGCCGACAAGGTCCAGTCGGACCTCGCCGGCCAGGTCAGCGGGACGTTCATCACTGGCTAACTGCCTTAGCCCGGACGGCCGCGGAGGAGAGGCGGCCTGTCCCGGGTAGAGCTGCCGGCAGGCAGGGTTCTTGCCGGCGGTGAAGCAACCTCTCCTCCCTCGCCAACGGCCCCGGTTTCCGGGGCCGTTGGTACGTCTGAGGCCTCAGCGGGCCTGACTGCTGCCACTCGGCATCGAGCGCCGGTTTGCCGACTACCGGCCCCGCACCCTCTGCGACGAGGAAACGGCTGCCCCATAGGGCCAGTCCCTCTCGGCCGGCGCCAGAGCGCGGAAATCAAATGCGACCCCGCGGCTTTCGTCGTCGACGAACCGATACGCAAATCTGAAGTGGCCGCGGGCGTTGCTCTCGATGCTGCGGAAGGACGTCCAACCGACCGATCGGGTCCGGAACTGCAGATCCACCCGCTTTCCGTCGCGGGGGATCGCCGCCAACCGGTACCCGATCGTTCCGCTGAAGACGATCGGCCGTCCGCCGACCCACGCGACCCGGCTCGAGACCCTGAGGGTGATCCTGCCCGCGGTTCGTATCCGCGATGGAGCGGAGATCGACCGGGTCAGGGTGCGGGTGCCCGCGTATGCAGCGGTCACCGTTCGTCCCGGGCCGGCGGGAAGGAGCATGGAGAAGAAGCCCTTGCCGCCGGTCCGGACCCGGCTGATTCGCGTCGCCAGCCGGGCACCGGGCCGGAACCGCTCGGTGACCTCCACTGTTTGTCCCGCCAGCGGGGAGCCGAGGCCTGCGGTGAGGCGGCCATGAAAGCGAACTCCGGAGGAATAGGAAACGGACTTCGAGCGAATCCTTCCGAGTCTGCTCCGGCCGGGTCCAAGCCCGGCGCGAACCGCGGTCGGCACCTTGATCGGGTTGGGCAGCACCATCGCCTTCCCGTCCGTTCTTTGTCTCGACACGGCGGTGTTGCCGGCGACGTCGGTCGCCCAGGCGCGGAACTCGTACTCCCCGGCCGGATAGTCGTCGGAGTTCCACCTCGCCTCCAGTACGCCGTGATCGACCTCCGTGGGGATCGGCTGGAAGGTCCGCGCCCCGCCGACCCGCCGCACCTCGATGCCGCCCCCGTCGTCGCTTGGGCCCGAGAGCGCGTCGGAGACGACAGCCCGGAGCCGTTCGGGATCGTCCGGGTCCTGGTTGCTCACGAATGCGACGCCCGGCTCCGTCCGGTCGATTCGGACGACGGCCGCGCCGGGCGGGCGGTTCTGCACTCCGTTGACGATGCGCCCATCGTTGGCGTTGCCGGCCACGTCGCCCGCGAAGTGCGAAACGGTGTGCACGCCCTCGCCGGTGACCACCGTCGACACGGAATCTCCGCCGGACGTCACCGCTGGCCCCCCGTCGACCGAGATTGCGGTATACGCCCCCGCCTCGGCACCCCCTCCCATCCCGGAAAGGGAGTCAGTCGCTGTCGCCGTCAGCGGCACGTTCCCAGTCGTCCAGCCGCTGGGGACGCCATGAAGGGTGGTGACAGGATCCGTCTTGTCAACCAGGAGCTCGGCGTGGCCCACCTCGGAGGACTTCATTCCGGATCCAGAGACGGCCACCGAGTGGACGTAGTTCGTCCCCTCCACCAAGTCGGAGATCTGGAACGTCTCGTCCTCGACGCCGCTCTTCAGATCCGTTTCCGATGCGGTGCAGCGGTCGCCGGCGGCACATGGGTCGGTGGTCGGCGACTGGTCGACGGCGTAGGCATACCCGGCGATTCCTGAAACCGGGTGGGGCAGCGGCGGGTGGGTAATCGACTGGAAGAGCGGCAGCTCGCTACGGCTCAGCCACTCGTGGGTCTCGACCGGCGCCGCAGGACCAGGCCGAACGTCATCGAAGCGCAGCACGGCCCTTGCGGCCGGGCCGACGTTACCGGCCGAGTCCTCGAGTGAGACCTCGACGGTGTAGCGGCCCGGGCCGGCCGGAACCTCGAGATCCATCAGGTTCGAAGCTGGACCCGCGACTCGGGTCTGCGGCACGACGACGGAGCCACCGGCGTCGAGCATGCGGTATCTCACCGCGGCGATCGGGGCCCCGTCCGCCTGCGGCGGATTCGCCCAGTCCAGATCGAAGTCGTTGTCCGCATGCCACGTGTCCTCGCCGCCCGCCACCGTCAGGTTCTCCGGTTGGAGTGGCGCTTCGTTGTCCACCCTCATCATCCGTGGAACCGAGCAACCTAGGTTCCCTCTCGGGGCCCCGTAGTCGCGCGCGCAGAACTCGATCGTGTGAGAGCCGGAACTCATCGACCTGGTATCGATCGAGAACTGGCGGGTCGCCCCGAGCGGGCACGGGACGAGCGAAACCGCGAATGCACCGCGGTCTCCTGCGCATGGTTGTTCACCGAGCAGCAGCCAGGGATCGCCGTCAATTCTCGCCCTCCACTCGGCTATGCCTGCTCCGTCGTCACTCGCGCTTACGACGACCGACTCGGTTCCGCGGTGCCACCGGTCGCTGTCTCCGGTGAGGATCTCGCCGCTGGCCACGGCGATCGGATTTCGCCAATCCCGGACCGTGAGTTGGACGTTGTCGGGCCGATTTGTTGCTCCGCCCAGCGAGCTCAGGTCGCACCCAGCAGCGCGATAACACTTGAGCTGCGCGACCACCCGACTAACTCCCGTCGGTCCGGTGCTAGGAGCTAGGAGGTTGAACGCTCGAAACTCGTCCTCGCTCGGTGCGTCACCGAAGACAATTGCGCTCTGGTCTCTTCGAAGCGCGTACAGCTGTGCACTCCAGCCTCCGGCGTCTCGGAGCTTTGCCTTGATCGTGGCACCGATTACTCCGGCGCCCGGGCCCGGTTCCCACACCCACGATCCATGCTCGCCGGCGTCGGTATTTCCGGCGCGGCCGTTGAGCTGGAAAAGGCCAGGCGAATCCGCTTCGTTGCAGTGACGGGCTTCCACGCGCGTGCCACCCTCGTAGCGCGCGGCGACTCCATACACCGGACCCTCGTCGATGCAGTTCTTGACGATGAAATCGCCTGCGGAGGCCGGCGCCGCAAGCACGCCGCTGGCACAAAAGATCAGGGCGGATAGGAAGCCAAGTCTTTGAGGCCGCCGCCCGGGAAGAGCGCCGTGAGGTGCAGCGTGCTCCCGACACGGCGAACGAAGAGCGATACGGCTCCTGAGTACTCCGGGGGTAAAACCGGCGATTCCTTGATCCGCAGGTAGCCGCTGGGTGTTCCTGCACCTCCGTCCAGGACGAGCCCGCCGCCGCCGCCAAGGTTGGTTTCGAACGCCATCGCCGGAGTTCCCTCTCTCGTGCGGGAGAAGTAAACGAACGGCGCTTTGACCCGCAGCGAATCGCCCTCGCCGATGATCGCCTGGTTCGTTGCGAGCGGCACCTCGAGCAGTTCGGTCAGGTCCTCCGCTCTGATCGTGCGGTTGTCGATCGCTTGTGACGTGACCGACTGCAGTTTCAGCTTGTTTTTGCCAATGGCTTGACGTTCGATATTGCGGGACTCGACCGCTTGACCGCGGATGTCTCCGCTGTCCACGGCGCCCTTCGCCAGCGCACGACTGCCGACGGCGCCCGTTGCCAGGTCGTCGGATTTGACCGACCGCTCGCCCTGCAATGCCGCCGCCGTTCCACCGAGGGCGACGAACAGGGCGAGGTAAGAAACGACGACTGCGTGTCTCGAGCTGCTCATTGCTCCCTCGTTCCGTCCTCCTGACGAAATGCCTGTGCGCAGTCTGCCGCACCAGCCGCCAAAGGTCGATGGTTCGTCCGCTGCAAGTCATGGTCCGAACTCTCCCGCGGGCGATCCGTTACCACCGCCGCTGGCCGTCGCCGCCGGTGCAGGGGCAGGTGCTGGTGCGGGAGCGGCTTCCGGGGTGAATTCGACGCTGGCCGGCGGCGGGGGTGGCGGTGCCGGCTCAGGCTCGGATTGAGGCTGCGGAGCCGGTGCCGGCTCGGGGGAAGAGGCTGGCGCTGGTGTTGGTGCGGGTTCAGGCGCCGGTGGCGGCGGCTCGGGAGGCGGAACGTGCTCGATCGGCGGCACCGACCCGCTTGTGCGCGCGACTTCCCGGTCGACTGCGCGCTCGATCGCGGGGCCTCGATCGACCAGCAGGTCCGGCGTGGGAGGCGCGACCACTCCGGTCGCCACACACGCTGCTGCGCCCCCAGCGGTCCCGACGCACGCCGCGACCAGTTTTGCCGTCGCGACGAAGCCGGCACCGCTGGTGCTCCCGCCCGTGGCCGCGGCCTGGGATATCGCCGCATCCGTTGCGTCGCTTCTGCCGCCCAAACGCGCCGGCAGACCCTCGATCGCGTCGTGAAGACGCTCCAGGACGCCTCGTGAGACCGGGAGGATCGGCGCGAGTGCGACGGCAGCCTGCGGAGCAGCGCGAAACGCCCGCACCTTCGAACGGCAGAAGGCACAGGCCCTCAGGTGCTCGCGTACCACCTGAAGCTGCCGCTCGTCCGCTTCACCGTCGATGAACGCCGAGATGAGGCCGTCCAGCTCGGCGCAGCGTTCACCCGTTTCGCTCTTGGTCAGGAGGTTTCGAAACCGGGCGCGTCCTTCCGCCAGGCACCTGTTGATTTTGGTGTACGTCCAGCCGGTGATCTCGCCGATCTCGGCATACGAGTAGCCCTCGGCAAGGAGGGTCAGGGCTCGCAGCTCCTGCGGCTTGAGTGTCTGGAGCGCTTCTCGCGTTCGCGCGATTCGCTCGCGGCGCTCGGTCAGATCCGCGGGTCCGGCGCGCTCGGATGGAATCAGCTGGACCCAATCCTGCTCCTCGGAGGCCTCGCGGCCCGGTGGTCCAGGGCTCCCCAGCATGCGCTCGCGATTGCGCCGAACCGCGAGGGCTTCGTGCTTCGTCACGGTTTGGGTCCAGCGAATCAGGTCACGCTGGTCGCAGGTCGGCGCCTTGGTCAGCAGGATCTCGAGCGCGCGCTGGTAAGCGTCCTCGCCATCATCGGCGCAGAGTGAGTAGCGCCGCGCCGTCCTTCTCAGCGCGCCCTCGTGCCGCCGGATCAGTTCGACGGCCGCGCGCTTGCGGGCGGCCTCGTCGACGGCAGACGGGTCTTCGCCAGGGGCGGGAGGTAAATCGATCGCCTGCGCTTCGCTCATCCGTGACGCATCCACACCCCTTGTCCCCCGTACTCCTTAGGCGACGATCGTGAGGACGAACATGCCACTCCTAGGACGCCGCGCCAAGGGTTCTCCCCATGTCTCTCCTCATCCAGAAGACGACTTTACGCAAATTGCGTCAAGTAATGGACGAATGACTTTGCGAAATGAATGGCCCGGGGATCGCGGCCAGCCTTCGCCTCCCGGTTCCTCCTCTACGATCGATCGCCGGATGAGCACCTGCATCGTCACCGGCGGAGCCGGCTTTCTCGGCTCCCATCTCTGCGAGACGCTGCTCGAGCGAGGGCACCGCGTGCTCTGCATCGACAACCTCGAGACGGGCTCGCTGGCGAACATCGAGCACATCCGGTCCGGCGACTTCGTCTTCCTCAACAGGGACCTGACCGAGTACGTCGCGATCGAGGAGCCGGTCGACTTCGTCTACCACCTCGCCTCGCCCGCCAGCCCGATCGACTACCTCCGCCTGCCCCTCCACACGCTCAAGGTCGGCTCCTACGGCACCCACCACATGCTCGGCCTGGCCAAGGACAAGCGGGCCCGTTTCCTGCTCGCCTCGACCTCCGAGGTGTACGGCGACCCCCAGGTCCACCCCCAGCCTGAGTCCTACTGGGGTCACGTCAACCCGATCGGCCCCCGGGGCGTCTACGACGAGGCCAAGCGCTACGCCGAGGCCCTGACCATGGCCTACCACCGCCAGCAGGGCGTCGACACCTCGATCGTGAGGATCTTCAACTCGGTTCTGGCCGACGAGCAGATCCTCTACGACGACGGTCGCGAGCTGCATCGGACCACGGCCGGTGAGCTCTCGGCTCGGCTCGGCAGCTACGCGAAGATGGCCGCCTACATGCGGCCGTCGATGCTGCCCCAGGCAGCGGGCGTGGCGCTGGCCGACAAGCCGAGCTACGGCCTCGAGTTCCCCGTCGATGGCTTCTCCGTGCCGTCCTTCACCGACGGCGGCCGGATGGTCGCGGCGGAGCCGAACGGGTTCATCGGGCACCCGACAGATCAGCGCTGCTACGAGGTGACCGCGCGCTACGGGCGTTCGGTCAGGGTGACCGGCGACCACTCCCTATTCGTCGAGGGTCCTGACGGTGAGCCGCTGCCGAAGGCGGTCAACGACCTGGAGGTCGGTGAGCGGATCGCGATCGCCGGCCGCATCGAGGTGCCGGAGCGCGACCGCCCGGTCGTGTCGGTGACCGAGGCGTGGCGGTGGGCCGAGAAGGATCCGCTCGAGCTCTACTGCGAGCACCCCGGCCTCGGCGCGAGGGTTTGGGAGCGCCGTTTTGACGTCTTCGGGCTGCTGGCGAAGCTGAAGCCGGGGGAGGGACGGATCTGGCGCAACGGGCTCTGGGCACAAATCATCCGGATGCGCGACTGCGACCGAGTGCCGCTCCCCGTGGTCTGGGCACTCGGCGACGGCGTCCCCCCCGAGGCCATGGTCCGCCCCCGCGCCGCGGGGAAGCAGAACGCTCTGCCGATGGAGGTCGCGATGACCGACGACCTCCTCTGGCTGCTCGGCCTCTACGTCGCCGAGGGCTGCATGCACGAGAAGGGGAAGAACGCCTTCATCACGGTCAGCGGCGACGAGGACATCCTCCGACGCGCCGCCGCCGTCGTCGATCGCACCTTCGGGCTCCACGTCACCTGGGGCAAGGTGAGCCCGGTACGATGCGGCGCGATCTTCGTCCACTCGAAGTTACTGCTCCGGCTCCTCGACTTCCTCGGGTTTGACCACAACCGCAAGCGGATCCCCGGCTGGATCCTCGGCCTGCCGCTCTCCCGCCTCAAGTGGTTCATGGAGGGCTACCGCGAGGGCGACGGCGTGCACTCCGGAAAGAAGATCGGCGAGGCGCGCCATGAGTTCTCCACGGTTCACGAGGAGCTGAAGGACGATCTCCTCGTCGCCTTGGCCCGATTCGGGCTGGTGCCCTCGATCGGCCGGTACGAGACGACCCTCCGGCAGCGGACTGACGACCGCAAGTATCCGTTCTGGCGGCTCACCCTCCAGGGGGTCGATCCGTGGAGCCCGCTCGAGTGGGACAGCGGGGTGACCCAGCGCCTGCAGGCGCGCCGGCATGGTGACCTCGTATGGGCGTCCGTCAAGAAGATCGAGGAGGTGCCGGCGACGCCGATGGTGTTCGACTTCTCGGTGCCCGGGCTCCACAACTTCTGGGCCGGCACCGGTGTGGCGGCCGCCAATACCTACGGACCCCGGATGAGGCCCCACGACGGCCGGGCGATCCCGACCTTCCTCCGCCAGGCGCTCCAGGACAAGCCGCTGACCGTCTTCGGCGAAGGCAGCCAGACGCGGAGCTTCTGTTACGTCGACGACCTGATCCGGGGGCTGGTCGCGCTGGCCGGGTCCGACGTGCACCTGCCGGTCAACATCGGTAACCCCCACGAGTTCACGCTGCTCGAGCTGGCGCAGACGGTGGTCGAGGTGACCGAGTCCCGCAGCGAGATCGTCTTCGAGGCGCTGCCCACCGACGACCCGCAGGTACGCCAGCCCGACATCAGCCGGGCCAAGGACCTGCTCGGCTGGGAGCCGGAGGTCGGCCTCCGCGACGGCTTGCGGATGACGATCGAGAAGTCCGGGATCGAGCGCCTCGTCGGCGCCTCGGACTGACCTAGAGCGACCGGAACGCTTCGACGGTGACGGCTTCGCGCCAGCCGATGTGCTCACGAACGCGCAGCAGCCGCCGCGCCGCGTCCCGCGCGGCCTCGCGGTCGTAGTCGACCGCCGGCGCCCGCAGGTCGTGGCGGATCGGCACCGCGTCGGCCACCCCGAGCTTCCACCCGTTGCGCTCCGCGACCGCCGCCCAATGAAGGTCGACGCCCCAGCCCATCCCGTCCTCGGGGAAGGGGGAGAGCTGGGCGAACGCCTCGCGGCGGATCATCAGCGCCGGCCCGATCTCGACGAAGCTGGTGCGGCGCAGGAGCGCGGGGCGGCGGCGCACCATCGGCCAGGCCGTGTGGCTGGAGCGGCTGAGCGCCGGCTGGACCAGGTGGAGGCCGAAGCGCTCGCCGAGGGCGAGAAGGCGGTCGAGGAACCTGGCATTCAGGACGACGTCGTCGTCGAGCAGCAGCACCCAGTCCGCCTCCGCGGCATTCGCGTCCTCGGCCAGGCGGTTGAAGTTGGCGAGCCTGCCCCCGCCCATGTGGACCTGGCGGGTGCTCTCGGCGAGATCGGAGGCGGCCTCCGCGAGCGCGCCGAGGGCGACCACCACGTCCTGCCGCGACCGGCGCAGCTCGGCGATCGCCGCGGCCATCGTCTCGGAGCTTTCGTCTCCGTAGACGCCGAGGACGGCCACGCGGCGCGGCGCCCAGTCAGCCGCCAGCCGGTCCAGCGCGCGGCCGGTCCCCCGAAGCCGCTGCCGCCCGTCAAGGAGCGCATCAATGGCGTGCCCGAGCGATCGTACCGCGGGTGAGCGGCGGCCCGTTCCCGGTGGCAGCGCGGCGAGCGGATCTTCCCCGGGAGCGGCCAAGAGGGCGAATAACGTAGCCGCCTTGCGCATCCTCGCCGCGATCTGCACCAACCGCGCGCCCGCCGAGGTCCGTCCCGCGCTGGAGCCCGCCGCGCGCCAGGCCGCGGAGATCCCCGGGGCCAGCGCGCTGCTCGTGACGAGCGGCCTGGACGACGAGGCGCACCGGGCCCACGCCGAAGCGGCGGCGGTCCTGGGCGCCCGGGCCGTGGCCGCGCCGACCGGACTCTCCGCCGCCCGCAACCGCGCCCTCGAGGACCCGGGGTGGGCCGACGTGGTCGCGTACCTCGACGACGACGCGGTGCCGGCGCCGGACTGGCTCGAGCGGCTGGCGGCGCGCTGGGCGGAGGCGCCACCGGAGGTGGCGGCGATCGCCGGGCGGATCGCGGCGCGCTGGGAGGCTGAGCCTCCGGCGTGGGTCAGCGACCGGATCGCGACGTCGTTTTCCCTGCTCGACCTCGGCGAAGGCCTGGTCGAACTCGATCCCGCCAATGCCCTCGAGGGGTTCGGCGCGAACATCTCCTTCCGAACCCGGCCCCTGCGCGCAGTCGGCGGCTTCGACTCCAGCCGCGGCATCTGGGGGAGAGTCTCGCTCTACGGCGAGGAGTCGCTGGTCCAGCGACGGCTGGCGGAACGCGGTCACCGCCTCCTCTACGCCGGGGACGTCCGGGCAGAGCACCGGATCGCGGCCGACCGGCTCCGCCTCCGGGCTCTCTGGCGCCGGGAGGTGGGACGCGGCGCAACCGCCGTCCTCGACAGCCGCGAGACGCCGACCGGCGGCGCCGGCCGGGCGCTGAAGGCAGGCGGCGGCACCCTCGCGGCGCTGGCCCGCGGCGACCGGCCGCTGGCGGGAGAGCGGTTCGCCCGCCTCGCGCGGGCCGCCGGCGCCGCCGCGTCGCCGCTTCTCCTGCGCCGCATGCGCTCGCGGGGCTGGCCGGGATGAGCGAGCCCTCGGTCCTGGTCATCTCGCTGGCGACGACGACCGGCTGGCGGATCAACGAGCGCGAGCTCTCGGCGTCGCTCGCCCGGCTCGGCGTCCACCACCGCGTGGTCCGCATGGAGCTGGGACCCGAGCGCCACCTGCGCCGGAGCGGGCTCTGGCCCGTCACCGACGCGGTCGAGGCAGCCGGATCGCGCCGCGCCCTGGGGCGGGGAATGCGCGACGGCCGCCCCTCTGCCGTGATCTTCCTCAGCACGACCGCTGCCCTGGCCGCGCCGCTCGCCGGGCTTCGGGCCAAGGGCATCGCGACGGCGATCCGCGTCGACGTCCCCTCCGGCAGCTCCCGCCCGGGACCTCAGAACGCCGTCCAGCGAGTGCTCGAGCGCCGCCGCCTCCGCGAGGCCGACGTCGTCCTCGCCACGGGCCGGCGCTCCGCCGGGCTGCTGGAGCCGCTTTCCCGCCGCGTCGCCGTCGTCCCGGTCCCCGTCACCGGCGCCGGCGAGATCCCGCCTGAGCGCGACGATCCCCGCGACCTACTCACCTACTCCGCCGACCCCGACAACAAGGGCCTCGACCTGGTCTGCGAGGCGTGGTGGTCCCTCCCGGAGGAGACGCGGGGGCGCCGTCTTCACGTCACCGGAGTCTCCGAGGAGCGCGGCCGCCGCCACCTGCTCCGCCGCGGCGTGGCAGAGCCGCCTGAGCTGGTCTGGCACGGAGAGCTTCGCCACGCCGAGCACGTCGCCCTGACGGAGAGCGCCGCCGCCTACATCTCCGCTTCCGAATGGGAGGGGTCCGGCATCGCTCAGCTCGAGGCGCTCGCGGCCGGGGTGCCGCTGGCGACGACGCCCTCGCGCGGCGCCTACGAGGCCTACCCGCTGGCCTGCGAGCTCGCCCTCGAGCTCGCCGCCGCCGAGCGCAGCGCCCCGGCACTGGCCGCCGCCCTGCGGGCCGCCCTCGGCCTCACGCCGCAGGAGCGGCGCGACTACGCCGCCCGGGCCGCCGCCGTCCTCCGCGACTTCACCCGCGACGCCGCGGACCGGGCGCTCAGGCGCGAGGTCCTGCCGCGTCTGGGGGACTCGGCAGGCAGACCGACGAGAAGTCCGGCCGCGAGCAGCCGGTGCGGCAGGTAGGAGCCGGCGCCGAACACCTCGAGAACGGCCCGGTAGAGCCAGATCTGGCCGATGATCAGGTGTCCGCTGGCGCCGTGCAGCGAGTACTCGAAGGACCGCTCGGGATAGGTGATCCACCGGCTCCACTCGTCCGAGAAGAACGTCTGGCCGCGCGACTCCCACAGCGAGAATCCGACAGCGACAGCCGTCACGAGGAGGAGGACACGGGACTGCGCGCGGAACATGCCGGTCGCCGGACGCTATTGCCCGCCTAGGGGTCGCCGCTCGCCTCGGTCCACAGCGACGACGAGATCATGCCGCCGCTCTAGCGCTTCCGTGGGACCTGAGCGTTCATCCCGGCGATCAGCGTCCGGCGCGAGAGCTCGCCGCGGATCGCGACCGCCCGGTAGGAGAACACGTCCGGCTCCCACCGCAGCCGGAACGTGCGCCGCCCGCGACGGTCGAACTCGGTCACGGTGTCGGTGCCGCCCCAATTGAGCAGCCAGGAGCGGTCACGCGCGAACGTCGCCGAGCCGCAGCAGAAGGAAGTCTCGGCGAAGCGGTCGGTGACGGTGTCGACCAGGGTTGCGGTCCCGCCGCCGACCCGGTACCGCACCGCGCGGGGCGGGCGGGGGAGGAAGGTGGCGTTGTCGTGGATGCTGATCGTCCCGTCGACCATCCGGGCGTCGTGCTGGCCTCCGAAGGGATAGGCGCCGAACGGGTCACCAGCGACGTCGAGTGACTGAGGGGTCGGGGTGCCGCCGAGCTTCCACTCGATTTCGCCGGTCGCGCCGTCGACCCTGTAGACGGCGTCGGTGTGCCGCAGGCTGAGCAGGAAGTCGCCGTTGCGGAGGGGCTCGATGGAATTCGGGTGGACGATGTCGTAGGTCTCTTCGAGCACCCCCCACCAGCGCCCGGTCTCCGCCAGGCCGATGTGGTCGGCGGTCGACCAGCTCGAGATCAGCCTGCCGTTCGGCGTCAGCGTCTGGACGACACCGTCGTAAACGGTCGCGTCGCCATCCCCGTTGAACGCGGAGGTGTCGACGCCGGACCGCGGGCGGTAGCTGAGCAGCATGTAGTTGCCCTCCGGGGTGACCTGAAGCTCGTGGTGGTCGGTGATCGAGCCAACCGTGCGGATCACCTTGCTCAGCCGGCCGTTCGGGCGGTGGACCTCATAGCCCATCCCGGGGTCCTTGCCGAAGATGCTCCCGAGATAGTGCGACCAGACGATCGACCCGTCGGGGAGGACCTTCGCGTCGCTGGCGCCGGCGGTGCTGCGGAACCACCAGACCGGCACTCCCCAGCGGTCGAAGACGAAGACGTAGTTGTCGGGGTCGTCGGGGAACAGGGGGCTGACGATGTAGAAGGGTGCGCTCGGGCGTCCGGACCGCTTGAACGTGAACGCGGGAAAGGATTCGGGCAGACACCTGATCCAGTGCCGCCTCACGCGCCCGCGGGTCCGCTCGGACACCCGGATCGCCTGACCCGGCCGCAGCCTCACCCGCCGCGCGGCGTACCCGTGGAACCACGCGCCGTCTCCGACGCGCGCCTCGTCCGCGCCCAGGGCGCGGACCTTCAGGCGAAAGCCCCTCTCGCAGGGGATCACGTAGTGGGGCACGTAGCTGCGGAACGCCGGCTCGAGGCCGGTTGCGTGCATCCGCACGGACGCGTCCGCGGGGGCGGCCATTGCCAGCGCCACCACGGCCGGGAGCAGCCAGCGCCCCGGTCGCTGACCTCGCCCCGCCGGAGTGTGTGCGCCGGCTCTCAACCGGGCCAACATAGCCGCATGCCGCTCAGCGCCGGTACTTGAGGCGAAGCAGCGGGCGCTCGAGAAGCAGGTAGCTGGCGGTGCCGACGACAATCGAGATCGCAAGCGTCGCGGCGAGGACGACCGCGAAGCCGGCGCCCTCCTCCCCGAGCTCCAGCGCGACGGCGTAGTGCCACAGGAAGACCCCGTAGGAGATAAGGCCGAGAGAGGACATGACACGGGTCGCGAGCAGGCGCCTCGGGGCGCCGCCGCGGTCACCGCCGAACACTGCCGGCAGCATGAGGAGGAGGGCGATCAGTCCGAAGCCGAGGTGTACGAGGACCTGGTCCCCGCGCTCGGTCAGGTAGGGCGTGGGCGGCAGGCCGAGGGCCAAGCCGGCGTAGAGCGCGATGGCGACGAGCCAGGGGAGGAGCGGGCGCGACGTGATCGCCTCAAGCGCCCGCGGCAGGCGCCGTCCCTCGAGCCCCACCGACGCGCACGCGAGTCCCATCCCCAGCGCGAACCAGAAGACGAAGGCGCCAACCGACCCGGCGAGCCAAGAGCGCGGTCCCGACTCCACCCAGTAGAAGTGGGCGATGATCGAAAGGGCCGACAGCCCGACGAGCAGGCCGAGCTCGGCGGCCAGCCAGCGCCGCCCCGACAGTCTTCCGGTCAGCCAGGCCGCGGCCAGCGCGTAGAGCGGCAGCACCGCGTAGAAGGTGACCTCAACGACCAGGCTCCAGGTCTGGGCGAGGCCGCAGTCGGGCGCTCCAGTGCAGCCCGCGCCCGCGCGGACCGGCAGCGTCTGGGCGAGCGCATACTGGTCCAGCCACTCGCCGTCGCTGACGCCGACCGTCGCCGGCAGGATCGTGAGCACGGTCAGGGCAAGCCAGTAGGCGGGGAAGATCCTGAGGAAGCGGCGCTTGGCGTAGTCGGCCACGTCGGGGGCCGCCGGCCCGCCTCCGTGATGGGCGATGAACGGCCGGTAGAGCAGGAACCCGGAGATCAGGAAGAAGACCGCCACGCCGACGTTCAAATGGGCGAGGAGGCGGCCGGCCGGGTCGTCGCCCAGGGCGCCGCCGAAGACGGCGCAGTGGACGACGACGACGCAGAGGACGGCGAACGCCCGCATACCGTCCATCAACGGGAAGCGCGGATGGCGAGGCGGCGGCGCAAGGGCGTCGGGAACCCTGCCCTCGGACACGCCACGATTCTAGGTCGCACCCCTCGCCTAGGGTTCCCGGCCGTGTCGAGGCGAATGACGACAGCCCTGCTGCTCGGCGGGATCACGCTCGCCGGCCTTGCCCTGCGTTTGACTCAGTACGGGCAGGGACTCCTCGGCGACGAGCTCTCGACCTACTGGATCCTCGACGGCAACAGCCTCGGCGACGTCCTCACCTCCGTCCACAGCGACGACGAGATCACGCCGCCCCTCTACTTCATCCTCGGCTGGACCTCCCTCGAGGTCTTCGGCGACCCGGAGGCGATTCGCCTGCCCTCGCTGATCGCCGGCACTGCGACCATTCCGCTGATGTACCTGGTGGGGCAGCGGACGGTCGGTCATGCCGCCGGACTCGTCGCGGCGGCGATCTTCGCCCTCAATCCCTTCATGATCTATTACGCGGCCGAGGCCCGGTCCTATGCGGTGATGATCGCGGTGCTGGCCGTCTCGACCCTGGCGTTGCTGCTGGCGCTGGAGACGCGCCGGCGGCGCTGGTGGGCCGTCTACGCGGGCGCCTCGTGCGGGGCGATGCTCTCCCACTACACGGCGGCCTTCCCGCTCGCCGCGCAGGCCGGCTGGGTCGTGTGGGCCCACCGCGCCGCCCTGCGTCCGCTCCTGCTCGCGAACCTTGCTGCTGCCCTCGCCTTCATGCCCTGGATCACTGGATTCGTCGCCGATCAGAACTCGCCCACCACCGAGATCCTCTCGCGGCTCCAGCCGTTCGAATTCGGAGCCGTTCGATATGCAATGGAGGCCTGGGCGGTCGGCTTCCCCTACCTGCGGCTGGAGGCCGTACCCGGCGTCCTCGCCGGTTTACTGATCCTCGCCGGTCTGCTGATCGGCGGCGCGAGCTGGGCCTGGCGACGCTGGCAGCGCGACGATCCGCCCCGCCCGGCCGCAACTCCCCGCCCGCGCCCGGTGGCCGGCGGCCTGGCCCTGGTTGTCCTGCTCTTCGCCGCGGCGCCGCTTGGCGAGGCCGTCTACAGCGCACTGGGCACGAATCTCCTCGGCGCCCGCAACCTCAACTCGGCGACTCCGGGTCTCGTCCTGCTGATGGGGGCGATCGCAGCCAGCGGCGCCGTCCTCGTTGCGGCGATCTCGACGACCCTAGTCCTGGCCGGCTTCGCAGTGGCCTCTCTCCGCACCCTGGACGACGACCGGGCTCGCCCGGCCTACGAGGCGGCGGCCGACGACATTGCCAGCAGGGGAAAACCCGGCGACATCGTCATCGATGCGTCGGCGCTGACGCCGGTGCCACTCACCGGCCTAGACGTCTATCTCCCGGCCAGTTTCCGCCAGTTTCGCCTCGGCCTGCCGCGGAGCGAGGATCCGTTCGAGTTCGGCGACCGCGTGCCGCCGATTGGACCGATGATCGACGCGGCCTTCCGAGCCGCCGACGGCAACAAGGTGTTCCTCGTCGCCTACGTCCGGACGGAGTCTCTCTCCAGTGGTGCCCGCCGAGTCGCAGAGCAGGGACGCGAGGGGCCGACGCTGGGCGAGCGTGTGCTGGGCCGGCTGCCACCCGGCTATGAGGTCACGCGCAGCGAGGTTCACCCTGGCCTGATCCGCATCTCACTGGCCGAGATCGAGCGGCGACCCTAGCCGGCGCGGGCGAGGACGACGTTGTGCGCGCACCGCTTGCGGATCCCGGGTGTGCGCTCGGCGAGCCGCTCCAGCGCAGCGGCCACGCCCAGCAGACTCGATGGCGTGAAGTCGGGGACGAGGCCCAGCTGTTGCACCTCGACCGGCTCGGCGCCGCCCGCCCGCAGGCCGCTCAGCAGTTCCTCGAGGGGAATCAGCCGCTCGTCGCCGACGTCCTGTGGGACCCGCCGCATGATGTAGGGCCAGTACGGGTTGCGCGGGTTGTGGTCCCAGACCAGCACCTGCCCGCCCGGCCGGACCACCCTTCCCATCTCCCGCAGCGCCGCGTGGACGTCGGCCGGGTCGCCGATGTGATGCATGGTCGCCACTGAGAGCGCCAGGTCGAACTCCCCGTCCTCGAACGGCAGGTCGGTCCCCGACGCCTGCACGGCCTGCACCGTGGGGAACCGCGTCCGCATCTCTCCCAGCATCCCCTTCGAGGGGTCGGCGCCGACCATCTCGTAGCCCAGTTCGGCCAGCCGTCCCGCGAGGACACCGGTGCCGCAGCCGAGGTCGAGGACGCGGGCCGGCGGCGGGCGATGCTCCGCGACGTATGCGGCCCGCTTCTCGAGGTAGTGCTCCACCACGTGGGCGGGGAGCGACTTGTCGTAGTGGGCGGCGACCTCGTCGAAGTGCGGGTTGCCTTCGCTCATCCCTTGTAGCCGGTCGGCAGCCTGGTCTGCCCGTCGAAGGCGCCGGGGCGCGGCAGCCGGCGCGGCGAGCGCCGGCGGAAGCGGAGGATGAGCCAGATCATCTGAAGGCCGAGGACGAATGCCTTGCTCGGGTCGCCGGTCACCGAGGACTTGCCGACCCGCGGGAGGTAATTGACAGGGACCTCGACGAAACGGGCGCCGGAGACGATCGTCAGCAGCAGGATCTCCGGTCCCGCCTGGCTGCCGCCGACCTTCATGTTCGCGAGCAGGTAGTCGGCGAGCGGGCGGTCGACGAGGCGGTAGGTGCAGCCGATGTCGCTGAGGTGGGAGGTGTTGAACAGGACCTCGACCATCTTCGCCACCGCCCAGTTGCCCCAGCGCAGGAAGAAGCCCATGTTGGCGCCATGCCAGATCAGCTCACGGGTGGTCCGCGTGCCGAACACCGCGTCGCACTCGTTCGAGTAGGCCAGCAGCTTGACCAGGTCCTCGGGGAGGAACGTGGCGTCGGGCTCCGCCAGGACGATCAGGTCGCCGGTCGCCTCCGACAGGCCGCGGCGGATCGCGTGGCCGTACCCCTGCCGGGGCTCGAAGACCTGTCGGGCCTCGGTTTTCTCGACCTCCGCCGCGGTGCCCGCTTCGGCGTTGTTGTTGACGACGAGGACTTCGTCGACCATCCCGGTGGCGTAGAAGCCCTCGATGACGCGGCGGATCGAATCGCGCTCCGCGTAGGTCATCAGGACCACGGTGACTGTCTGGTTGCCCCACATGTCGCTGCCCGCCCTGGCGCTCGGGGCCGGGGGGCGGGGATTGTGCCGTAGATTCGCGCCCGTGAGCGCCCTGAGCGAGGGGGACGAAGGCCTCGAGCTCCGCCTCGAGTTCCCGCTGCCGGACTCGATCCCGGCGGGACGCGGCACCGCGCTCTTCCTCTACGGCAGCTGCTTTCACCGCCACTCGGCGGTGACGGGGCTCGACGTCGTGGTGGGCGAGCATCGCCATCCGGTCCGGGACCTCAACATGCCCCGGCCCGACCTCTTCCGCGCCCACCACCCGCTGCTCGGCGACGGCGAGGCCGACGCCGACCACGACCCCGGCTCGGCCGAGGACCCGGAGCTGCGCTCGTTCCGGAGCGGCTTCTGGGCGGTCGTGCCGGTGACGCCGACCGCGGAGGGGACGCTCGGGCTGGCGGTGGAGGCGGCTCTCGAGGACCGCAGCCGGGCCGGCGGCCCGCTCGGGGCGGTCGAGGTGACGCCGCCTCCGCCGCCTCCGGGCGAGGGGCCGACGATCGCGATCTGCATGGCGACGCACGAGCCCGACCCCGGCCTCCTGGTCCGTCAGGTCGAGTCGATCCGCGCCCAGACCGACCGGGACTGGATTTGCGTGATCAGCGACGACGCCTCCTCGCCGAGCGGCGTCGCGGCGATCGAGGCCGCGGTCGAGGGCGACTCGCGGTTCACCGTCTGGCGCTCCGACGAGCGGCTCGGCTTCTATCGCAACTTCGAGCGGGCGATCTCCCTGGCGCCCCCGACCGCTGGCCTCGTCGCGCTGGCCGACCAGGACGACGCCTGGCACCCGGACAAGCTGGCGACCCTGCGCGCCGCCCTCGGGGACGCCAACCTCGTCTACAGCGACCAGCGCCTGGTCCGGCCCGACGGCACGGTGATCTCCGGCACCTACTGGACGAGCCGTCGCAACAATCACACGAACCTCGCCTCCCTGCTGATCGCCAACTCGGTCACGGGCGCGGCATCGCTCTTCCGGCGTGAGGTGGCGGACCTCGCCCTGCCCTTCCCCGGGGTGCCCGGCGTCGAGTACCACGACCACTGGATAGCCCTCCTCGCCCTCGCGACCGGCCGGATCGACTACGTCGACCGTCCGCTCTACGACTACGTCCAGCACGGCGAGGCGGCGCTGGGCCACACGGAGGCGAACCTCGGCGTCGCCCGGTCCGGAAAGCGCGGGCCGGTGGCGAAGCTGCGGATCTGGCGGCGCTCGATGGACGACTGGCGATTCGCCTACTTCAGCGGCTACCTGCGGCTGAAGACCGTCGCGATTGCCCTGGCCGCGCGAGGTGGAGCGCGGACCCCGGCCCGGCGCCGCCGCGTCCTGCGCCGGTTCGCCGCGGCGGAGCGCTCAGCGGTAGCCGCTGCCTGGCTCGCGCTGCGCCTCCTGCGGCCCCGGCTCGGCCGCGACGAGACCTTGGGCTTCGAGCGCCTCCTCCTGCGCGGGATCGCATGGCGCAGGCTGGCCGGCTTGCGACGCGGCGGCGCGGCGGGGGCGGTCGCCGCCGACGCGGCACTGCCCCCGGCCCGCCAGGACTCGCCGCCGCACGGGGACGCCGCCACCGCGCACCTCGAGGCGAAGATCGGGCCGCTCGAGCTGACCGTTTCTCCCTCGACGCCGGAGCGGGTCAACGTGCTGGTTCCGACGATCGACCTCCGCCACCTGTTCGGCGGCTATATCGCCAAGTTCAACCTGGCCCGCAGGCTGGCCGAGGCCGGGCGCCGGGTGCGGATCGTCACCGTCGACCCCACGGGCCCCCTGCCGCGTTCCTGGCGGCGGCAGGTCGAGTCCTACGCCGGGCTGGGCGGCCTCTTCGACCGGGTCGAGGTCGAGTTCGCCCGGGACTCGGGCCGGCCGCTGAAGGTCAGCCCGCTCGACTCCTTCGTCGCCACGACCTTCTGGACCGCCCGGATCGCCCGCGAGGCGGTGGCCGCCACGGAGCGCGACCGCTTCCTCTACCTGATCCAGGAGTACGAGCCCTACACGTTCGTGATGGGCTCCTGGGCGGCGGTCGCCCGCGAGACCTACGAGTACCCGCACGTCGCGCTCTTCTCGACCGAGCTCCTGCGCGAGTTCTTCGCCGCCCGCGGCTACGGCGTCTACGCGCAGGGCCGCGAGGCAGGCGACCGCGCCTCCGTCTCCTTCCAGAACGCGATCACGGCCGTGGAGGGGCCGGCGGCGGCCGACCTCGCCGCGCGCGACACCCGCCGCCTCCTCTTCTACGCCCGACCCGAGCCCCACGCGGCCCGCAACATGTTCGAGCTCGGCCTGATGTCTCTCTCCCGGGCGGCGGCGGAGGGGGTGTTCGGGCCCGAGTGGGAGCTGAACGGGATCGGCTCGGTCCAGGGTCGCGACTCGATTCCGCTCCCCGGCGCCCAGTCTCTGCGGATCCTGACCCGCCGCGACCAGTCGGCCTACGCCGCCCTGCTTCGTGAGCACGACGTCGGCCTGGCCCTGATGTTCACGCCGCACCCCAGCCTCGTGCCGATCGAGATGGCCTCGGCGGGGATGCTGGCCGTGACCAACTCGT
This sequence comes from Solirubrobacterales bacterium, assembly GCA_035264885.1. Taxonomy (GTDB): domain Bacteria; phylum Actinomycetota; class Thermoleophilia; order Solirubrobacterales; family 70-9; genus DATFPK01. Next base: position 50,826 of record DATFPK010000049.1, read on the forward strand.
TCGAGACCAAGACCGCGGAGGCGATGGCGGCGATCTCCCCCAACCTCATCGCCGCCGATCCGACGCCCGACGGGGTGGTCGAAGGGCTCGAGGAGGCGGTCCGCCGGGTCGGCGAGCACGAGGCACGGGCTGCCGGCGCCACCGTCCGCTGGAGCCGGGACTGGGAGACCTCGCTGGACGACGAGATCACGGGCCGAGTCCTCTCCCTGCTCGACGCGTGTTGATTGACTGAGCGGCATGGGCGAGCCCGTCGTCATCGAGGCGCAGGGGATCCACAAGCGGTTCCGGATCCCCAAGCATCGGATCAACTCGTTCAAGGAGCGGGCCGTGCACCCCCTTGCGCGGATCGAGTACCGCGACCTCCAGGCGCTGCGCGATGTCAGCTTCGACGTCCGCAAGGGCGAGTTCTTCGGCGTGGTCGGCCGCAACGGCTCCGGCAAGAGCACGCTGCTCAAGGTCATGGCGAGCATCTACCGGGCCGACGCCGGCCGGATCCGGATGGCCGGACGGCTGGCGCCGTTCATCGAGCTCGGCGTCGGCTTCAACCCGGACCTGACCGCGCGCGACAACGTCGTCCTGAACGGGGTGATGATGGGGCTGTCGCGGCGCGAGGCGGCGCGGCGCCTGGACGCGGTGCTCGACTTCGCCGAGCTCGAGGAGTTCCTCGAGCTGCCGCTCAAGAACTACTCGTCGGGGATGCTCGTGCGGCTGGCGTTCGCGGTGATGGTCCAGGCCGATGCCGACATCATGCTGATCGACGAGGTGCTGGCGGTGGGGGACGCGTCGTTCGCGCAGAAGTGCGCCAACACGTTCCGCGACATGCGCGACGCCGGCAAGACCATCGTCCTCGTGACCCATGACATGGCGACCGTCGAGGAGTACTGCCACCGGGCGATGCTGATCGACGAGGGCGAGGTCCGGTACATGGGTGACCCGGGCCAGGTCTCGCGCCGCTACCTGCGGCTCAACTTCGAGCGCGCGGCGGGCGACGAGGACGAGCAGGACTACGAGGGGCAGACCGGGACCGAAGACGCGCGGATCGTCCGGGGATGGCTCGAGGATTCGGCCGGCGAGCACGTCACCAACCTCGAGCACGGGGACACGATCCGCTTCCGGGCCGAGGTCGAAGGCGTGCGCGCGGTGTCCGATCCGAGCTTCGGGTTCATGATCCGCGACGCCGACGGCGTCAACGTCGCCGGCTTCGGCACCCACCTGGAGAGCGGTGAGGACGAGCCGGCGAAGAGCCTCGACCCAGGCGAGCGGGTGAGGATCGCGGCCGACATCGAGAATCCGCTCAATCCCGGCCGCTACACGCTCGACTTCTGGGTCTGCCGCAACCGCAACGTCACCGACGTGGTCGTCGCGGTCCGGCGGATGATCACCTTCGTCGTCTTCGGCTCGGTCTGGGCTCCGGGGATCGTCTCGCTCAAGGCGCGGCTCGAGGCGGTGCCGCAGGAGGGGGTCCACCAGGAGGAGGCGCGCGAATGACCGGGTTCGGGACAACCGCCGAGAACCCCGAGCTGCGTGACGTCCGCGGCCCGTCGGCCACTGGCGGCGGATGGCGCCGGTTCGCCGACCTGCTCTACCTGATCGCCGTCACCGACTTCAAGAAGTCCTACTTCGGCACGGTCCTCGGCTACTTCTGGTCTCTCGCCCGGCCGGTGTTGCTGTTCGCGGTCCTGCTTGCGGTCTTCACGCAGGTGTTCCGGATTGGCTCCCAGGTCGAGAACTATCCGGTCCTGCTGCTCCTCAACATCGTCATGTTCGGGTTCTTCCAGGAGGCGACCGTGGCCGCGGTGACCTCGGTCGTGGCCCAGGAGGGCGTGGTCCGCAAGACGCAGTTCCCGCGGCTCGTCATCCCGCTGGCGGTCGTCCTCACCGCCCTGTTCAACCTCGGCATGAACCTGATCGCGGTCTTCGCGTTCATCCTCGCCTACGGCGTCGAGCCGGCCTGGACCTGGCTGCTCTTCCCGCTTCCCGCCGTCGCCCTGTTCGTCTTCACGACCGCGGTGGCGATGATCCTCTCCTCGCTCTACGTGCGCTTCCGCGACGTCGCGATCATCTGGTCGGTCCTCGTCGCCGTCCTCTTCTACGGCACGCCGATCCTGTATCCGCTCGAGGTCGTCCCGGACACGCTGCACGACTTCCTGATGGTCAACCCGCTGACGCCGATCTTCGAACAGATGCGCGCCTGGATCATCGATCCGGGCGCCCCCGGGGCCGTCGACGCCGCCGGGGGCGTGCTCTACCTGCTGCCGGCCCTGGCGATGTACATGGGAATCTGCGCCCTCGCGGTCTGGGTCTTCAACCGCGAGGCGCCGCGGATCGCGGAGGAGCTGTGACCCGGACGAGGTACCTGCTGCCGGTGGCCGTCCTCGCGGCGGGCGCTGTCGCCCTGCTGCTCGTCCTGCAGTCGGCCGCCGACGAGCAGCCCGACCGGGAGCCCCTGATGCTCCTGCTGGCCCCGAGCGGCTTCCTCCTGCCGCAGGGGGAGATGGTCGACGCGAAGCGGGTATCCCGCGCGCACGGGTTCCGGAGCCGCCAGTACATCTATCCCCTCGGGGACCCGCTGGAGGCCTGGCGGGCGGTCCGCCATCGCGCCGAGCTGGCCCGCGAGATCGGCCGCGACGTCTACGTCTACGGCGAGTCGGCCGGAGGCACCCTGGCGGCGCTCCTGGCCAAGCGGGACGTGGCGGAGGCGGCGGTCGCCAACAGCGCCCCGGTCGATCTGCCGAAGTTCAACCCCAACGACCTTTGGGGGTTGTTGGGGACTCCCCCTGGGGTGCTGCGCCGCCTGTCGCCGGTCAACGGGCCGACCGAGAACCCGGTCCTCCTGCTGGCCTCGCCGGACGACGGCGTCGTCTTCTGGGGGCCGGCACGCGCCTGGGCGAAGCGGGATCCCATGGTCCGCTTCCACGGTTTCCTCGGCGAGCACGTCAAGGGCGACCGCTACGAGGCCAACCTCCAGCGGGCGTTCGACTGGCTGCAGCGACGCCAGGCGGGAGCGGAGTCGAGCTAGACAGAGACGGTCGCGGCGGCTCGCCGCCTGACCTTCCGCCGCCGGAGCTGGAGCTCCGAGCTAGACAGCGATGGGCGCGTAGCCCTCAGGCCACGCCGACCCGCCGAAGAACCAGCTCTCGATCGCGTAGCGAGGGTTCGGCATCGCGGGGTCCGACGCCGTCTGGTGCAGGCAGAGGTCGTCGAAGAACAGGACGTCGCCGGGCTCGAAGACCGGCCGGACGATCGGGGTGTCGCCGGCCGACTCCTCGGCGTTCTCCTGGGACACCTGGTAGCTGAGCATCGCGCCGTCGGTCCCCGCGGTCACGAGGTAGTCGAGGCGCTTCGGCACGATGTCGAGACCCGGCGCCTCGTCGCCGCAGCGCGAGAGGGAGACCCAGACGTTGAGCGCCCGCACGTCTCCCATGAAGGCGCCGTCCTGGTGCCAGGCGCCCGGAACGTCGGGCTCGGCCTTGCGCAGCGTCGTCTTCTGACCCGAGATCCCGACCGGCTCCCGCAGATATCCGCGGGCAAGGCGGTTGATGCCGGACTCCTCGAACATCTCGAGCATCTGGAACATGGCGGCCGGGGAGTCAACCGCGAGAACGCCGCCGCCGACCTTGATCCAGGGGCGCGCGAGGGGAGCGCCGAAGCGCTCATCGGAGACGAACTCCTCGTAGTGGCCCGGCTCCCCGGGGCGGTCGGTTTCCAGCGCCAGGCGCGCGTCGTACACGCGGTCGATGGTCTCGGCGAACGCCAGCGCCCGCTCCCGCGGCACCATGTCCCTGACGAGGAAGCTGCCGTCCCGCAGGATCCCGGCGCGAAGCAACTCCGGCGTCGCCTGCTCGGGCGCGATGTCGGGGAGCCCGTCGGCCGCGGGCAGCGCCTCGAAATCGGGCGCCGGGTGGTCCGGGGAGCTGCCGGCATCCTCCAGCATCCGGATCCCGGCGAGATGGCGCAGGTCGAGCAGGCGCCGCTCCCTGGCCGCATCTCGTCCGCGCCGATTCTCGTCGCTCAGGTTCCGGATCTCGGCGGCAAGCTCCTCGCCCGTCCCCGACAGCTCCGACTCGATCGAGCGCCTGCTTTCGGCGGCGGGTTCGGCTTCGGCGACGGCCCCGCCGCCCCGATCCTTGCGGCGGAAGAACATGGCTGGAACCTAGCAAGGGCCGGGTGGAGCGCTCAGGCGGCGGGCCGGGCCGGCGCCCCCACCACGGTCGCCCCCGCCGGCACGTCGTCGACGACCACCGCGTTGGCTCCGATCCGGGCCCCGGCGCCGACCCGAACGGGGCCGATCAGCTTGGCGCCGGTGCCGATGCTGACGTCGCGCTCGACGACCGGGCCCCGCACGTCCCCCGCCCGCAACCCGATCGTCACCCACGGCGAGATCACCGTGCCGGGTCCGATCTCGACAAGGCCGTCGATCACGATCTGCCCGTGGACGACGTAGACGCCCGGGTCGACGAGGACGGGATCCCCGATCGAGACCTGGGCGCTGCGCATCGCCATCTTGTGGAGGAGGCGGGGCAGCAGAGGGACCCCGCGCCGCTGCAGGGCCGCCTTCGCCCGGTAGAGCGCGAGGGCGAGGAACGCGTCGCTGACCCAGGCGAGGCGCAGCATCTGGAGGACGGCGTCGCCCGGCGAGCGGAACTCGTGGCGCTCGCCGCGGTGGAGCGCGGTCATAGCCGCGTCGGCTCTGAGCGCCTCGCGGAGGCCGGGGTGGCGGGACGCGAGCTCCCGCATCAGCTGCCGGGCCTCGGGATCGCTTCCGGCGCGCCCCATGGCGGCCGACCCTATACCTTGACCAGCGCCGTCCCGGCGCCGGGACCGCCCCCTCGCATGGCATCTGCGCAGCACGACTTCGATCCGGGCAAGTGGGGCTATTCGCTCGCCAACGTGGCCGAGATCCTCTTCCCGTGCCTCGAGGCCGTGCAGGCCCGGACCGTCGTCGAGGTCGGCGCCTACAAGGGGGAGCTCACGGCTGTCCTGCTGGAGTGGGCGGGGCGATCCGGAGCCCGGGTGACGGCGATCGAGCCGAAGCCGCCGGCCGAGCTCGAGGAGCTGGCGGCGCGCAATCCCGACCTCGAGGTCGTGCGCCAGACGAGCCACCGGGCACTGGGCGAGATCGATCCCCCCGACGCGGTGATCATCGACGGCGACCACAACTGGTGGACGCTGAGCGAGGAGCTGCGGCTGCTCGACGAGCGCTCCGCCGGCGCCGGTCTGCCCCTGCTGATGTTCCACGACGTCGGCTGGCCCCACGCGCGACGGGACACCTATTACGACCCGAACGGTATTCCCGAGGAGCACCGCCAGCCCCTGGCGCATGAGACGCGTCTCGCCCCCGGAAACCCCGGTGCGGCCGACCACGGCCTCCCGTACGAGTGGGCGGCCGCCTGCGAGGGCGGCCCGCGCAACGGCGTGCTCACTGCGCTCGAGGACTTCACCGCCGAGCGGCCGGACCTGCGCCTGGCCGTCGTCCCCGCCTTCTTCGGCTTCGCCGTCCTGTGGCGACGCGACGCATCCTTCGCCGCCGCGGTGGAGGAGATCGTCGCGCCGTGGGACCGCAACCCGCTGCTCGAGCGGCTCGAGGCGAACCGCGTGCACCATCTCGTCGCCGAGCACGCGGAGTCCCAGCGCGCCCACGAGTTGCGGCTGCGGACGGCCGAGCAGGAGCGGATCCTGCGCAGCCTGCTCGGGTCCGGGGCGTTCGCCCTCGCCGAGCGCGTCTCGCGCGTCCGCCAGGGCGGCCGGCCGGCGTTCTCGAAGGAGGAGATCCGGCGGGCGCTCGAGGGGCCCGGCGGCTGAACGTCAGGCGCGTCCGAGCACCCGCAGGACCTGGCGCTTGACCCAGCGCAGCGGCGCGGTCATCCGCCAGCTCAGGCTGGTCTCCATGTCCTCGATCTTGTTGTCGCGCGCCTGGACGCGGGCATTCCAGATGTGCTCGGCGGCGAATGCGACCATCCGCTCGGCCGCCGCCTCCGCCTCGGCGCGCCGGGCGCGGTGCTTCCAGTCGCCGGCGCCCGTCCCGACGTCGCCGACCTTCCCTTCCCACTTCTCGGCGACCTTGATGTGGGCCTCGACCCAGCCGTCGACCTGGTGGATCATGTCGAGGTCGTGGTGGTGGATCGCGCGGAAGTCCCCGGTCACCACCTTCTTCCCCGCCGCCCGCGCCTGCAGGCAGATGTCCAGGTCGTAGCCGTGCAGCTTGCCGAGCGTCTCGTCGAAGCGCAGGTTCCGCACCGCCCATGGCGACATGCCCATCAGGAAACCGTCGATCGTGTCGACCTCGCCGAGGCTCGCGAACGGCGGCACGTCGCCCGGGTCCCAGGTCAACGCCGGGATGTCGCCCCCGCCCTCCTCGTGGTAGCGGTGCATGAAGCCGGACCAGTTGACCGAGCCCTCCCACCAGGCGATGCTGCGGACGCCGACGGCCCCGGCGCAGCCGACGATCGCGATGTCGGGGTCGGTGAAGGCCTCCCGGAGCTTGGGGCAGAGGTCGGGGTCGACGATCTCGGTGTCCTGGTGGAGGAGGACCAGCACCTCGAGGTCTTCCCGGTCCTTCACCCGATCGAGAATCAGGTTGAAGTTGCGGAAGATCGACCCGGCGCTGCCCATCGCGAGGACCTCGGAGTCGGGCTCGGCGGCGAGGCGGATCCCGGGAAGGGCGTAGCGCTCGAAGTCGGGCGGCTCGGTTATGGGACAGCCGAAGGCGATCATGGTGGTGGGCGGAGGCTTGTCGGGAGCGTAAAACAGTCGCGCCAGTAGGATTCCGGGCGAGAGAGAGGTATGCCCGGTCCCAGGCACTAGAGTTGACCGCCGTTGTCCGCCCGCGGGGGGCGTCGCGGAAGCCGTGAGTTCCTCGTGAGCACAGTCCCAACCCCCCGCCCGACCCCCCCTCCCGACCGCCGCCCCGAGAAGTTCCCGCGGCTGGCCGAGCCGCGCGACATCCGCGCGCCCCGCCCGTTCCTCGTCTCGCGCCTCGCCGGACGCGACGGCAACCGGCGCGTCCTGCGGGTCGGCGCTCTCCTGGCGATCGACCTGCTGGGCATCGCCGCGGCGATCTTCTCGGCCCTCGCTGTCAAGGCGGTGGTCCAGGGGGAGTACGAGACGGGCGCCGTTCTCGACGGCGTCGCCGACTACGTGCCGCTGGCCTTCCTGGTGACCACCCTGCTGTTCGCCCGCGCCGGGCTCTACGGCTCGCGGGAGAGCCGCCCGGCGTCTGCCCGCACCGTCGCGGTCCTCTTCGAGGCGACGGTCATCTCGTTGATCTTCGCGCTCGTCTCCGGCTCGCAGTTCTCCAGCTACTGGCTCTTCTACGGCGGCCTGCTGTTCGCGTCGCTCTACGTCTGCGGGCTGCGCCATGGCTACGAGGCGCTGACCGGCCGGCTGCTCAGCTCGTTCGGCTACCGCCGCCGGGCCGTGCTGGTCGGCAGCGGCCGCCGGATCAACGCGGTGGCGCGGGCGCTCGAGGAGGGGCGCAGCGTCTACGAGACCGTCGGGTACATGGCGCTCGACGACACCCCGGAGGACGGCCTCCGCGACCTGGGCCGGCTCGAGGATCTGCCCGAGCGGCTCGACCAGCACGCGGTCGAAGAGGTGATCATCGCCGACCCCGACTTCCCGCAGAACATGGCCGACGGGCTGATCGAGGTCTGCCAGGCGCGCGGCGTGCGGGTGCGCGCCGCGCCCTCGACGATGGAGATCCTCACCCAGCGGGCGGAGCTCGTACCGGGCGACGGCGTGCCGCTGTTCGAGGTTCGCCCGCCGGTCTTCGAGGGCTTCGACTTCGTCGTCAAGCGCAGCTTCGACTTCGTCATCGCCGGCTTCGGCCTCGTCATCCTCTCACCGCTCCTGGTGACGATCGCGCTCGCGGTAAGGCTGACCAGCCGCGGGCCCGTGCTCCACCGGAGCCTGCGGCCGGGGATGGGCGCCCGGCCCTTCGACTGCCTCAAGTTCCGGACGATGTACGACGACGCCGAGGACCGCCAGTCCGAGCTCGAGCACCTGAACGAGGCGAGCGGTGCGATCTTCAAGATCCGCGAGGACCCCCGGCTCACGGCCGTAGGGCGCTTCCTGCGCCGCAACTCGCTCGACGAGCTGCCCCAGCTCCTCAACGTGATCCGGGGCGACATGAGCCTGGTCGGGCCGCGGCCGCTGCCGCTTCGCGACCACGCTCGGCTCGAGGCCTGGCACCGGCGCCGCTACCTCGTGCTTCCCGGCATCACGGGGCTCTGGCAGGTCTCCGGGCGCTCCGACCTCGACTTCGACGACATGGTCCGGCTGGACTTCCTCTACCTCGAGAGCTGGTCGGTGACCCTCGACCTCGTGATCCTGATGAAGACCGTGCCGGCGGTCATCCGCAGGCGCGGCGCGTACTGAGGCCCCGATGGACGCTTCCGAGTGGGACTGGAGCCGGCCGATCTTCGACCATGTGCACCTGCGGGTGGCCGACCTCGAGTCCTCGAAGCGCTTCTATCGCACGGTGATGGAGCCGCTCGGAATCCCGCTGATGCTCGACATGCCTCACCTCGTCCAGTTCGCGAACCTGGCGCTGAGCGCCGACGGGCCGCCGAGCCAGGGGGTCCACGTGTCGTTCGTCGCCGCCGAGCCTGCCCAGGTGGATGCGTTCCACGAGGCGGGCCTCGCGGCGGGATTCGCTGACAACGGCCCCCCGGGGGAGCGTGAGTACGGCCCGCCGGGGATGGGGTACTACGCGGCGTACCTGCTCGACCCCGACGGCAACAACGTCGAGGCAGTCCACCGCTCGCTCGGGTGAGGATCGCCTACCTGGCCAGCCGCTATCCCTGGCCGTCCCAGGCGTTCCTGACCCGCGAGGTGAGGGGATTGCGGGCGGCGGGGGTCGAGGTCGACACCGTGACGGTCCGGGCGCCCGGACCCGAGGCGCTACCGACCCCGGAAGACCGCCAGGAGGCGGAGCGCACCGAGCACCTGCTGCCGGGCGGGGTGGCGGCCCTGCTGGCGGCTCACCTCGGCGCCCTGCTGCGCTCGCCGCGGTCCTATCTCGGGACGCTCGCCACCGCCTGGCGTCTCGCGGGGCCCGGGTCCCGCGCGCACCTCTGGTCGCTCTTCTACTTCGCCGAGGCGGTGCTCCTGCGCCGGCTCTGCCGAAGGCGGGGAATCGGCCACGTTCACGCCGTCCAGTTCGCGGATGGGGCCGGCGACGTTGCCCTGCTCGCCGCCCACGGTGGCGGCGAAGGCGGCCGCCCCGGCAGCTTCAGCATTTCGGTCCACGGCCCGGGGGAACTGTTCGAGGTGACCCGCTACGGGCTGCCGGAGAAGGTGCGCCGGGCCTCATTCGTCACGGTCCCGGCCGAGTTCACCCGAAGCCAGCTCGCCGCCCTGGTCGAGGATCGCCACGTCGGCAAGATCGAGGTGGTGCGGATGGGTGTCGAGCCCGAACGCTTCCCACCGAGCCCGCCCCCCGGCCGGCGCGGGGACGGCGTCCGGGTCCTCTGCGTCGCCAGGCTGGTCCGCCACAAGGGCCACGCGACGCTGCTGCGGGCGGTCGCCAAGCTCCGCGACGAGGGGCTTGCGCTGCGGGTGGCGCTGGTCGGCGAGGGACCCGAGCGGGCCGGGCTCGAGCGGCTGCGAGCCGAGCTGGGGATCGAGGACGTGGTCGAGTTCCGCGGCCTCGCCGGACAGGACGAGCTGCCCGCGCTGCTCGCGGACGCCGACGTCTTCTGCCTGCCGACGTTGGCCGAGACGGTCGGCGTCGCGAGCATGGAGGCGATGGCGGCGGGCCGGCCGGTGGTCAGCTCGCGGCTGATGGGCGTGCCGGAGCTGGTCGAGGACGGCGTCTCGGGCCTGCTGGTCACTCCGGGGCGGGAAGGGGAGCTGGCGAAGGCGCTGCGGCGCCTGGCCGAGGAGCCGGAGCTGCGCGAGCGCCTCGCGGCGGAGGGCCGGCAACGGGTGCTGGAGAGCTTTGACTCCGCCCGCGAGGCGGCTCGGCTCAGTGAGCTTCTGGGCCGCGCCGCGATCTGAGGGCGGCGCTGGCGAACCCGGCCAGGTTGGCCGCCTGCCAGACCCCGAGCAGCCCTAGCCGGGCGGGGTCCCGGTCGCGGATGGCCCGGCGGGCGGCGGTGGCGGCCACTCCCGAGGTCAGCGATGGCTCGAGCCCGCGGCTGCCGCCGCGGCCGGCGCGGGCGCGGCGGTGGTGGAACGCTCCGGCGCCATAGGCCGCCTGCTGGCGCCAGAACGAGCGCAGCCCCAGCGGGTGCGAATGGCGGACCACCGCCTCCGGCTCCTCGAGCATCGGCCAGCCTCGCTCGACCCAGCGCTCGCAGAAGTCCCGATCCTCGCCACCGGCCCTCCTCACGGAAACGTCGAAGCCGTCGAGCTCGGCGAACCTGACCGCGGGGGCCGCGAGGTTGCTCGTCGGAAAGAAGCGCGGCCTCGCCGCGTTGTGGTGGGCGAGGGCGGCATCGCCGATCGCCTGGGCGGCGCGAGAGTACGGGTTCGACGGCAGCGCGTTCACGGTCCGTCCGCCGATCAGCGCGCCGGGGTCCTCGCGGTGCCGTCGCTGCAGCGCTCTGCCCCAGCCGGGCAGCGGCGCGCAGTCGTCGTCGATGAACGCGAGCAGCTCGCCGCCGGCCGCGGCGGCCGCGGCGTTCCGCGCCGCGGCGGGACCGCGGCCGCCGGTCCCGACGATCACCAGGTCGCCGCCGCCGAGCGCCGTCATTGCGCTTCCCCGGTCGGCGGTGCCGCCGTCGTCTGCGACCACGACTTCGAAACCCCCCTCGACGCCCTCCATGCTCCCGAGCGCCTCGAGGCAGGCCCGCAGCGCCGCCGGGCGGTCGCGGGTCGGGACGACGACCGAGAGCACGCGGGTAACGTAGTCCGCCTTGAGCGACGGCCGGACCCTGCTCGTGCTCGGCGCCCGAGGCTTCCTCGGCGCGCACCTGTGCACAGCGGCCGAGGAGGCCGGGTTCAGGGTCGTCCGGGCCTCACGCGAAGGGGCCGAGGGCGCCGTCGCCGCCGACCTGCTGGACCCGGCCTCGCTGCGGGACGCGATCGACCGGACGGCGCCTGACGCGGTCGCGAACGCGGCCGGGTTCGCCTCGGTCGCGGCGAGCTGGGAGGACCCCGAGCGCAGCCGCGCGATCAATGCCCGCGGCGCCGAGAACCTGCTCGGGGCGGTCGCCGCGGCGGCGCCGGGCGCGCACGTCCTCTGCCTTTCCTCGGCCCAGGTCTACGGCGAGCCGCTGCCGGAGCGCATGCCGTTCCGCGAAGACCAGGAGCTTGACCCGGTCAGCCCCTACGGCCGGGCCAAGGCCGAGATGGAGGGGGCTTGCGCAGCCTTCGCGGCGCGCCACGGCCTGCGCATTGCAGTGGCCAGGCCCTTCAATCTGGTCGGCCCCGGCCAGTCGCCCGACCACGCGGTTTCGGGTTTCGCGCGACAGGCCGCCCTGGCCGAGGTCGAGGACCGGGCGGCGGTGGAGCTCGACGTCGGCAACATGGACGCCGCCCGCGATTTCGTCGACGTCAGGGACGCCGCTGCGGCGCTCGCCGAGGTCGCGCGCCGGGGCTTGACCGGGATCCACACCCTGTGCTCCGGTCGTGCCGTGGAGCTGCGCGAGGTGATCGCGATGATCGGCGATCTCACGGGCCGGCCCGTGCGCGTGAGGAGCGTCCCGGAGCTGGCGTGGCCAGCAGACCCTCAGGTCTCCTACGGGATGCCCGACCGCCTCCACCGGGCAATCGGATGGTCGCCACTGACGCCGCTCAGGGAGAGCGTCGGCGATCTGATCGACTGGTGGCGGCTCGGAGGTGCCCTCCGCTAGCGGTCGCGCGCAGCGCGTAGATAGGCGAGGGCCTGTTCGAGGATCCTGGCGTAGCCGGCGGGGCCCGTCCCGCGAACGTGCCCGCCGGGATAGATCGCGAGCCGGACTCGCGGATCCCGTGCCGCCCAGCGCCGGTTCATCTCGTAGAACGGGTCCCCGTTGCGAGACTGCTGAACGAGTATCGGATGCCGAGTAGGCCGGAAGACGGGTGAGAGCCTGCGGCGGTCCGAGAGTGGCAGGCCGAAGCCATAGGGAAGCGGGTCCGACCAGACGTCGTCCGTGTAGAAGTTGGTGAGGTTGTTCGGGGCGCCGTTGCTGACCGCCGCCTCGGCTATGCCCCGCTCGGCCAGGAGGGAGGAGAGGACGCCGCCGGCAGACTCCCCGTAGGCGTAGACCTCGCGTCCGGCGCGGACGGCCCGGCGCGCATCGTCGCGGACGAACTCCCAGGCGCGCGTCGGGTTCCCGAGCGGGTAGTCGATCTCTCGGGGCTGGAAGCCGTGGGCGCGGGCTGCTCGCCGCGCCTCCTCCATCAGATCGAGTGTGGCCGGGAAGGCGAATCCGCCGGGGGGCAGGATGTAGAGGAGGGCACGCCGCTTGCGGGCCGGGGGCAGGGGTTTTCGGTCACGAAGCTCGACGACGATCAGACCGTTCGAAACCGAAGCGACGGGAGCCAGGCGGAACCGGTTTGCGATCTTTCGCAGCGCCCACTGCTGGAGCGGGCTGAGTCCGCCGACGACCCTGAACCCCGCCACCGGATCCTCAGACCCTGTCGCTTGCGGCAGGTTCAGGGCCTTCAGGCCGCGGCGGGCGAGCAGCATGCGGGAGCCCGGTTCGATCGCCGCTATCGCATCGGCCAGCGGTCCATAGTGCTCCTCGGCCACGAACCCGTCCTCCCACGGATCGCCGAACGGCAGGGCGCTGGAGCGCCCCGTGCGGAAGAGGACCTCCAGGCCGAGGTCCGGAGGTACCAGGATCAGGGTCTCCTTGTCGTTCGGCAGGTAGCGGTCCAGCGCCGTCTCAGCGGCCGGCGACCTGGCATCGAGCGGCGGTGGATTCCATAGGCGGCTGACCGCGTCGCGGAAGGAGTTGCCGCGCGGCAGGGCATGCGCGAGGGCGCTTTGCGGCATTCGTGCGTCGGCGGAGGGCCAGGCGGCCGCGCACATCAGGGCGGCAACTGACAGTCCGAAAGCGAGCGCTCCGGCCCGCACGCCCTGGGGGACGGAATCCGCGCGCCGGATCAGCAGGGAAAGCCAGATCGACGCGACGAGCAGGGGCGGCAGCGACACATAGGGCAGGATGTGGTCGCCTGAGCGGTCGATGTAGTAGCTGAAAAGGGCGATGCCGTACGCGGTCGTTCCCGCCAGCGCCACGGCCGGCACCCACTCGCGGGCGAGCTCTTCGCGCCGGCGCCGCGCCAGCAGCGCCAGCGCCACGGCGGAGGCGAAGTTGACTCCGCCGACCGCGAATGCCGGCGACCACGGCGTGACGTCGTAGGTCAGGTCTCCGAGGGTCCCGAGGAACCGGTCGAGGTAGGCGAAGTACTGGCCCCAATCGGGAAGCTGGCCGGCGAAGAGCAGGGTGGCCCCCGCAAAGATGAGATGGGCGCCCAGGCATGCTGCGAGCGCCGCGAGCGCGTCGCGGACGAGGCGTCGCAGCCTCCCGCCTGAAGCGGCGGCCGCCTCGAGCAGCGCGATCCCGGCGAAGGTCGCCGCCGTGTAGGCAAACGCCTCGATCGCCCAGACGGAGGAGGCCCCGACGACGACCAGGCATGCGCCTCGAGCGAGTTGCCTTCGAGCTGGAAACCGGGCGCCGAGGACCGCCAGAAGCACCACGAGGATCGGCAGGCCGAAGCGGATGGGACCCTGCTGGGGGATGCCGCCGACCGGGTAGCGGTGGTTGTAGGCCAGCGCCAGGACGGCCACGGCCATCGTCGCGACCGACATGGCTTGGCCCACCCGGGCGAGCCGGAGGATCCCGTAGCCGGTCGCGAAGTAGAGGCCCGTGAGAATGCCGTCGAGCAACGCGAACGTGCCGTAGCCGATCGGCGCGATTTGGAACCAGGCCGACAGGAGATAGATCGGTCCGACCCCGTATTGGGAGGAAGTGTCGACCAGAACCGCGTTGCCGGCGAGCACCTGGTTCGCCGGACCCAGGAGAAAATTCTGATGGAACTGGATGATTCCCGTCTCGAAGGCGACCCCGAGGTTCCCAGCCGCCTCCTCGGGCCGGAACACGACGAGGTCTGGCACCGCGAGCAGCACGAGGACGACGGCGGCAAGGTCGAGCGCCCGTCGCAACTTTGCGGCCGGACGCGGGAGGGAGTTCCGCAGGGTTGCGTAGCCGAGGGCCGCAGCGAGCGCCGCGGCGACGATCAGCGCGGGGACGCTGAGGGCGCGCAGGGCCGTCAACGAGGCGACCGCGCCCAGCAGGACAAGGGCCGCCGCGGTCCAGGCGGCATCGGTCCGGCCGGCGAGCCGCAGCAGCGCCTGCCACGGCCGCGGGCGAAGGGTCCGATACAGGAGCCCGGCGGCGAGAAGCCACCAGGCGCCTGCCGCCACGGCCGCGAGCCACTCGCTCTGCACCGAAGAGATCCGGTCGGCGACCCGTGCCACGATCAGCGCCCCCGCGAGAGAGCCGGTCAACAAAGCCGTGAGCAGCCCCAGGCCTTCCGCGTTGGGACCCGCTGCGATTCGGTCGGCCAGCCGAGGTGCGAGCCAGACCGAGAGCGGCAGGAGCACTGCGAACGCGAACGCGTAAAGGAGAGTCTCGGTGTCCTGGTTCTGTTCGCTGCCCAGGGTGGCGGGCAACGGAGTGGGGTCGATCAGCGCCGAGGCGACCGGCAGCATCGCCGCAAAGGAGCCGGCGGCGAGCACGAGGGTCAGCGACAGCGCTGAGGAGAAGCCGGCGCGCCTCACCGGCTCGCCCCCCGGCGCCGCTCACGCAGCCGCTGGCGTGCGAACGCCGCCGCAAACGCCGGGTTGTCGCGCAGATAGCGGGGGCCGAGCCGGTGAGGCTCCCGGCTCAGGCGGTGAAGCCACTCGAGCCCGTGGCGCTGCATCCAGGCGGGCGCCTGGCGGGTCATCCCCGAGTGGATGTCGAACGCTGCGCCGACGCCGATCAGCACCGGCGCCTCGATTCGGTCGCGCATGGTCCGCATCCAGATCTCTTGGCGCGGAGACCCGGTCCCCACCCAGACGATGTCGGCACCGCTGTCGTCGATCCGCTCGGCGACGTCCCGTTCCTCGGCCGCCGTCAGAGTCCGGAATGGCGGGGTCCACCGTCCCGCCAGCTCGATCTCCGGGAAGCGCCGCCGCAGGCTCTCGGCGAGGCGCCGGGCGGCGTCCTCGTCCCGCCCCCCGTAGAGGAAGTGGCGGGCCCGCGCGTGCTCGCAGGCGAGCAGCATCATGTCCGGACCGTAGATCCGATCCTCGATCCGCTCGCCGAGCGCCCGTAGCGCCCACACGAGCGGCATGCCGTCGGGGAGAGTCAGGGTCGCGCCGCGCACCGCAGCGGCGGCCCGCGGCATCCGCCGTGCGTTCATCACCGTGTTGACGGCGGCATGGCAGAAGTAGCCCTTGTCGCCACCGGCGACCATCGCGTCGATCAGCGTGAGCTGGTCCTCATAGGTCGTCACGGCGATCTCGAAACCGAGGACCTCGCGGGTGGGTGGCAGTCTCGCGCCAGTCATCGGCCCGGCGGCGTCCCGTAGGCGTTCGGCGACTCTGCCGGGGGCCGGGCGGCGGCAAAGACCTCGGCTGCGATCTCCTTTCGCCCGCGCGCGAACCGCAGCGGGTCGTCCTCGGCCCAGGTGCGCCACGCCCCGGCCGCCTGGCTGCCGGCGCCGATACCGATCAGAGCGACGACGAGCCTACGGTCGGCGCGCCAGTTGTCGGGCTGGGTGCGCGTCGCCTCCTCGAGCAACGCCACTGCTTCGCGCGGCCGCCTCCGGCTCGTCGCGACGCTGGCCTCGGTGAAGAGCGGCTCGACCGCGAGCGGGTTCAGCCGGTGGGCGAGGTCGGCCTCCTCGGCGGCCTCGGCCAACCTCCCGCTTGCGGCGAGGCTGAGGGCCTGGAGACGCGCGTCCTCGGCGAGCGAGGGCAGGGTCGCGGAGGTGATCAGGGCCGCCGCGGCGAGCGCCGCCGCGCCGACGGCGGCGGCCGTTCGGCCGCGGCCGGCCGGTAGGGGGGCGCGCCCGGCCGGTGCCGGGGCGGCGGCCACCGCGAGCGCGATCAGTGCGGGGATGGTCACGCCGGGCACCTCCCAGTGCCAGTCGAAGAGGGAGTGGGCGAACCAGGCCGCTGCGGCGGTGGCGAGCGCGAGGCGCGCCGAGCGCTCGGCGCCGCGGGCCGCACGCACCCTGGCCGTGGCGGCCAGCCCGAGCAGCCCGATCCCCCCGAGCCCGAGCGCAAGGCCGACCAGGCCCGTCTCCGACGCGAGCATCAGCAGCAGGCTGTGCGAGGAGCGGGCCGGCGCCTCGTAGCGCCGGTAGAGGTAGTGCAGGGTCGGGAACGAGCCTGCGCCCCAGCCCTCCAGCGGCCGGTCGCTCCAGGCGCCCAGTGCCTCCTGCCACCAGACATAGCGGCTCGACCCGTTCGCGGATACAAGCCGCTCCGGCTCGTTCGACAGGGTCGTGCCGGGCTGCCTGAACTCGTCGACCCGGTGCGAGATCTCACCGGTCAGACCGCGATCCGAGGCCGCCAGCGCGGCGATCCCGCCGGCGAAGGCCACAACGCAGGCCGCCGCGGTCGCGAGCCAGGCTCGGCGCGATCGCGCCGCGTCCCATCGGATCCTTCCCTCCAGCCGGACGAGCTCGCGGCCGCCCAGCACGACGGCGGCCAGCGACAGGGCGAGGACGCCGGTGAGCATGAGTCCGCCGTCGATACGGTCGGACAGGGGGAGCTCGCTGGCCGAGAGGTCGTGGCGCGTGAACGCGAGCAACATGCAGGGCCCCGCGGCGACGACCGCCCCCATGCCGGCGGCGAGACGTGGGAGCCGGCGGGGGCCCGCCCCGACCATGACGGCGAGGACTACGGCGTAGGCGACGACCGACCCCCGCGAGTACGAGAGGGCGGCGGTCAGCACCAGCACCGTCAGCGCGACCATCGCGGCGACCCGATACCGAGCCGCGGCATCGCGGGCCGCGGCGAGCCAGATCGCGACTGGACTGCCGATCACGCAGATCAGCCCGAGCGCGTTCCAGTAGTCGAGAGGCTCGCGGAGGCGGGCGAAGCGATCGCCGGCGTCCAAGTGAAGCGGGCCGAGATCGACGCCGGGAAAGAGCTTTCCGGCGAGCGACCAGGCCGCGATTACCGTCGTCAGCACGGCCAGCGCCAGCGCGACCAGGACCGGCGCGTTCCTAGTCGAGCCCGCAGCCGCCAGCGCCACGGCGACGACCACCGCGTAGGCGGTCGCCCTGTTGGCGGCGAGCCAGCTCCCGTCCGGCAGGATCGACCAGAGGATCGATGCGGCGCTCCAGACGCCGAGTAGTCCGAGGCAGGCAACGCCCCCCCAGGCGATCGGCGAGGCCAGCGCCGCCAGTCGCCCGAGGCAGATGCCGAGAACCGCGGCCAGCCCGAGCAGCGCGATGGCCCCCTGGACCCTGCTCTCGGCCGGGATCTCGATCGCCCCACCGGCAAACCCGGCGTAGGCGGCGGCGAGCATGGTGAGGCCCAGCAGCCAGGGACCCCAGCCTTCGGCCCGTCCCGACTCCGCTGCGCTCCTGACCGGGCCCGCTCCGGTCAAGGGGAGCGCCCTCATGGTGCGAAATCTAGCCGAGCCCGAACCCGGCCCTAATCTTGGCGGCGTGGGCCCGCGAGCGACTTCGGCAGCCGTGCTGAGCATCGCCGTCCTCGTCCTGCCGGCGGCGGCGCGGGCGGACGTCGACCGCCTCTACGACGAGTACCGATCGTTCGGAGCCGTCAGTGGATGCGCTCACAGCGAGGCCGAGCTCCGTGACGGCTTGGCGCAGATCCCTGCCGACGTGCGTGCCTATGATCCCGGCTTCGCCGACGCCCTCAACTCGGCGCTCGAGCAGCGCGCGGCGTCCTGCGACGAGGGAGCCGTCGCTCCGGGGAGCCTCGAGGGTGGTCACCTCGCTTTCGACGGGTCGCCCGGACCCACGCCGGCCCCCGCCGTGGCCTCCGGTGGGTTCGCCGCGCGCGGAGTCGGCGATCCCGCCGACGGCGTCCGCGAGGCGGGCCTGCTGGGGTTCGCCGCGATCGCCGCGGCAGCGGCGCTACTCGCCGTCGCCGGGCGACGGAGGTGAGCGGCTGAATCCGTCAGACTTCGCGGCGATGGCGACGTCACGCGAGAAGCCCGCCGCGGCCGGGAGCGAGGGAGCCCAGGCCGAGGCGGTCGACGAGCTGCAGGAGAAGGCGGTCCAGGAAGACCTGTACCGGTACATCGCGCCGGTCGTCGGGCCCGACGACGATCGGGTCTTCACCGATTCCGGAATCGAGCTCGGACCGGTTTACGACGAGGACGACGTCGAAGCCGGCCTCGACGAGCGCCTCGGCGAGCCCGGTGGCTTCCCGTTCACCCGCGGGATCCACGAGGGGATGTACCGGGACCGGCTCTGGACGATGCGCCAGTACGCCGGCTTCGCGTCTCCGGAGGACACCAACGAGCGCTACCGCTACCTGACCGAGCACGGGTCGACCGGCCTCTCGATGGCCTTCGACCTGCCGACCCAGCTCGGCAAGGACTCCGACGATCCGCTCTCGCGCGGCGAGGTCGGCCGGACCGGTGTCCCGATCGACACGATCGAGGACATGCGGATCTGCTTCGACCAGATCCCGCTCGACTCGGTCTCGACCTCGATGACGATCAACGCTCCGGCGGCCGTCCTGCTGCTCCTCTACGAGCTGGTCGGCGAGGAGCAGGGCGTCGAGTCGAAGGTCCTGCGGGGCACGGTCCAGAACGACGTGCTCAAGGAGTACGTGGCGCGGGGCAACTACATCTACCCCCCCGAGGCGACGATGCGGCTGACCACCGACATCTTCGAGTACTGCCGGGACCGGGTGCCGAAGTGGAACACGATCTCGATCTCGGGCTACCACATCCGCGAGAAGGGCTGCTCGGCCGTCCAGGAGGTCGCCTTCACGCTCGCCAACGCGATCGCCTACGTCGAGGCCGCGCTGGAGCGGGGCCTGAAGATCGACGAGTTCGCGCCGCGGCTGGCCTTCTTCTTCAACTGCCACAACAACGTCTTCCAGGAGGTCGCCAAGTTCCGCGCCGTGAGGCGGATGTGGGCGCGGATCGTCAAGGAGCGCTTCGGGGCGGAGAACCCGAAGTCGATGATGATCCGGTTCCACACCCAGACCGGCGGCGTCACGCTCCAGGCCCAGCAGCCCGAGGTCAACACCATCCGCGTCGCCCTCCAGGGCTTCGCCGCGGTCGCCGGCGGCACCCAGTCCCTCCACACCAACGGCTTCGACGAGGCACTCGCCCTCCCGACCGAGCGCTCGGCCCGGATCGCGCTCCGCACCCAGCAGGTCCTCGCCCACGAATCGGGTGTCGCCGACACCGTCGATCCGTTCGCCGGCTCCTACTTCGTCGAGTCGTTGACCGACGAGATCGAAACCCGCGCCTGGGAGCTGATGAAGCGGGTCGAGGACCTCGGCGGCTCGGTCAACGCGCTTGAGTTCATGCAGCGCGAGATCGAGGAGTCAGCCCTGTCCTACCACGAGCGCTACCGGACCGGCCAGGACGTCGTCGTCGGCGTCAACAAGTACGTGACCGATCAGGTCGACGACGTCGACATCCTCAAGGTCGACCCGGAGGCGGAGGACCGACAGCTCACCCGTCTCAAGGCGTTCAAGGAGAACCGCGAGAGCGCCGCTGTCGACGCCAGGCTGGAGACGCTCCGCGACGTCGCCCGCGGCGACGGCAACCTGCTCTATCCGATCCGCGACGCGCTCGCCGCGAACGCCTCGATCGGCGAGGTCTGCGGCGCGATGCGGGACGTCTTCGGCAAGTACGAGGGCGGAGCCTTCTTCTAGATGAAGGACTCCGCCCAGGTCGTTCGGGCAGGGCAGGAACGCGGCGGCGCCGGTTGAACAGCGGGGCGATGGGCTGGTTCAGGCGATGGAAGCGCGAGGAGAGTCCGCCGCGGGCGGAGACTCCGGCCGATCCTCCCCCCATGGAGGAACCGCCGCCGCCGGCGGATCCGCCCCCGCCGCCGGAGCCCCCCGAGGAGCAGCCGCCGCCGGTCACCGAGCCGCCGGGCGAGGGCGAGATCCGTGTCTCGCGCACGCTGGTCAAGTCCGAGCCCGAGATCGCGGCGCTCGTGGCCTCCGAGCCGGCCCTGGGGTCCGACGGGGTCGAGGTGTCGCTGAGCGAGAAGGGCTTCGGCATGCGGGTCGCGATCAGCGCGAGGCCGCCGTCCGACCTCAGCGAGGGCGACCTTGAGCGCCTCCTCGACGAGCTCGCGGAGCCGCAGAAGCGGCCGTTCACCAACAACTGACGCGGAATAGACTGCGCCGCCCGTGCGCGAGCGCAACCCGACGACCCACGAGGAGAAGCTCGCCTACCTGCGCGAGCTGCGCGAGGCCGCCGTCCACTCGGCCTCCGAGGAGGCGGTCGAGAAGCAGCACGCCAAGGGGAAGCTGACCGCCCGCGAGCGGATCGAGAAGCTCCTCGACCCCGGCTCGTTCGAGGAGCTCGACACCTTCGTCCGCCACCGCACCTACGAATTCGAGATGCAGAAGCGGCGCCCCTACGGTGACGCGGTCGTCACCGGCTACGGGACGATCGAGGGCCGCACGGTCTTCGTCTTCTCCCAGGACTTCACGGTCTTCGGCGGGTCCCTCGGCGAGGTGATGGCCGAGAAGATGTGCAAGGTCATGGACCTCGCCGCCCAGGTCGGGGCGCCGGTGATCGGGATCAACGACTCGGGCGGCGCCCGGATCCAGGAGGGGGTCGTCTCCCTCGGCGCCTACGGCGACGTCTTCGTCCGCAACGTCCAGTGCTCGGGCGTGATCCCGCAGATCAGCCTGATCATGGGCCCCTGCGCCGGCGGCGCCGTGTACTCGCCGGCGATGACCGACTTCATCTTCATGGTCAAGGAGACCTCGCACATGTTCATCACCGGGCCCGAGGTGATCAAGACGGTCACCGGCGAGGAGGTCGAGTTCGAGGACCTCGGCGGCGCGATGAGCCACAACTCGAAGTCCGGGGTCGCCCACTTCGCCGCCGACGATGAGGAGAGCTGCCTCGAGGACGTGCGCTACCTCATCAGCTTCCTGCCCTCGAACAATCTCGAGACGCCCCCGCGAGTCGAGCCCTACGACGACCCCGAGCGCGAGGACCCCGAGCTCGATTCCCTGGTCCCGGACGACCCGACGAAGCCCTACGACATGCGCGAGGTGATCTCCCGGATCGTCGACGACGGCGAGTTCTTCGAGGTCCATGAGCATTTCGCCCGCAACATCGTCGTCGGGTTCTCGCGGCTCGACGGCTATCCGGTCGGCGTCGTCGGCAACCAGCCGATGCACCTGGCCGGCGTCCTCGACATCGAGTCCTCGGAGAAGGCCGCCCGCTTCGTCCGCACCTGTGACGCCTTCAACATCCCGCTGCTGACCTTCACCGACGTTCCCGGGTTCCTGCCGGGGACCTCGCAGGAGTGGAACGGGATCATCCGCCACGGCGCCAAGCTGCTCTACGCCTTCACCGAGGCGACGGTGCCGAAGCTGACCGTCGTCACCCGCAAGGCCTACGGCGGCGCCTACGACGTCATGAACTCCAAGCACATGCTCGCCGACTTCAACTTCGCCTGGCCGACCGCCGAGGTCGCGGTCATGGGCCCTGAGGGCGCGGTGAACATCATCTACCGCAAGGACATCGCCAGCTCACCGACGCCCGACGAGCGCCGCCAGAAGCTGATCGACGACTACAAGGCCCATTTCGCCAACCCCTACTCGGCGGCCGAGCGCGGCTACATCGACGACGTCATCGACCCCCGCAGCACCCGCCCGAAGCTGATCCGCGCCCTGCGGACCCTCCAGACCAAGCGGGTCGAGCAGCCGAAGCGCAAGCACGGCAACATCCCGCTGTAGGGGGGTTGACCCGGCAGTGCCCGGGGGGTAGGTTCGATCTGCCCTTTCCCAGCCGATTGGGGGCCGCATGATCCATCTTGCCGGGCATCGCCTGCCGCGGGTCGCCGTCGCTGTAGCGCTATCCGCCGTTGCTGTTCTCTCGGGGCTCGAGGCGAGGGCCGGAGCCGAGCAGGCGAGCTCTCAGTTGCGCTCGTTCCAGGCGGGGATGGTTGACGCCGGCCTCGGGCACACATGCGTGCTGCTGGACACGGGACAGGTCCGCTGCTGGGGCCAGGGCGGCCTGGGTCAAAACGGGTATCCGGGGAATCCCGTGGTGGGTGACGACGAGACGCCGGGGTCGGTCGGACCGGTGGACCTCGGGGCTGGGCGCACGGCGACTGCGATCTCGAGCACGAACCAGCACACCTGCGCGATCCTCGACACGAGACAGGTGCGTTGCTGGGGCGCGGGCACCGTAGGCCGACTCGGCTACGCGAACGAGAACAACGTCGGCGACGACGAGACTCCAGGCTCGGTCGGCCCCGTGGACCTGGCGGGCGGACGCACCGCGCGAGCGATCACCGCGGGCGGGGCCCACACTTGCGCAATCCTCGATACCGGGCAGGTCCGCTGTTGGGGAAACGCCGGGGTCGGCGCGATCGGATCCGGCAACACGACGACGATCGGCGACAACGAGACACCCGGCTCCGCCCCGCCCGTGGATATCGGGACCGGCCGAACCGCGGTGGCGATCACCGCCGGCGGCGCCCACACCTGCGCGATCCTGGACACCGGACAGGTCCGCTGCTGGGGGCTGGGCACCGCCGGACGTCTCGGGACTGGGGACACGGCGACGATCGGCGACAACGAGACGCCTGGCTCAACCCCGCCTGTTGACATCGGCGCCGGTCGGACCGCAGTCGCGATCACCGCCGGCG
>DATFPK010000050.1:0-1983 GCA_035264885.1 Solirubrobacterales bacterium
GCTTCACCGTCTACGGCTACGCAGTCGCCCAGACCCTGGCGCAGGTGCTCAAGCAAAGCGGCGACGAGCTCACCCGCGAGAACGTCATGCGCCAGGCCGCGAACCTGAATCTCGACATCGGCGTGCTCCTGCCGGGCATCAGGATCAGCACCAGCCCGACCGACTTTTATCCGATCGAGCAGATGCAGATGCAGCGCTTCAACGGCGAGCGCTGGGAATCGATCGGCGGGGTGATGAGCGGCGAGGTCGGCGGCTAGCGGCACTGTCACTCGGCGGGCTGCGAGCGGCTCGGGAAGGGGACCCATGGGCAAGCGCCTTCTGGATCCCCTTTCCCTCCGCTTCGCTCCGGCCGGGGATGGACAGTGATGCGTTACCCTCGCGATTGACACGCGGCCCTCCCGCCTTAGGCTTCCTCGGCCCGGCAGAACAGACAAACACGGGCCGGGCGAACGCGCCCTTGGGAGGGACGAATGACGAGCCGTCGCGATGGATTGTTGCTTCTGGCGCTTGCCGCCGCGGCGGCGCTCGCCGCGGGCCTGTGGTCGCCGGGCGCCGAGGCGCAGACCAAGGCGGTTCGGCTCGCGAAGCAGTTCGGGATCGGCTACCTGCCGCTGACGATCATCGAGGATAAGAAGCTTCTCGAGGAGCAGGCCAAAAAGCTCGGGGTCGAGGTCCGGACCGAGTGGCTGCAGCTCAGCGCCGGCTCGCCCATGAACGAGGCGCTGATCTCCGGCAACCTCGACTTCGCCTCGGGCGGCGTCGGCCCGCTGCTCACGATCTGGTCCCGCACCCGCGCGAACCTCAAGGTCAAGGGCGTCGCGGCGATCAACTCGATGCCGATCTGGCTCACCACCATCAACCCCGACGTGAAGACCCTCAAGGACTTCACCGAGAAGGACCGCATCGCGCTGCCGGCCGTGAAGGTCTCGATCCAGGCCGTCACCCTCCAGATGGCGGCCGAGCAGGCCTTCGGGCCGGGCCAGCACGGCCGGCTCGACACGCTCACCGTCTCGATGAGCCACCCCGACGGCATGGCCGCCATGATGAGCGGCCGGTCCGAGGTCACCGGCCACTTCACCTCGGCGCCCTTCCAGTACCAGGAGCTCGCCGACCCGCGGGTGCGCAAGGTGGTCGACTCGTACGACGTGCTCGGCGGGCCGCACACCTTCAACGTGGTCTGGGCCTCGACGCGCTTTCGCGACGAGAACCCGAAGATCGTCGAGGCCTTCGTCGCGGCCCTCGACGAGGCGGTGAAGTTCATCAACGCGAACCGGAAGGAGGCGGCCGAGATCTGGGTCAGGGCGGAGAACTCCAGGATGCCGGCCGCCGAGGCCGAACGGATCATCCGCCTGCCCGAGAACGAGTGGACCATGACCCCGAAGAAGGTCATGGCCTACGCCGATTTCATGAGCCGCAACGGTCTGATCCCGGCGAGGCCCGAGAGCTGGAAGGACCTGTTCTTCCCCGAGGTCCACGGGCTCCCCGGCAGCTGAAGGCCGCCGCGATGGCGAAGCCCCTCCTCGACGTGAGCGGCGTCACGATCCAGTACAAGACGCCGCAGCATCTCGTGACCGCCACCTACAAGGTGAGCTTCGGGGTCTATCCGAGCGACCGCTACGTAATCCTCGGCCCGTCGGGCTGCGGGAAGTCGACCCTGCTCAAGGCCGTCGGCGGCTTTCTCGAGCCGGTCGAGGGCGAGATCCGGCTGCGCGACCGCAAGGTCACGGCGCCCGGCCCCGACCGGATGATGGTGTTCCAGGAATTCGAGCAGCTCATGCCCTGGAAGACGGTCTATCAGAACGTGCTCTTCCCGATGCAGGTGACCGGCAAGTTCCGCGGCAAGGACGCGCACGACCGCGTCAACGCCATCGTCGAGAAGGTCAACCTGACGCGGTTCAAGGACGTCTACCCGCACATGCTCTCCGGCGGCATGAAGATGCGCGTCGCGATCGCCCGCGCGATGGCGCTCGAGCCCGACATCCT
>DATFPK010000051.1:0-13606 GCA_035264885.1 Solirubrobacterales bacterium
TGATCGGAGACTCGAACATGCACCTCCCCGGACGCCAGGTCGATCCCGGCCAGGCGCGGCGGGATCTGCGCCGCCTCCGGGAGTGGGAGGGGCGGCGCCGGCCGGCTCCGGCACCCCACTAGTCTCCGGGCGCATGGGCGAGACGAACGGCCGCAGCGCCCCCGCCGCGAACCTGCCGCGCCCCCGGTCGGCGGCGGTCTTCGACGGGCCCGACCGCGCCGCCGCCCGGGCTTACATGAAGGGCGTCGGATTCGACGACGACGCGCTCAGCCGGCCGACGATCGGTGTCGCCAACACGTGGATCGAGGCGATGCCGTGCAACTTCCACCTCCGCGGCCTCGCGGCGCACGTCAAGGACGGCGTCCGCACCGCCGGAGGCACGCCGATGGAGTTCAACACCGTCGCGATCTCCGATGGCGTGACCATGGGCACCCAGGGGATGAAGACCTCCCTGGTCAGCCGCGAGGTCATCGCCGACTCGATCGAGCTGACCGCCCGCGGCTACCAGTTCGACGCGCTCGCGGCCCTTTCGGCCTGCGACAAGACGATCCCCGGCGCGGTGATGGCGCTGGCTCGGCTCGACGTCCCGTCGGTGATGCTCTACGGCGGCTCGATCGCCCCCGGCCGCTGGCAGGGCCGCGACGTCACGATCCTCGACGTCTTCGAGGCGATCGGCGCCCACGCCGCCGGCGAGATGTCAGAGGAGGACCTTCGCGACCTGGAGAACCACGCCAGCCCGGGCCCCGGCGCCTGCGGCGGCCAGTTCACGGCTAACACGATGGCTTGCGCCTTCGAGGCGCTGGGAATCTCGCCCGCCGGCTCCTCGATGGTCCCGGCCGCGGACGCGACGAAGGAAGAGGTCGCCGAGCAGATCGGAGAGCTGGTGATGCGGGTCCTGGCCGAGGATCTCCGCCCCAGCCGGATCATCACCCGCGAGTCGCTCGAGAACGCGATCGCCTGCGTCTGCGCCTCGGGCGGATCGACCAACGGCGTCCTGCACCTGCTCGCGGTCGCCCGCGAGGCAGGGGTCGAGCTGGCGATCGACGACTTCGAGGCGATCTCCAAGCGGACACCGTTGCTGGCCGACCTGAAGCCGGGCGGCCGCTTCGTCGCGACCGACCTCTACCGGGCCGGCGGGGTGCCGCTGATCCTGAGTCGGCTGGCCCGAGCCGGGATCCTGCACGAGGACGCGATGACGGTGACCGGCCAGACGATCGGCGAGGTGGCGGCCGAGGCGGAGGAAGCCGAGGGACAGGAGGTCGTGCGGCCGCTGTCTGATCCGTTGAAGCAGGAGGGCGGTTTGGCGATCCTGCGCGGCAACCTGGCTCCGGAGGGGTCGGTGGTGAAGCTGGCGGGCACCGAGCGCCACGGCCAGACCGGACCGGCCCGTGTCTTCGAATCCGAGGAGGATTGCTTCCGAGCGGTCAAGGACCGGCGGATCGAGGCGGGGGACGTGATCGTGATCCGCAACGAGGGGCCCGCCGGGGGGCCGGGGATGCGGGAGATGCTCCAGGTGACCGCGGCGATCGTCGGCGAGGGGCTGGGCGAGGAGGTCGCGCTGCTCACCGACGGCCGCTTCTCCGGCGCGACCCGCGGCCTGATGGTCGGCCACGTGGCACCGGAGGCCGCCCGAGGCGGACCGATCGCCGCCCTGCGAGACGGCGATGAGGTGACCGTCGACATCGACGGCCGCCGCCTCGAGGTAGCCCTCAGCGATGACGACATCCGGCAGCGGATCGAGGAGTACCGGCAGCCCGAGCCGCTCTTCACCACGGGAGTGATGGCGAAGTACGCCGCCACTGTTTCCAGCGCCTCCCAGGGCGCGATCACCGGCTAGCCCTCCGCCGAGACGGACTTCTGCCTGAACCATTCAGGCGAACGTCGATCTCGCGGAACCGGCCGCGACTTCGTCGCCGCTACTCCGCCAGGAACTCCTCCAGCACTCGGTTGAACCTCACCGGCCGCTCGACCATCGGGAGGTGGCCAGTGCGGTCGAAGATCTGGAGGCGGGAGTTCTTGAGCATCTCGGCGAACGCGAGGGCATCGGCCACGGGGACGATGAAGTCATTGCGGCCCCAGACGATCAGGGTGGGGTCGTCCACGTCGCCGAGTTTGTCGATGATGTCGTAGCCGGCCAGGCCGCGAAGGGCGTCGGCGAAGCCCGGGGCGTTGAGGCCGGTGTGGACGAACTCCCATACGACCTCGTTCCTGAGCAGCCAGGGGTTGTAGACGAGGTGGCGGATCATGTTGGCTCGCAGCCGCGGCCGCCGCAGCGCCCGCTCGTGGTGGCGGAAGAGCAACGGCGCCATCGCGGCGCCCATCCGCCCCGCGGTCGCGGTCGGCGCGCGGTACATCCGCGCGTGCGACACGCCCGCCGCCGACACCAGGGCGATCTTCGAGACGAGCGGCTCGTTCCTCGTCGAGACCTCGGCGGCGACGAACCCGCCCATCGAGTTGCCGACGATCGCCACGGTCCCGGTGTCCAACGCCTCGCAGAGATCGAGGATCACCGACCCGTAGTTGCGAATGTTCAGCGTCCACTCCGGAACCGGGCTGTCGCCGAACCCCGGCAGGTCCATCGCGATCACCCGATGCGACCGCGCCAGCGCCGGGATGTTCTCGAGCCAGTTCTGCCACGCCCCACCCAACCCGTGCACCAGCAGCAACGTCGGCCCCGAGCCGATCTCCGCGTAGTTCACCCGCGTCCCGTTCGGCAGGTCGACCGTCCGCAGGTGCTCGCGCCAGTCGATCCCCAGCCACTCGGGATCCGGTTCCCCGTACGGGTCCGGCCCGTCGCTGGGCGTCGGGTCCGGCCGCTCCGCCCACGGGTGTCCCATGACCCACAGCGCCCGCCGCTTGGAGCGCCGTGATCCGGTGGCCGGCGGCTTCGCGGGCGCGGCCGCCTCCATCAGGCGTAGCCCATCCGCTCGAGGATCGGGATCTCGCGGATCTGCGGCGGCTGGAGGTGGTCCCAGAGGATTCCGCGCGGTCGCCCGTACTGGCGCTCGACCTCGATCACCGCCCGCGGCGTCGCGATCAGGTCGACCGGCAGGTCGTGCTCGGTGACCATCAGGTGCCGGCGGACGATCTGGATCGGATGAACGGTCGTCGCGATCGTCGTATGGGTGTCGATCTTGCCGGCGTCGATCAGGATCCCGTACTCGAGGTCGGAGAACCCGCCGCCCTTTCCCACCCGGGCGCCGCTCAGGTTGACGGCGACCGAACCCGTCAGCACGAAGTCGATCTCCGGCAGCTCGTCGAGGGCAACGACCCGGCCGTGCCGTAGCGCTCCCTTGATCGTCGCCGCCTCCTTCACCGTCGCCTTGGACAGGCGCTTCGGCTCCAGCAGCCGGAAGGGGTGCGGGTCGCGGAGGCGCGGCACGGCCATGATCACCGTCTTGCCCTCCTCGAGCGCCGCCCGTCGCACGTGCGTCTGGGGCGAGTCGGGGTTGGCCTTGATCACCTGCGCCCGTCGCCAGAGCCGGTGGCCGGTCAGCTTCTCGGCCGCCAGCTTGGCCCCGGCGAAGTTCGGGATCCGTCCCTCGGCGCCGGGAAAGCGCGACACGCCCTCCCGGTCCATGGCCTTCCAGATCTCCTTGCGCACCGCGTCCTTGGACCGCACCAGGGGCGAAACATACCCGGGCGAACCGGCCGCGAACGAGGCTGCTTCAATGGCACCGGGATGGCGGACCGAACCCCACTGGTGGAGGTCGACCGCGCCGATGCCGAGCCGCGGCAGGCCGACAACCTCCCGGCGAGGCGCGAGGCGCAGCGCGACCTACTGCCCGCGATCGAACCCGAGCGCCAGGTCGACGACTGGGGCCGCTCGGAGCGGGTCGAGCGAGTCTTCGACGAAACGGTCGTCGAGTTCTTCTACCGCTACTGGTTCCGAGCCGAGGTCGAGGGCGTCGAGAACGTTCCGGCCGAGGGCGGCGTCCTCCTCGCCTCGAACCACTCCGGCGCCCTCCCGCCCGACGCGACGATGATCGCCAAGGCGATCAAGGAGGAGCACAGCGCGCCGCGGCCCCTCCACATCACCGTGGAGCACTTCTTCAAGGGCTACCCGCTGTTCTCGATGTTGGTGCCGAAGATCGGCTGCGTCGCCGCCCACCCCGCCAACGTCCAGCGCCTCCTCTTCGACGAGCGCCAGCTCGTCCTCGTCTTCCCCGAGGGCCGCAAGGGGACCGAGAAGCCCTACCACGAGCGCTACCGCCTGCGCCGCTTCGGCCGCGGTGGCTTCGTCGCCGCCGCGATCCGCGCCCGGGCGAAGCTCGTCCCGGTCTGCGTCGTCGGCGCCGAGGAAGCCGCGCCGATCTTCGCCCACGTGAAGCCGCTCCAGAAGCTGACCGGCCTCCTCTACTTCCCGCTCACGCCAACCTTCCCCTGGATGGGCCCACTCGGGATGCTCGGCTACCTGCCGGCCAAGTTCAAGATCCGTTTCCTGGCACCCATCGACACTGACCGCCTCGGCCCCGATGCCGAAGCCGACCGCTCGCTCGTGCAGACGATCTCCCACGAGGTCCGGGCCCGGATCCAGGAGAACCTCCACGACATGGTCAGCACGCGGAAGTCGGTCTGGTTCGGATGAACACGCCGGAGCGCAGCCCGGCCCGCCGTGTCCTGATCACGGGCCTCTCCCACTACTGGGGCGGCCGGCTCGCCCAGGCGCTCGAGTCGTTCCCGGAGATCGAGACGATCATCGGGGTCGACACGCGGGAGCCGACCCGTGAGCTCGAGCGCACCGAGTTCGTCAAGGTCGGCAACCAGCACTCGCTGATCCAGCGGATCGTCAAGGCGGCCGAGATCGACACGGTCATCGACACCCGCCTCGTCGTCGATTCGATCGCCTCGTCCCGCGCGGCGGCTCACGAGAACAACGTGATCGGGACGCTGAACATCCTCGCCGCCTGCACGGGCGCGGAATCCCCGGTCCGTCGCTTCATCTTCAAGAGCTCCGCCCACTGGTACGGCTGCGAGCAGGACGACCCGGCGTTCTTCACCGAGCAGATGAGGCGCAAGCATGCGCCGCAGACTCCGATCGAGCGCGACATCGTCGAGGCCGAAGCCGTCGTCACCGACTTCGCCGAGAAGCGGATCGACGCGACCGTGACCGTCCTGCGCTTTGCCAACGTGCTCGGGCCGAGCGTCGAGACCTCGCACGTTCGGATGTTCAACCTGCCGGTCGTGCCGATGATCCTCGGCTTCGACCCGCGCTACCAGTTCGTCCACGAGGACGACGTGGTCCACGCCCTCGAGCACGCCGCCCTCTTCGACCTGCCCGGCATCTACAACGTCGCCGCCGACGGCGTGCTCGCCCTGTCCGAGGTGATCAGCCTGCTCGGCAAGCGCCCGCTGCCCGTCCTGCCGCCGTGGGGTACCGGACTTGCCGCCGGTCCGCTGCGGCGGCTCGGCTTTCGCGTCCCCGACGAGATGCTGAATCAGATGCGGTTCGGCCGCGGGGTCGACAACCGCCGCTTCAAGGCGGCCGGGTTCTCCTACCGCTACACCTCGCGCGAGGCCGTTCTCCGGCTCGGCGAGCACCTCCGTCTCAAGCCGGTCCTGGCCGGCAAGGCCGAGCCCTACCGCTACGAGCGCGAGGTCGAGGAGTTCCTGCGCTGGAGCCCGCACGTGCGGCGCGAGGCGGCGAACCCGCGGATCGACGACGCCGGTCTGTTCGACCCCTCGCCCCCGCCCGGTGAGGGCGAGGTCGACGTCGCCGAAGCGCCTCCCCAACCCGTGGAGGAGACCCCATCGGAGGAGGAGAGCGACCTCGACGCGCCGGCACCCGAGCCGATGCCTCGCGCGGAGACCGACGTGCCCGACCCGGGCCTGCTGGAGCAGGAGGAGGTCATCGCGCTGCTCGCCGGACTCGACGTCGAGGCGCTCGGCGAGCTCGAGCAGATGGAGCGCGACGGCCAATCGCGCGAGGCGGTCCTCGAGGCGATCGCGGGCGCCCGCGGCTACCTGCGCGGCTGACGCCGCGAGAGGATCAGCCTCCGGTTCGCCGAACCCAGGTTTGCACCGTCCGTCATGGGGACGGTTGGTTGATCCGCCTGCCTACACTTCCCGCATTGGGGAGCGTCCGCCTGGCAGGGAGCGGTCACCTGGGACATGAAACGCAAGCAGAGCCAGTCAGAACATCCCGGCTACGGGAACCTCGAGCGCCACTCCGGTGACGAGAAGCGCCGGCGCTGGCCGCTCGTCGCCGTCGCGGTCCTGCTGGTCTTCCTGATCGGTGGCGCCTTCGCCGCCTATGCCTACGACGATGCCCGCAGCGACGAGATCGCCGACGGCATCACGGTCGGCGGGGTCGACGTCGGCGGCCTCGAGCAGGCCAAGGCGGAGCGCCTGCTGCGCAGCCAGCTCGTCCAGCCGCTGCGCAAACCGGTCTTCGTCACCTACAACGGCGAACGCTGGAAGCTGCCGGCGAAGCAGCTCAAGGTAAGGGCCAACGTCCGGCAGTCGGTCGACGAGGCGCTCGAGACGAGCCGCGAGGGGGGTCTGCCCAGCCGGCTGGTCCGCTACGTCACAGGCGGGGAGGTCGACGAGAACATTCGGCCCAAAGTCGCGTACTTCCAGCCGGCGGTCAATCGTTTCGTGCGCCGCGTCGCCGGAGCGATCAACCAGGAGACCCAGGACGCGACGATCAGCGCGACCGGCTCCTCGCTGAACGTCGTCGCGGCCGAGAACGGACGCGAGCTGCGCGACAACCTGCTCGAGAAGCAGCTCGCCGGCGTGGTGACGAGCGCGACGAAGCCGCGGGCCATCAGGGCGGTCGTGCGGACGACGCGCCCTGAGGTCACGACCGACCAGGTCGCCTCGGCCTACCCGACCTACCTGACCCTCGACCGCGCCAACTACACGCTCCGATTGTGGAAGAACCTGAAGCTCGCGGAGTCCTACCCAGTGGCTGTCGGGCAGGTTGGCCTCGAGACGCCGGCCGGGCTGTACCACATCCAGAACAAGGCGGTGGATCCTCCGTGGTCGGTCCCGAACTCCGCCTGGGCCGGGTCGCTGGCGGGCACCGTCGTGCCGGGTGGCGTCCCCGAGAACCCGCTCAAGGCCCGCTGGCTGGGAATCTTCGATGGGGCCGGCATCCACGGCACCGACGAGACCTACTCGCTCGGCACCGCCGCGTCCCACGGCTGTGTGCGGATGGCGATCCCCGACGTGATCGAGCTCTACGACCAGGTCCCGGTCGGAACGCCGATCTACATCGGCTAGCGACAGAGCGCCACCACCCGCAGGCACAGCGGCCCCGGCGGCGAATCTGACCGGCATGACCTGGGCAGAGGCCATGTCCGCGTTCGACCGCGACCTCGGCGCGCGGGGCGCCGCCGAGCGCACGCGCCGCGCCTACGGCGTCGATCTCGGCCAGTTCTCGCAGTGGTGCGACACCCGTGGCCTCGGGCCGGCCGACCTCCGCCACCGCGACGTCCGCCGCTTCGCCTCCGGGCTCTCGGCCGATGGCGCCGCCCCGGCAACGGTCGCGCGCAAGCTCGCCTCGATCCGCAGCCTCTACGACTTCCTGGTCCGGACCGAGCGGGTGGGGCAGAACCCCGCCGACCTGGTCTCGGCGCCGAAGCGCGGTGGCCGACTGCCAAAGGTGCTCTCGCGTGAGCAGGTGGCCGAGCTGCTCGACCGGATCCCCGCCGGGACACCGCTGGAGGTCCGCGACCGGGCGATGCTCGAGCTCGCCTACTCCTGCGGCCTGCGGGTCGAGGAGATCACGAGCCTCGATCTCGGCGCCATGGACTTCGACTCCGAGCGCCTCCGGGTGCTCGGCAAGGGCGGCAAGGAGCGAATCGTCCCGGTCGGCGAGCCGGCCCAGAAGGCGCTCGAACGCTATCTCGCCCGCGGCCGGCCGGCGCTGTCGCCGCCTGCGGAGGAGCGATCCCTCTTCCTCTCCAAGAGCGGGCGCCGGCTCTCATCCTCGGATGTGGCGCGCCGCCTGCGGCGCTGGGTGCGCGAGGCGGCGCTGGCGTCGGGCGTCTCGCCGCACTCGCTGCGCCACTCCTTCGCGACCCACCTGCTCGAGGGCGGCGCGGACCTGAGGACGATCCAGGAGCTGCTCGGCCACGCATCGATCTCTACGACACAGGTCTACACGCGCGTGGACCCCTCGCGGTTGCGGGGACAATACGCGGGAGCCCACCCGCGGGCGTAACGCGACTAATGATGATCCGCAAGGCTGAAAGTTCGGCACCTTATCGCTGCCACCAGGAGGAAAATCCCCTGCACCTACATACAATCGCCTCAGGGAGATGATGGCGACGGGCGTAAAGGAGATTGAACTCCGCGACCTCTGGCGGCGCTACAAGGGTCAGGGCGACCCCGCCGCCCGGGAGCGGCTGGTCGTCGCGTACTCGCCGATGGTCAAGTTCGTCGCCGGGCGGCTCGGCGCCGGGCTGCCGTCGCACGTCGACGACGCCGACCTCATCTCCTACGGCCTGATGGGACTGATCGGCGCGATCGAGCGCTTCGAGCCCGAGCGGGGAATCAAGTTCGAGACCTTTGCGATGACCCGGATCCGCGGCTCGATCATCGACGAGCTGCGCTCGCTCGACTGGGTGCCGCGCTCGGTCCGCTCCCGCGCCCGCGAGATCGAGGTCGCCCAATCGAAGCTGGAACACGAGCTCCAGCGGGCGCCGACCGAGGAGGAGCTGGCCGAGAAGCTCGGGATCAGCGAGGACGAGCTGCAGGGCTCCCTGCTCGAGATCGCCAACTCCTCGGTCTATGCGCTCGATGAGCTGTGGGCGATCTCCGACGCCTCGGGGGACAAGGTCTCGCTGCTCGACACGATTCCCGACGAGAGCGCCGCCGACCCGCAGGAAGCCCTCGCCTCCAGCGAGGTCAAGGACCGGCTGGCCGAGGCGATCGCCTCACTGCCCGAGCGCGAGCAGCTCGTCGTCGCCCTCTACTACTACGAGCACCTCACCCTGCGCGAGATCGGCGAGGTCCTCGGCGTCACCGAGTCGCGCGTCTCCCAGCTGCACACGAAAGCCGTGATGCGGCTGAAGAGCCACCTCCAGCAGGAGGACTAGGAGGCTTTGCAGAGCGGGGAGCCGGGCGTTAGGTCGCCTCGTGCGCTCCAGGCTGACCTTCTCGAACGCGGATGACCAGACCGACACCTGCAGCTTCCGCGGCACGCTCATCCCCGCGGGCTGACCCGGGCATATGATCCGCCCTCGAGGAGAGAACCCGAGGGAGAGGAGTCCCCGCCGATGCCCCACAAGGCCGCCGACCGGATCCGCAACGTCGCGCTGATCGGTCACCGAGGGAGCGGCAAGACGAGCCTCCACGAGGCGATGCTGTTCGAGGCCGGCGTCGTCAACAGGCTCGGCAGGGTCGCCGAGGGCACCACCGTCTCCGACCACGAGCCCGACGAGCACGAGCGCGAGATGTCGATCGGCGCGGCTCTTGCCTCCTTCGAGCACTCGGGCCGCAAGATCAACCTCCTCGACACCCCCGGCGACCCGAGCTTCGTCGCCGACGCGCTCGCGAGCCTGCGGGTGTGCGACGCGGCGGTCGTCGTCGTCAACGCGGTGATGGGCGTCGAGGTCCACACCGAGCGCCTCTGGCAGCGGGCCGACGCCGAGGGCCTCGCCCGCCTGGTCTTCGTCAACATGCTCGACCGCGAGCGGGCCGACTTCTTCCGCGCCCTCGAGTCCCTTCAGTCGGCGTTCGGCAACCACGTAGTGGCGACCGAGATCCCGATCGGCTCCGAGCACGACGTCGGCGGCGTCATCGACCTGATCGACATGAAGGCGTTCATCCACGAGGGCGCCGAGCGGGGCAGCAGCGAGGCCGAGATCCCCGAGGACCTGCTCGCCCAGGCGGAGGAGTACCGCGAGAAGCTGATGGACGAGGTCGCCGAGAACTCCGATGAGCTGATGGAGCGCTACCTCGAAGGCGAGGAGATCGACCACGACGAGATCGTCACCGTGCTGAAGCGCGGCGTCACCGACGGCAAGGTCTTCCCAGTCACCTGCGGCGTCGCGACCAAGAACCTCGGCTCCGACCGCCTGCTCGACGCGCTGGTGGAGGACCTCCCGTCGCCGGCGATGCGAGGCGCCGTCGCCGCGATCGGACCAGACGGCGAGGCGGTCGAGATCGAGCCCGACGAGGACGGCCCGCTGGTCGCCTACGTCTTCAAGACCCTGGCCGACCCCTACACCGGCCGAATCAACCTCTTCCGCGTTTACCGCGGCACGCTGACCTCCGACTCGCACGTGGTCAACGTCACGCAGACGGCGAAGGAGCGGGTCGGTCAGATCGGTGTACCCGTCGGCAAGGAGCTCGAGCAGACCCCCGAGCTCGGCGCCGGCGACATCGGCGCCGTCGCCAAGCTGAAGGAGACCAGGGCCGGCGACGTCCTCTGCGATAGCCAGGAGGAGATCGCCTTCCCACCGCTCGACCTGCCCTCCCCGGTCATGGCCTTCGCCTATGAGCCGAAGTCGAAGGGTGACGAGGAGAAGGCCGTCACCGCGATCCGGCGGCTCTCGGAGGAGGACCCCACTCTCGACGTCCACCGTGACCCGCAGACCGGCGAGCAGATCATCGCCGGCCTCACCCAGGTCCATGTCGAGGTGATCGTCGACCGGATGAAGCGCCGCTTCGGCGCCGAGATCGAGTTGCATCCGCCGCGGGTGCCCTACCAGGAGTCGATCCGCAGGCCGGCAAAGGCGCATGCCCGCTACAAGAAGCAGACGGGCGGCCGCGGGCAGTTCGCCGACTGCCACATCGAGATCGCGCCGGGCGATGACGGCTCAGGCCTCCAGTTCGTCAACGCGATCAAGGGCGGTGTCATCCCCGGTGGTTTCATCCCCGCCGTCCAGAAGGGCGTCGGCGAGGCGATGGAGCACGGCACGATCGCGGGCTACCCGGTCAAGGACGTGCAGGTGACTCTGTTCGACGGCCAGCACCACTCGGTCGACTCCTCGGAGATGGCATTCAAGATCGCCGGCTCGA
The DNA here is from genome assembly GCA_035264885.1 of Solirubrobacterales bacterium. Taxonomy (GTDB): domain Bacteria; phylum Actinomycetota; class Thermoleophilia; order Solirubrobacterales; family 70-9; genus DATFPK01. Next base: position 10,972 of record DATFPK010000051.1, read on the forward strand.
TGGCGTTCAAGGACGCGATGTCGAACGCCCAGCCGGTGTTGCTCGAGCCGATCGTCAAGCTGACGGTGAGCTGCCCCGAGGACGTCGTCGGCGACGTGATCGGGGACCTCAACTCGCGCCGCGGCCGTCCTCTCGGGATGGAGCCGAAGGGCTCGATGACCGAGGTCCAGGCCGAGGTGCCGATGGCGGAGGTCCTCGACTACGCGCCCGACCTTCGCTCGATCAGCGGCGGCCGGGCTGACTTCACGATGGAGTTCGAGCGCTATGAGGAGGTCCCCGGCCACCTGGCGACCAAGGTCGTCGCGGCCGCGCGGGAGGGTGAGGAGGTCAGGGCCTAGGCCCGCCGCAAGCGCACTTTCGGGGACCGCCACCGCCCGTTGCTAGCTTCACGGCGTGGTCGACTTCGAGAGCTGTTCGGTCTGCGGAAGGACCATCCTGTCCGGTGAGCGCCCGCGGACCTACGTGACGCCGGAGGGCGAGGAGAGGAACGTCTGTGAGCTCTGCCGCGGGCGCGCCGAGCAGCTCGGCTGGTTCTGGGAGGAGCGCCTGGGGGAGGCGCGGGTCGAGGAGCCCCGACGGCGTCGGCGCGCCGGCCTCGCGGCGCTGTTGCGACCGCGAAACGGGCGACGGCCGGCCGAACCCGGCGAGGGCCTCTACGAGGGCGACGACGGACCGGCGGCCGGCGATCCACGGGAGGCCGAGGAGGACCCTGTTGCCGAGGAGGACGCCGAGGAGGCGGTCGAGCAAGCGGCACCCGAGCCCGTCGCCGCGCCGAATGCCGGCCCGAGTGCAAGTCCGGATCCGGCCGGGCGGGGCGCCGACGTGGGTCGCCGGGCGCCGGAGGTCTCCGAGCCGGTGGGTTCGCCGCTCGAGCGAGCAGTCGACCGCTTCAACCTCAGCGAGCAGTCGCGCACGGTGGGCGGCCTGATGCGAACGCTGGGGCCGCCCTGGGTGTCGATCGGGTCCGCCGCGGGCTCGCCCGGCGAGATCCGGATCACCGTCGCCTGGGAGCTCTCCTGGTACCAGTGGGGTGTGGACCTACGCGACGAGGGCCGGCCCGTCTACGAGATCGACAAGGGGTACGAAGTGGACCAGCTCGATGCCCCGGCGCGCCACTGGAACGCGCAGGCCGGCGAGGATGGACGCCTGCTGCTCGGCGCGCCCGAGTGGGGCCGGCAGGGCGGCGAGGCCACCGCCTGATGCGGGTAACCGTCAACGTCGACGGGGGAGCCAGAGGCAACCCCGGCACGGCGGCGATCGCGGCAGTCGCACATGACGGGAGCGGCGAGGTGCTCGCGGACCGCGCCGAGACGATCGGCGTCGCCACCAACAACGTCGCCGAGTACCGGGCGCTCCTGCTCGGCATCGAGCTCGCCCGTGACCTGGGCGCCGACGAGGTCGACCTCGTCGGCGACTCCGAGCTGATCGTCAGGCAGGTCAAGGGCGAGTACAAGGTCAAGGACGCGACGCTCCGCGACTTGAATGCCCGGGTGCTGTCGGCGCTCGCGGGGCTCGCCGGCTGGTCGATCCGCCACGTCCGCCGCGAGCAGAACGCCGACGCCGACGCCTTGGTCAACCAGGCGCTCGACGCGGCGTCGATCTAGGCGGCTTCGCGCCGCGCCCTAGACTCGGCCGGGTGACCGGACCGATCGATCGCGGCGTCCGGATAGGCCACGTCCACCTCAAGGTCGGTGACATCGAGCGCTCGCTCGGGTTCTACTGCGGGGTGCTCGGGTTCGAGGTGCAGCAGCGCTGGGGGGCCGATGCGGCGTTCATCTCCGCCGGCGGCTACCACCACCACATCGGGCTCAACACCTGGTATTCCCGCGGCGCCCCGCCGGCGCCCCAGAACAGCGCCGGCCTCTTCCACACCGCGATCCTCTATCCGACCCGGAAGCTGCTGGCCGACGCGCTGCGGAGGGTGGGGGAGGCGGGAATCCCACTGACCGGCGCCTCCGATCACGGCGTCAGCGAGGCGCTCTACCTCGACGACCCCGATCGCAACGGCGTCGAGCTGTATTGGGACCGGCCGCCGCAGCAGTGGCCGCGGACGCCCGACGGTGAGCTGCAGATGTTCTCCGCGCCGCTCGACCTCCAGGACCTGCTGGCCGAGCTTGAGCGCGAAAACGAGGAGGGCCGGGCGTGAGCCCGGCCCTCCTACCTCCCTAGCTTTGGCGGGGGACGCTCAGGCGCCCTGCACCGCGCCGGCGAAGTCGGCCCGGAAAGGCTCGGTCCCCGGCACGAGGTTGACGCCGCTGAAGGAGCTGTTGGTGCGCATGTAGGCGAGCTCCTTGGCGAGGTCGCCGACGCCGTTGGAACCGGCAAGCGGCGCGATCGCGACGGTGCTCAGCGTGCCGAACGCGGCGCCGGTCGAGCTGAAGAACCCGCTACCCGAGTCGCCGGGGATGCCCGGTGTGACCGTGTAGACGGTGTGGCTCCAGCCGCCGCCGGTGGTCTGGATCAGGGTGCCCTGCTTCGGGCGCAGCGGACGGGCGCCGAAGCGCAGCGACGAGTTGCCGTACGAGTAGACGGTCGCGCCGCTCGGGCCGGGGCTGCCGACGCCGGTCGGGCCGCCGAACCCGGGCACCGACGGGTTGACGCCGCCGACGTCGGCCGGGTCGACCTTGATCAGCGC
>DATFPK010000052.1:0-42378 GCA_035264885.1 Solirubrobacterales bacterium
CGTCCGACGTCGCGATCGACTCCGGCAGCGCGAAGAACGCCCGGTAGGCCAGCGAGTTGCCGTCGAGCAGGAAAAGCTCCGGCCGCTTGTCTCCGTTGTCCGCCACGGGAGCAACTCTAGAAACCTCGGGGGCGGGTTTCCCCTGCCCTTGCGCGGAGATTCGCCGTCCCCGTGCGGTGATGCGCGCGCGAGGCGTATCGCCTTGCTTCCGCAGACCGGCCCGCATGGGGTCTCACCGCGGCGTCTGAGCGCACACGGGGATGCCTAATATCAGCCGCCCATGCCCGCGCAGGCCCAATACAGCGTCACGATCCGGGTCGAGCTCGACGCCCGCAAGGAGCCGCTCGGCAAGCTGACCGCGGCGATCGCCGATGCCGGGGGGCAGCTCCAGGGCGTCGACCTGGTGCCCGGCGCCGGCGCCGACGGCAAGCGAGTCCGCGAGTTCACGATCGACGCCCGCGACCAGGCCCACTGGGAGCAGATCCTGCGCGGGATCGGCTCGACCCGCGGCGCGCGGGTGCTCGAGTACACCGACCGGACGATGCAGATGCACCGTGGCGGAAAGATCGAGCAGCGCAACAAGTACCCGCTCAAGACCCGCGACGACCTGTCGATGGCCTACACCCCCGGCGTCGCGCGGGTCTGCCAGGACATCCACGCCGACCGCTCGAAGGCATTCGAATACACGATCAAGAAGAACACCGTGGCCGTCGTCTCCGACGGCAGCGCCGTACTCGGTCTGGGAAACATCGGGCCGGAGGCGGCGATGCCCGTCATGGAGGGCAAGGCGATGCTGTTCAAGGAGTTCGCCGGCGTCGACGCCTTCCCGATCTGCCTGGCGACCCAGGACGCCGACGAGATCGTCGAGGCGGTCGAGCGGATGGCTCCGACCTTCGGCGGCATCAACCTCGAGGACATCTCGGCGCCGCGCTGCTTCGAGATCGAGGACCGGCTCAAGGAGTCGCTCGACATCCCCGTCTTCCACGATGACCAGCATGGGACGGCCGTGGTGACGATGGCGGCGCTCTTCAACGCCCTCGAGATCGTCGGCAAGCCGATCGAGGAGCTGCGGGTGCTGATGGTCGGACTCGGGGCCGCCGGCGTTGCCGTGACCAAGATGATGCTCGCCTCCGGCGTCAGCCACATCGTCGGCTGTGATCGCCGCGGCGCGCTGTCGACGCAGCGCGAGGACTACGGCTCGGGCGAGATGTCGGGGATAAAGCGCTGGTATGCCGAGAACTCGAACCCCGACGGCCTACTCGGCCAGCCGGAGGAGGTGATCGAGGGCATGGACCTCTTCATCGGGCTCTCCGGCCCAGGGATCATCGAGCCCGGGTCGCTCGGGAAGATGAGCGACGACGCGATCGTATTCGCGATGGCGAACCCCAATCCCGAGGTGATGCCCGAAGACGCTGCCCCGTACGTCCGGATCATGGCCACGGGCCGCTCGGACTACCCCAACCAGATCAACAACGTGCTCTGCTTTCCCGGCGTCTTCCGCGGCGCCCTCGACGCCGGGGCGCCCCAGATCACCGAGGAGATGAAGCTGGCGGCCGCCAAGGGCATCGCCAGCGTCGTCACCGACGACGACCTCGCCGAGGACTACATCATCCCCAGCGTCTTCAACCGCGACGTCGCCCCGGCCGTGGCCGAGGCGGTGGTCGAGGAGGCGCGGCGGGCGGGGATCGCCCGGCTGAGCGAGGAGACCGGGACCTTCCAGACGCTGGGCGGGTAGGCCGTGAGGGTCCTGGTCACCGGCGCGAGCGGGGCGATCGGCTCGGCCGTCTCGGACGCGCTGCTCGCACGCGGCGACGAAGTCGTCGGACTGACCCGAAACCCGGAGAAAGCCGGCGCCGGCGCCCCGCGCATCCGGTGGCACGGCTGGGAGCCGACACTCGAGCGGCCGCCCACCGAGGCCCTTGACGACGTCGACGCCGTCGTCAACCTCCTCGGCGCGAGGATCGATCAGCGCTGGACCGACGAGGCGAAGGGGGAGATCCGGGACAGCCGGATCAGCGCCACCCGCAACCTCGTCGACGCGCTCACCGGGCTCGAGGCGAAGCCACGAGTCCTGGTCAGCCAGTCGGCGATCGGCTTTTACGGCGACCGTGGCGACGCCGAGCTGACGGAAGCCTCGCCGGCCGGGGACGACTTCGCCGCCCAGGTCGTCCGCGACTGGGAGGAGGAGGCCCGGGCGATCGAGGGCACCGGCGTGCGGCTGGTCATCCTGCGGACCGGCCTGGTGCTCCAGCGCGGCAAGGGTCTCCTCGGCCGGATGCTGCCGCCGTTCAGGCTCGGCGTCGGCGGGCCCCTGGCCGGCGGGCGCCAGTACATGTCGTGGATCCACATCGACGACGAGGTCGGCCTGATCCTCAGGGCGCTCGATGACCCCGAGGTGAAGGGCACGATCAACGCGACGGCGCCGAACCCGGTCACGAACCGCGAGTTCTCCAAGGCGCTGGGCCGGGCGGTGAGAAGGCCCGCCGTCGTTCCGGTCCCGGGCTTCGCCGTCAACGCGATGCTCGGGCGCGAGGCGGCGGAGCACACAGCCAGGAGCAGCGCCCGTGTACTGCCGCAGCGGGCGCTCGAGCTCGGCTACGCGTTCCGGTACGCCGAGCTCGATCCGGCGCTTCGCGACGTCGTCTAGGGGCACCCGCCCGCGGTCGAGACGTCGCCGGACGGATCGATCGCGTAGGCCCCGAAGGGCCCGCGCCGCTGCCCGCCTTCCAGGATGGCCTCGCGCACCTCCTCGCGGTCGGCGCCGGCCTCGCCGATCGCGTCGAGGACCACGCTCATCGCCTCGTAACCCAGGGCGGCCTCATCGCCGCCTTCGAATTGGACGGTCCCGGCGAATCCCGAGCAGGGCTCGAGGTCGCCGCCCACCGGGTAGAGCCGGAGGAAGGTCTGGTCCCCGCTCGGCCGGTAGCGCTCCGGCGTCAGCCGCTCGGAGACGCGATGCGTCAGGTCGCGCGCAGTCGGGGCCGGCGCGATCTGGACGAGCCCTGCCTGGTTCGTGATCGGCAGCGATGCCCGGGTCGCGCCGGAGTCGAGGTCGCCGATGAACGCGATCGCGGCCGAGTCCTGGGCGGCAGCGCGCGCATTGGCGCCGGCGGAGGCGAGCGTCCACCGCGCGCTCCCCCCGGTGTCGTCGAGGACCACGACCCTGACCATGTGTCCGCCCGCCTCCCCCCCGTTTCGCCTCAACGCCCGTCCGGCCCCGCCGGCCGCTGCTCGTCCCTCCGCCGCCCGTCCTCCGCTCAGCGGCAGGCTCAGATAGACCGACAGGCGGCCGCCATCCGTGCCGCCGCCGTCGCCCCCGCACCCGGCGAGCGCGAGCACGGCGATGCAGAGCGTGGCGGCGCGGCCCGTCAGCCGAAGAAGACCTCCGCCTCCCGGTAGAGCTCGGGAGGCACGGTTTTCAGCTCGGCGGTGCCCTCGGAGAGCGGGACGAGGACGATGTCGGTGCTCCGCAGCGCGGTCATCCGGCCCCACTGCCCTTCGTGGGCGGCGTCGATCGCGTGCAGACCGAAGCGGGTGGCGAGGACGCGGTCGAACGCCGTCGGGGTGCCGCCTCGCTGGACGTGCCCCAGGACGGTCGCACGGGCCTCGTGGCCGGTCCGGGCCTCGATCTCGCCCTCGAGCCAATGCGCGATGCCGCCCAGGCGCACGTGGCCGAAGGCATCGGTGGGCACCTCGCCACCGGCCGGCGTGCCGCCGACCGGCTCGGCTCCCTCGGCCACGACGATGATCGGGGCGTACTGGCTCTGGAAGCGCCGCTCGATGTACTCGCAGACCCGGTCGATGTCGAAGGGAAGCTCCGGGATCAGGATCACGTTCGCGCCTCCGGCGACGCCGGCGTGGAACGCGATCCAGCCGGCGTGGCGGCCCATCACCTCGACGATCAGCGCCCGCCGGTGGCTCTCCGCCGTCGTGTGGAGACGGTCGATCGCCTCCATCGCGATGTTGACGGCCGTGTCGAAGCCGAACGTGTAATCGGTCGCCCCGAGGTCGTTGTCAATCGTCTTCGGGATCCCGACGACGCGGATGCCCTCCTCGGCGAGCCGCGTCGCGACCCCGAGCGTGTCCTCGCCGCCGATCGCGATCAGCCCCTCGACCCCATCGGAGTCGAGATTGGCGACGATCCGCTCGACTCCGCCCTCCTCGGCGATCGGGTTGGTCCGCGATGACCCCAGGATCGTGCCGCCGCGCGGAAGGATGCCGCGCACCTCGGGGATGCCGAGCGGCCGGCTGTCGCCCTCGAGCGGGCCGCGCCAGCCGTCGCGGTAGCCGATGAAGTCGTGCTCGTACTGGGCAACGCCCTTGCGGACGACGGCGCGGATGACGGCGTTCAGGCCGGGGCAGTCACCGCCTCCGGTCAGAACCCCGATCCGCACGAGTGTCTAGGGCCGGAGGCGCTCGATGAGCGGCTCGGCGTAATGGAGCGCCGCGCCCGTGAAGAGGATCGCGAAGAAGACGAGGCCGGCGACCGGGCCCCCCTGGCCGAGAGCGTAGGAGATGACCATCCCGGCCATCGCCAGAAAGAGGCTGACGAGGAGCTTCACGGCGCGGATCCTACCCAGCCAGGGCGGCGGTCGCCCGGTCCAGGAACTCCCGCGCGGCGGCCACCCCCGCGGCCGGCGAGCCGGCCTCGGCGACGGCCCGGACCAGGCGGCTGCCGATTATCACTCCGTCGGCGACCCCCCCGACCTCGGCCACCTGCTCCGGCGTCCCGATGCCGAAGCCCACCGCGACCGGCAGGCGCGCCTCCGAGCGCACCGCCTCGACCAGGTCGGCCACGCCGGCGGCGACGCTGTCCCGCTCTCCGGTGGTGCCGACGTCGGCGACGACGTAGACGAAGCCGGTCGCCGCCGCGGCGATCTCGCGCCGACGATCCTCCGGGGTCGTCGGCGCGACGAGCGGGACCGACGCGAGCCCGGCGGCCGCGAGGTAGTCGCGGACGTCCTCGGCCTCGCCCAGCGGCAGGTCCGGCACGATCACGCCGGACGCCCCGGCCACCGCGGCTTCCTCGGCGAACCGGGCCGCCCCCCCGCCCGCGATGACCATGTTCGCGTAGACCATCAGCACCACCGGCACCCGGCGCGAGGCGTGCTCGCACACCGCCAGCACGGACTCCAGCGTTGCGCCGGCGGCGAGAGCTTTCGTCCCCGCGTCGTGAATGACCGGACCGTCGGCGAGCGGGTCGGAGAACGGGACGCCGAGCTCGATCAGATCGGCGCCCCCCTCGGCGTAGGCGTCGGCGACCGCCAGCGAGCCGTCGTGGTCGGGAAACCCGCCCATCATGTAGGGCATGAGCGCCGCGTGGCCGGCTTCGCGAGCGGCGGCGAAGGCGGCACCGATCCGCTGCGTGCCCGACGCGAGGGCCTCAGCCATCGGCCCCCTCGACCGGCTCGGCGACGTCTGCGGTGCCCGTCCGCTCGAGGACCTCGGCCAGGTCCTTGTCGCCACGACCGGACAGACAGACGAGATCAAAAGACGCCGCGGGCGGTTCGTGCCGAACCTGCTCAGTCTTCTCCGCTTCGGCCAGCAGCCAAGCGAACGCGTGTGAGGGCTCGAGCGCCGGCAGGATGCCCTCGAGCCGGGCGAGCTCGCGGAAGGCGGCGAGCGCCGCGTCGTCGGTGGCCGAGACGTAGCGAGCGCGTCCGGTGTCGCGCAGGTGGGCGTGCTCGGGGCCGACACCGGGATAGTCGAGCCCGGCGGAGACCGAGTGGGCCTCCAGGACCTGACCCTGCTCGTCGGCGAGGATCGACGAGAGGGACCCGTGCAGCACGCCCCGCCGTCCCGCCGAGAGCGAGGCGCCGTGGCGGCCGCTGTCCAGGCCCGCTCCCGCCGCCTCGACGCCGATCAGCTCGACGTCGTCCTCGACGAACGGGGTGAAGACGCCGATCGCATTGGACCCGCCACCGACGCAGGCGATCACGCGGTCCGGAAGCCGCCCCTCGGTGGCCAGGGCCTGCTCCCTCGCCTCGTCGCCGATCACCCGCTGCAGGTCCCGCACCAGGGCGGGGAACGGCGCCGGGCCTACCGCCGAGCCGATCACGTAGTGGGTGCCCTCGACGTGTGCAACCCAGTCGCGGATCGCGGCGCTGACGGCCTCCTTCAGCGTTCGCGCCCCGGCCTCGACCGGCACGACGGTCGCGCCGAGGAGATCCATCCTCTCGGCGTTCGGGCGCTGGCGGCGGATGTCCTCGGTTCCCATGTAGATGACGCACTCGAGGGCGAGCAGCGCGCAGGCGGTGGCCGTTGCGACGCCATGCTGGCCGGCGCCGGTCTCGGCGATCACCCGGCGCTTGCCCATCCGCACGGCCAACAGCGCCTGGCCGAGCGCGTTGTTGATCTTGTGGGCGCCCGTGTGGGCGAGGTCCTCGCGCTTCAGGTAGACGGTGCGCCCGACCCGCTCCGACAGCCGCGACGCCCGGTAAAGCGGTGTAGGCCGGCCGATGAAGTCTCGCCGCAGGGCCTCGAGCTTGCCGGTGAACCCTTCGTCGGCGCGCGCCTCCTCCCACGCCGCGGTCAGCTCGTCGAGCGCCGTGATCAGCGTCTCGGGGACATACCGCCCGCCGTAGGGGCCGAAGCGCTGCTCGACCGCGGCGCTCATGCCGGGGCGCGGCTGGCCGGGCGCACAGCCTCGAAGAAGGCGGCGAGCTTCGCGGGGTCCTTGCGGCCCGGCTCGGCCTCGACCCCGGTCGCGACGTCGACCCCGTCCGGCTGGGCGACCCGGATCGCGTCGGCGACGTTGTCGGGGCGGAGGCCGCCCGCGACCAGCGCCGGCACTCCGGCGTTGCGGTTGCGCACGAGCTCCCAGTCGAAGGCGACTCCCGTGCCGCCCCGCCGCTCGGGGTGGTGGGAGTCATACAGGTGGTAGTCGGTGCGGAACACCTCGGCGGCGTGGACGTCGGCGGCGCTCGACACCGGCACGGCCTTGATCACCTTCGCGCCGGTCCGGCGGGCGACCTCGGTGCAGAACGACGGACCCTCGTCGCCGCTCAGCTGCACCATCGTCAGGCCCGCGGCCTCGACCGCCTTCCCGACCTCCTCGAGCGTCGGATTGACGAAGACCCCGGCGACCTCGACCCGGCGGCGCATCGCCGCTCCGATCTCGACCGCCGCGTCCGGCTGGCAGCGTCGCGGGCTGTCGGCGTGGATCAGCCCGATCGCCCAGGCGCCGTGTTCCACCGCCTGCTCGGCGTCGGCGAGGTTGGTGATGCCGCAGATCTTGACCCGCATCCGACAGAGGGTACGGGGCGGATCCGTGGCCGCCCCCCTCAGGGCTACGGGAGCTCGTGCTCGGCGGTGGCGTCCTCGCCGCCGGTCAGCTCGCGGAGTTTTGCCACCGGGTCGGGCGCGCGCATCAGGGCCTCGCCGATCAGCGCTGCGTCGACGCCGATCCGATCGAGCTCCTCGAGCTCGGGGCGGCCGGAGATCCCGCTCTCGGCGACGATCGTCTTGCCGGCCGGCACGTCGGGCATCAGCTCAAAGGTCGTGTTCAGGTCGACCTTGCCGTCGTCCAGATCGCGGTTGTTGATCCCGATCACATCGGCGCCCTGGTCGAGCGCGGCCTCCAGCTCCTCGGGCTCGTGCACCTCGACCAGGCAGTCGAGGTCGAGCGACCGGGCCTCCTCGAGCAGCGCACCGAGGGCGTCGCGCCGCAGCGCCCGCACGATCAGCAGCACCGCATCCGCACCGCTGACGACGGCCTCGTAGAGCTGGTACGGGTCGATCAGGAAATCCTTGCGGAGGATCGGCAGGTCGCAGGCCCCGCGGGCGGCGCGAAGGTCTTCCAGGGAGCCGCCGAAGTGAACCTCGTCGGTCAGGATCGACACGGCAGCGGCGCCGCCCTGCTCGTACGCCTGGACCTGGTGGGCGACGTCCGCCGAGGCGATATCGCCGGCGCTCGGCGAACGCCGCTTGAACTCGGCGACCAGCGAGATGCCCGGCCGGACGAGCGCCTCGCTGAACGGCCGATCGGGATCACGACCGGGCAGACGCCGCTCGAGGTCGGCCTGAGGAACCTCCCGCCGGCGCCGGTCGACCGTCTCCCGGGCGGCGGCGATCAGCTGCTCGATCATGGCCACTCCGCGCGACCCTAGATGATCGGCAGGCGCCTAGGCCCCCGGTGCCGCGAGCCGGTCGAGCACGGACAGCGCCGCGCCCGAGTCGATCGCCTCGGCGGCAAACGCGACGCCGCCCGCGAGGTCGTCGGCGCCGCCGCCCGCGAGGATCGCCGCCCCGGCGTTCAGGACGACCAGGTCGCGAGCGGGGCCCGCGTCCCCCGCGAGCACCGAGCGGACCACCGCGGCGTTCTCCTCCGGGGCCCCCCCGGACACTTCTCCCAGCGGCGCCTCCGACAACCCGACGTCGCCGGGCGCGACGAACCACTCCTCGGTCCTTCCGCCCGCCACCTCGATCACCCGGGTCGGCCCGGAGATCGAGAGCTCGTCGATCCCGTCGTCCCCGCTGACGACCAGCGCCCGCTCGGTGCCCAGGACGAGCAGGGCCTCGGCGATCGTTTCCTGGTAGCGGCGGTCGAAGACGCCGAGGAGCTGGCGCCGGGCGCCCGCAGGGTTGGTCAGCGGGCCGAGGAAGTTGAAGATCGTCCGTACCCCGAGCTCCTTCCGGACCGGCACCACGTGCTTCATGGCCGCGTGGTGGCGCGGCGCGAACATGAACCCGAAGCCCACGTCTTGGATCGACCGGGCCACTTCACCTGGGTCGAGCTCGATGTCGACCCCCAGCGCCTCGAGGAGGTCGGCCGAGCCGGAGCGGCTGGTACTCGAGCGGTTGCCGTGCTTCGCCACCTTGCAGCCCGCCCCGGCAGCGACCAGCGCCGCCGCGGTCGAGACGTTGAAGGTCGAGGGGCCGCCGCCGGTCCCGGCGGTGTCGACCAGGCCGTCGACGCCCGCATCGACCTCGGCGGCGAGGGCCCGCATCGTCCGTGCCAGCCCGACCAGCTCGGGGACCGTCTCCCCCTTCGAGCGGAGCGCGACGAGGAAGGCGGCGGCCTGGACTTCGCCGCAGCGGCCTTCCATGATCTCGGCGAGCACGGTGGCGGCGTGGTCGGCGGTGAGGTGCTTGCCGTCGGCGACCGCGTCGATCGCCCGCGTGACGACGTCGTTCGGCATCAGCGCCTGTCCCGCAGGAAGTTCGCCAGGACTCCCTTGCCCATCGGCGTCAGGACCGACTCCGGGTGGAACTGGACGCCCTCGGCCGGCAGCTCGCGGTGGCGCACGGCCATCACCACGTCCTCGTGGGTCGCGCTGACCTCGATCTCGTCGGGCAGCTCCGGGTCGACGACGAGGGAGTGGTATCGGCCGGCGACCAGCGGGCTCGGCAGGCCCTCGAAAAGGGTCCGGCCGTCGTGGGAGACCTCGGCGTCCTTGCCGTGCACAGGCGCCCCCTGCACGACCCGGCCGCCGAAGGCCGCGACCAGCGCCTGATGGCCGAGGCAGACCCCGAGCACCGGCGTCTCCCGCTCGGCGAAGACGCGAACGGCCTCGACCGAGATCCCCGCCTCGGCGGGCGTGCACGGACCCGGCGAGACAACCACCCGGTCCGGCCCTCGCCCGACCAGCTCGCCGACCTCAGCCCGGTCGTTGCGGACAACGTCGACATCGGCGCCGAGCTCGCCCAGGTACTGGACGAGGTTGTAGGTGAACGAGTCGTAGTTGTCGATCACCAGGACCTTCATGGGTCACACCCAGTCCGGCTGGCGACAGGCCATCTCCACGGCGCGGAAGACCGCCTTCGCCTTGCTGACGGACTCGTTGTACTCGTAGGCGGGCTTGGCGTCGGCGACGGTCCCGCCGCCGGCCTGGACGTGGATCCTCCCGTCCTTGACCACCACCGTGCGGATGTGGATCGCGGTGTCGAGGTCGCCGTTCCAGGAGAGATAGCCGATCGCTCCCCCGTAGGACCCCCGCTTGTGCGGCTCCAGCTCGTCGATGATCTGCATCGCGCGGACCTTGGGAGCGCCCGAAAGCGTCCCCGCCGGCAGCGCCGATCGCAGCACGTCCATGGCGCCGATTCCCTCGCGCAGGGTGCCGGAGACCTGGCTGACGATGTGCAGGACGTGGGAGTAGGTCTCGACGACCATCAGCTCGTCGACGCCAACGGTTCCGTACTCGCAGACGCGCCCGAGGTCGTTGCGTCCGAGGTCGACGAGCATCACGTGCTCGGCCCGCTCCTTGGGGTCGTTCACGAGCCGCTCGGCGAGGCGGCGGTCTTCTTCCTCGCTTCCCCCGCGCGGGTATGTGCCGGCGATCGGCCTGGTCTCTACCCGGCGGCCCTGGACCTTGACCAGCGGCTCCGGCGACGCGCCCGCGAGCTGGAAGTCACCGAACTCGAGGAAGTACATGTAGGGGGACGGGTTGACCGTGCGGAGCCCGCGGTAGACCGAAAACGCGTCGACCGGGGCCTCGGCGGAGAAGCGCTGGGACGGAACGACCTGGAAGGCGTCGCCGGCGTGGATGTAGCGGATGATCCGCTCGACCGCGCGCTCGAACTCGGAGCGCCCCAGGTTGGACTCGAACCGCGGCGGCTCGACGATGCGGGCCTCGGCCGGCGCCGGGACGGGGCCGCGCAGCCGGCGGCGGACCTCGGCGATCTCGGCCGCGGCGCGGGCGTAGGCGGAGTCGATGCCGCCTTCGTCGTCGGCGAACGCGCAGGCGAGGATGGTCAGCTCGTGGCGCAGGTGGTCGAAGGCGAGGATCAGGTCGGTGACCATCAGCGCCATGTCCGGCAGGCCGAGCGGGTCCGGGTTGGGCTCCGCGAGCGGCTCGACCGTGCGCACGAGGTCGTAGCCGAAGAAGCCCACCGCTCCTCCGGTGAAAGGGGGCAGGTCGGCAACCTGAGCCAGCCGCAGCCGACCCAGCCGCTCGGCAACCGCCGCGTACGGGTCGGGTGCCTCGGCAACGGTCTCCCCGCCGTCGCGACCGCGCTCGGCCAGGCGGCCGTCTGCCCAGCGCAGGATCGACCGGGGCTTGAACCCGAGGAAGGACCAGCGGCCCACCTGCCCTTGCTCGGCCGATTCGAGCAGGAAGCAGGGCTCGCGGACGCCGCCGTCCCCGCCGGCCAACTTCAGAAACGCCGACACCGGCGTCTCGCAGTCGTCGACAAGGCGCAGGCCGACCGGGACGACGTTGGCATCGCGGGCCAGCGAGCGCGCCGTCTCCAGACTCGGCTCCAGCTCGAGGGCCGGGTCAGCGGCGACGGCCATTGAGAACCTCCATGACGGCCTCCTGCGGCACCGATCGCGACCGCAGCAGCACGCTCAGGTGGTAGAGGAGGTCCGCGGCCTCCTCGGAGACGCGGTCCCCGGACTCCTCGCGAGCGGCGCGGACGACCTCCTCGGCCTCCTCGGCGACCTTGTCCCCGATCAACGCTCGGTCGGCGAAGAGCCGGGCGGTATAGCTCCCCTCGGGCCGCTGCTCGTCGCGATCGGCGAGGGTGCGCTCGAGCGCCGCCAGGGCCTCGTGGGCGACCGGCTCGGGATCTCCGTCCTCGGCGCGGAAGAAGCAGGAGCGCTCGCCCGTGTGGCAGGCGGGGCCGGCGGGGTCGACCAGGGCCACGATCGCGTCGCCGTCGCAGTCGTAGCGGAGCTGGCGGACCCGCAGGACGTTGCCCGAGGTCTCTCCCTTGTGCCAGACCTCCCCCCGCGAGCGGCTGAAGAAGTGGACCTCGCCGGTATCGAGGGTCAGCCGCAGCGACTCCTCGCTCATGTAGGCGAGGGTCAGCACCTCGCCGCTGGCGTGGTCCTGCACGACACAGGGCACGAGGCCCCGCTCGTCGAAGCGGATCTCTTCAAGCACGCAGGCAAGTCTAGGCTTGCGCCGGCGTCGCGAGCAGGCGCTCGATCGCATCGGCGGCGCCCGGGCGGCCCAGATGGAAGCCCTGCGCGGCGTCGCAACCGAGGTCTCGGAGGGCCTCCACCTGTGCCTGGCTCTCGACGCCCTCGGCCAGCGCGCGCATGCCGAGCGCCCGCGCGATCCCGATCATCACCTCGACCAGGTCGCGCTCCCTGGAGCGACCGCCGTCTGCGAGGCCGGTCGTGAACAGGCGGTCGATCTTGAGCACGTCGAGGCGCGGCATCCGCCGCATCAGGCCGAAGGTCGACGTGCCGACGCCGAATTCGTCAATCGAGAGCGCCACGCCGAGGTCCTTCAGGTCGTGCATCGCCTCGAACGCCGACTCCGGGTCGTCGACGACCGCGGACTCGGTCAGCTCGACACAGAGGGCGTCGGGCGGCAGCGAGTGGCGGAGCAGCGCCTCGGCGACGATCCCCGGCAGCTCGTGGCCGCCCAGCTCCCGACCCGAGACGTTGGCCGTGACCTGGAAGGCGGGTGAGAACCGGCGCCACGCCGTCGCCTGGCGGACCGCGTCCTCGATCACGAAGGCCCCGACCGAGACGACGAGGTCGCTCTCCTCGGCGAGCGGCATGAAGTCGGCGGCCGACAGCAGTCCCCGCCGCGGGTGATGCCAGCGGGCCAGCGCCTCGGCCCCGACCGGCTCTCCGGTACGGAGGTCGAACTGGGGCTGGTAATGGACGGCGAGGCCATGCCCGGCGACGGCGCCCCTGAGGTCGCTCTCGAAGTCGAGGCGGGCGCTGGCCCGGGACCGCATCTCGGTCGCGAAGAACGCGTAGCGGGACCGGCCGCGGGTCTTCGCCTCGTACATCGCCGCATCGGCGTTGGCCAGCAGGGTGCCGGGCGACACCGCGGGGTCACGGTTGAGCGCGATCCCAATGCTCGAGGTCACCAGGACCTCGCGCCCCTGGATCCGGAACGGGACCGCGATCGCCTCGCCGATCCGCCGCGCCAGCGTCGCCGCGGCGTCCGGCGTGACCTCTTCGCAGAAGACCGCGAACTCGTCGCCCCCCAGCCGGGCGATCGTGTCGCTGGGCCGGACTACGGCCCGGAGCCGTTCCGCGACCTCGAGCAGGAGCTGGTCACCGGCATCGTGGCCGAAGGTGTCGTTGACGAGCTTGAAGCGGTCGAGGTCGAGGAAGAGGACCGCGAGCGGCAGGCTGGCGCGGTGCAATCGCCGCAGCCCCACCGACATCCGGTCGTCGAGCAGGGCCCTGTTCGGGAGGTCGGTGAGCGGGTCGTGCGAAGCCTGGTAGGCGAGGCGCGCCTCGGCCAGCTTGCGCTCGCTGACGTCCTGCATCTGCGCGATCAGGTGGTTGGCCTCGCCGCCGGGAGTGCGGACCGGAGAGACGTTGAGCGCGATCCAGACGACGTGGCCGTCGCGGTGGAAGTAGCGCTGCTCCGCCTGATAGCGGTCGATCTCGCCGTTCGCCAGGCCGGCCAGACCCTCGAAGCCGCGGCCCCGGTCGGCCGGGTGGGTGATCTCCCCGAGCCGCATGCCGGTCAGCTCCTCGACCGGGTAGCCGGTTAGGTCGGACAGCGCCCGGTTGACCCGGATCAGCTCGCCGTCGGCCGACGTCAGCGCCATGCCGACGCCGGCGTCGTCGAAGGCGCGCCGAAAGCGCTCCTCGGCGGCCTGCAGCCCGGCCTCGGTTTCGCGCCGCTCGGTGACGTCGTGAAGGAAGGCGTTGAAGCAGCGGCCGCGGTGGGTCTCGACCGGTGAGACGCTCAGCTCGACCGGGAACGTGGTGCCGTCGCGGCGCTGGGCGATGACCTCCGGACGCCGCCCGGCGATCCCCGGGTCGCGGCGGTCGACGAACGCGCGCAGCTCGCCATCGGCGTGCTCGAGGACCTCGGCCGGGAAGATCGTCTCGGCGAGCGTCCGGCCGAGGGCCTCGCGCCGGGTCCAGCCGAAGTCGGCCTGGGCCTGGCTGTTCCACTCGATGATCCGGCCCGACCCGTCGATCGCTACGAACGCCTCCTGGGCGGACTCGAGGATCGCCCGCTGCTCCTCGACGCCGAAGCGGACGCGGGCGACGAGCTGCTGGACCGTCAGCCCGAGCACGCCGGCCACGGCGGTCATGACAATCGCGCGGGCGTACTCGGTGGTGGGGTGGTCGGGGCCGCCGACCAGGGCGACGGGCAACGCGACCGCGGCACCCTGGAGCAGGACGCAGAGGACCATCTGGCCTGGCGTGCCATAGGCCGCAAACCAGAGCAGCGGCAGGACAAGCATCGCCGTGAACTCCGATTCGTGTCCGCCGGTGTCGTTGCGGAGCAGGGCGACCCCGATCAGGCCGAGCAGCGGCGGGATCGCCTGCGTCCAGGCCGGCAGACGCGACCACGGCACCGCCATGATCGCCAGCACCAGCAGCGGGATGAGCCCCGCCAGGCCTACAAGCGCCCAGGTCCCGCTGTCGGTCCCGACGAAGACGGCCGCAGCGAAGCCGACCGCGGCGGCGGTGACGAACGGCGCGATGCGGCGTCCGACCCCGGGCCCCTCGAGCGGGCGAGGGGCGGAGCGCCGGCGCGGCGGCTGATCTAGATGTTTTTCGGGCACGCGGAGTCCAGGCTTTCCCTTGCCTGGATTCGTCGGGCCAGGCACGACCGGGCAAGATCCCCAGTAGTTGCAGTTCGTCGCCTGCGAGCAGGCGAAAGTGGACGCTTGGACTACTCGATCCCGAGTCTGTCGAGCAGCCCCTCGTCGCGGCGCCAGCGCCGGCGGACGCGAACCTGCAGGTCGAGGTGCACGCGGGCCCCGAGCTCGAGCTCGAGCTGGCGCCGCGCCGCGGTGCCGATCTCCCTCACCTTCGCCCCGCCCTTCCCGATCAAGATGCCCTTCTGGGACTCCGACTCGGCCCAGACCTCGGCCGCGACTACGACCAGGCCGTCGTCGCGGGGGGAGACCTCCTTGACGTCGACCTCGACCGAGTGCGGGAGCTCCTCGCGGGTGCGGTTGAGGACCTGCTCGCGGATCAGCTCGGCGAGCATGACCTCCGAGGGCTGGTCGGAGTGGTCCTCGGGCGGGTACAGGAACGGCCCCTCGGGGACGAGCTCCGCGAGGCTCCGCACCAGCTCCTCGACTCCCTCGCCGGTCCGGGCGCTGACCGGGAAGACCTCGTCGATGCCCGGCAGCTCGGCCGCCGCCGAGAGCACCTCGACGACCCTGCCCCGGCCGACCTTGTCGATCTTGTTGACCGCGCAGACGACCGGCGCCGCGCCGCCCGCGCCGATCAGCGTCCGGGCGATGAAGCGGTCGCCGGGACCGACCCCCTCCTCGCCGTTGACGACGACAAGGGCCACGTCGGAATCGGCGAGCTCCCGCTCGACCCGCCGCTGCATCCGCTCGGTCAGCACGTCGCGCGGGCGCTGCACTCCCGGAAGGTCGACCAGGACGAGCTGGTAGCCAGCGTCGGGATCCGTCATGACCCCCCGGATCGCCCGCCGCGTCGTCTGGGGCCGCGACGAGACGATCGCCACCCGCGCCCCGA
The DNA here is from genome assembly GCA_035264885.1 of Solirubrobacterales bacterium. GTDB lineage: Bacteria > Actinomycetota > Thermoleophilia > Solirubrobacterales > 70-9 > DATFPK01. Next base: position 15,371 of record DATFPK010000052.1, read on the forward strand.
CGATCGCGTTGACCAGCGTCGACTTGCCGACGTTGGGACGGCCGGCGAGCCCCACGAACCCGGCCCGGGTTTGCGTCGCCGAGCCGCCGGCCGCTTGCGTCGCCGAGCCGCCGGACAGCGAAGCCGCCGAACCGGACGCGGGAGCGAGCGCGCGAGAATCTGGGGTTTCTGGGCGCGCGGGAGCGGGAGCAGAGGATTCGGCGGCTTTTATCTGAGCGATCACCTGCTCTTGAAGCTCGAGCATCTCCCCCTCGTCCGTCTCGTGGTCGTGGCCGCAGAGGTGAAGCACTCCGTGGACGGCTGCCTCGGCGAGGTCCTCGCAGGCGGGCGGGTGGAGGACGACGTCGCCGAGCTCACGCGGGCCGGCCGTCGGCTCGGGGCCGTCGACCGGGAAGGAGAGGACGTCGGTCGTCTCGTCGCGGCCGCGGTGCTCGCGGTTCAGGGTTCGGATCCGCTCCGCGTCGGCCAACTCGAGCCCCAGGTGGCCGTCCTTCACACCGGCCGCCGCCAGCGCCGCCGCGACCGCCCCGCGGAGGCCCTCCGGCACGTCGGCCAGGTCGACCGTCAAGGAGAGTCGCCGGGCCCGCCGGCGTCCCGCGCCTCGCGCCCGGCGTGCTCGCCGTACGCGGCCACGATCCGCTGGACCAGCTTGTGGCGGACCACGTCCTCGCCCCCGAAGTTGACGAAGGCGATGTCCTGGACCTCGGTGAGGATCTCGCGCACGGCGATCAGCCCGGAGCGCTGCTCGCGCGGCAGGTCGATCTGGGTGATGTCGCCGGTGACGACGACCCGCGAGTTGAACCCCAGCCGGGTCAGGAACATCTTCATCTGCTCGGGGCTCGTGTTCTGCGCCTCGTCGAGGATCACGAAGGAGTCATTGAGGGTCCGTCCACGCATGAAAGCCAGCGGCGCGACCTCGATCACTCCCCGCTCGAAGTACGTGTTGACCCGGTCGGGGTCGAGCATGTCGTAGAGGGCGTCGAACAGCGGCCGCAGGTAGGGGTCGACCTTGGCCTGGATGTCGCCCGGGAGGAAGCCCAGCCGCTCCCCCGCCTCGACGGCGGGGCGCGTGAGGATGATTCGCTGCACCTCGCGCTCGGCCAGCGCGTGGGCGGCCATCGCCACCGCGAGGAACGTCTTCCCGGTGCCGGCCGGGCCGATGCCGAACGTGATCGTCTTGTTGCGGATCGAGTCGACGTAGCGCTTCTGGTTCAGCGTCTTCGGCGCCACCTTCGAGTTGCGGTGGCGCCAGACGACGTCCTCGAGGATCTCGGCCGGGCTTTCGTCGGCGTCTAGCGCGCCGGTGACGGCCTCGATCGTGCCCGGCGCGATCTCGTGACCCTGGCCGATCAGCTCGACGAGCTCGTCGACCACCGTCGCCGCGGTCTGGACGTCGTCCGCCTCGCCGTCGAGGGTGAGAACGTTGCCGCGCAGGTGAAGCTCGGCGTCGAGGTGGCCGCGGAGCGCGGCGAGCACCGTGTCCTCGGACCCCGCCAGCTCGGCCGCGACGGCGTTCTCGAGGGTCAGCTGCCTACGCGCCAAGTCGCTCCCGGACCGCGCCGCTGACCCGCTTGCCGTCGGCGCGGCCCTCGACCCGCGGCATGAGGAGTGACATGACCTGGCCCATCTGCCGCTGCTCGGTCGCGCCGGCCTCGGCCACCGCGGCGTCGACGAGCTCCCCCAGCTCCCGGTCGGAGAGCTGGGCGGGCAGATAGCCCTCGATCAGCTCGGCCTCTCGAGCCTCGGCCTCTGCCTGCTGGGCTCTGCCGCCCGCACGGAAGGCCTCCGCCGCCTCGAGCCGCTTCTTGCGCTCGCGCTGGAGGACGGCCACGTCGTCGCCCTTGCCCAGCTTCGCGTCCTGCTGCAGCGCGTCGAGGACGAGTCGGAGGGACGACGCGCGTACGCGGTCGCCCTCCTTCATCGCCGCTCGGGAGTCTTCGCGAACGCGTTCGAGGATGCTGTCCGTCATCGCCGGAACTGTAGCCGCGGCGGGGCCTCAGCCCGGGGCGACCACGACCGCCTCCACGCGGCCCTTGAGCGGCATCTGGAGGAACCGGGTGCCGAGGTCGGCGAAGGCGGCGACGTCGCCCGTGCAGAGGAAGCGATAGTCGCCCTCCTCCCCGCCCGGGCGCGCCAGCCCGCGCGCCTCGAGCGTCCGCTGGGCGGCGGCCGCGACGGCGTGGCCGGCTGTCACCAGGCGCACGTCACGGCCGAGGATCCGCTGGAGCATCGGCGCGATCAACGGGTAGTGCGTGCAGCCGAGGATCAGCGTGTCGACCTCCGCCGCCTTGAGCGGCGCGCAGTAGGAGCGCACTGTCGCGACCACGGAGTCGTCGAACGGGAAGCCGTGCTGGATGATCGGCGCCAGGTCCGGCGCCGCGACCTCGGTGACGTCGAGGCCACGGTCCTGGTGCCCCAGCGCGGCGCGGTAGGCGCCCCTCTCCACCGTGGTCGGAGTGGCGAGGACGCCGATCCGGCCCGACTCGGTGATCGCGGCGGCGATCTCCGCCTCGGGCTCGACCACGGTGACCACCTCCACCCCCGCGGCGGCCGCCTCCTCGCGGACCGCGCCCGCGCCCGCGCTCGTGGCCGAGTTGCAGGCCACGATCAGGAGCTTGGCGCCGCGCTCGAGCAGTGCCGCAGCGATCGCGCGGGCGCGTTCGCGGAGCTCGGCCGCGGGCTTGATGCCGTAGGGGAACCAGGCGCTGTCCCCGAGGTACAGGAAGTCCTCGGCGGGAAGTGAGACGAGGCACTCGTGCAGGACCGTCAGGCCGCCCACCCCGGAGTCGAAGACCGCGATTGGGGCGCCGGCGGCGACGGGGCCGGCGTCAGGCTTCACGACGCCCTCTCGAACCGCATCCCGGCCCAGTCGCCGGTTCGCCGCCGCTCCGCCTCGCGCAGGTTCGCCGCGGCGAACGCCGTGGCCACCTCGTCGGCCTCGGCCGGCAGCAGGCCGGAGCAGACGATCAGCTCGGGCGCGCCGGCCCCGCGCAGCCGTCGCGCCACCTCGTGGAGCAGCGGCGCGGTGAGGTTCGCGACCACCGCCCCGGCCAGATCCGGCAGCGCCTCGCGCACGTTCGCCCGATGGACTCGCACGTCTGCGCCGTTCGCGGCCGCGTTGGCCGCCGTCGCCTCGATCGCCGCCGGCTCGAGGTCGTACGCCGTAACAGGCGCCCAGCCGAGCTTCGCGGCGGCGATCGCCAGCACGCCGGAGCCGGCGCCGAGGTCGGTCAGGGGGCCTCGCGCCCGCCCCTCGGCCTCCAGTTCGAGCAGCATCTCGAGACAGATCCGGGTGGTCGGATGGGCGCCGGTTCCGAAAGCGCGGCCGGGATCGACGACGAGGTCGATCGCCCCGGCCCGCGGTGCCTCCCACGAGGGACGCAGCCAGAGCCGCCCGCCGACCAGGAGCGGCCTGTGGAAGTCCTGCCAGCGGTCGGCCCAGTCGTCGGGAACCTCGCTGGCGCTGACGTCGACCAGCCCGTCTCCCGCGACCGCCTCGAGCGACCCGGTGTCCGGCAGCTCGCCCTCGCCGCCGTAGACCGCGTACTCGACGTAGCCGGAGCCGCGCTCCTCCTCGACCCCGTTCGGCGCCAGCACGGTCAGCTCGGCCAGCACGACCTCGGCCTGCTCGGGCCTGCAGCGGACGGCCAGCCGGATCACGAGAGCGCTCCTGGTCTCAGCCGAAGGCGCGGCGGACGCGGGCGAAGATGCCCTCGCGCGGGCTCTCGAGGTTCTCCGGCCCGATCGTCTCGTCGAGCTCGCGCGCCAGTCCGAGCTGGCGATCGTCGAGCCGGGTCGGCACGATCACGTTGAGCAGGATCCGGTGGTCTCCCCGACGGCCGCCGCCGAGCGAAGGCAGCCCGCGCCCGCGCAGGACCTCCTGGTCGCCGGGCTGGGCGCCGGGTGAGATCTCCACGCGCTCGGGGCCGTCCAGGGTCTCCACCTCGATCTCCGTGCCGACCATCGCCGCCGTCGCGGCGACGTCGGCGACAGTCACCAGGTGGGTGCCCTCACGCCGGAAGCGGTCGTCATCCCGAACCCGGACCTCGACGTAGAGGTCGCCCGGCGGTGCGCCCGGCTCCCCGGCGTGGCCGGCCCCGGAGATCCGGACGCGCTGACCGCTCTCGATGCCGGCGGGGATCTGCACCTCGTAGGTCTTCTCGGCGGCCGTGCGTCCGCGGCCCCCGCACTCGCCGCATGGGGTCTCGGCGACCCGGCCGTCGCCGCCGCAGACGTCGCAAACCGCGGTTCTGACCATCTGCCCGAACGCGGTGCGGGCGACGTTCTGGATCTGCCCGCGGCCGTCGCAGCGCTCGCAGGTGGTGATCGGCGTGCCTGGCTCGGCCCCGTTGCCCTTGCAGTGCCCGCAGACGCCGACGGCGTCGAACCGGAGCTCGCGCGTGACCCCTTCGAGCACGTCTTCGAGGCCGATCTCGACCGCGGCGCCGACGTCGCCGCCGGGCGCCGGGCCGCGGCGGCCTCCGAACCCGAAGGGATCACCGCTGCCGAAGAAGGCCTCGAAGATGTCCTCGATCGAGCCGAAGCCGGCGCTGCGCGGCGAGAACCCGCCGGACCGCAGGCCGTCGTGCCCGTACCGGTCGTAGACGCTTCGACGCTCGGGGTCCGACAGCACCTCGTACGCCTCGGCGGCCTCCTTGAACTTCTCCTCCGCCTCGGGGTCGTGGTCGTTGACGTCCGGGTGCAGCTCGCGCGCGAGGCGGCGAAACGCCTTCTTGATCTCGGGCTCCGAGGCGCCCCGATCGACGCCGAGCACTTCGTAGAAGTCGCGCGGCATCGGGGGCCTAGCTGTCGTACACGGTCTCGAAGTAGCGCGAGAGCTCGCGGGCCGCCTCGCGCACGGAGCCGATCGCCACGGCGTAGTCCATCCGCAGGGGCCCGACCACCCCGACCGAGCCGAGGTTGCGGTGCCCGAGCCCGTAGTTCGCGCCGACGACGCTGACCGATCGCAGCTCCGGCTCCGGGTTCTCGTCGCCGATCCAGAGGAAGACAGAGCGCTCGTCGAGCGCGGACCGCAGGGTCTGCAGGACGCTCGCCCTTCCCTCGAGCGCGCGCATCAGCTTGTCGACGTCGCGCAGGTCGCCGTGATGGGCGTCGGAAAGGAGCCGCGCCGCGCCCTCGACATACAGCTCCCCGGCCGCGTCGGGCTCGAGCTGCGTGAAGGCCGGCGCCAGCGATGCCACGAAGCGCGCCTCGGCGGGTCCGAGCTCCGGATCGGCGAGCCGGCCGGCGATCATCCGGGCGCCGACTCCGAGGCCGGTCAGCGACTCGTTGAGGTACTCCGAGGCCCAGGCGACGAGCCCGGGATCGACCGGCTCGTCGTAGTTGAAAACCCGCTTCGCGACGACCCCGGTGGAGGTGATGACGATGACCATCACCACGTTCGGCTGGAGGCGGAGCGCCTCGACCCGGTGGATCGTCGCGGTCTCGAGCGGCGGAGCCGTGACGAGCGCCATCAGGTCGGTGACCTGGGCGAGCGCCGTCGTCGTCTCGCGCATCGCGTCGTCGACCTCTCGCCGGAGACGGGAGAGCTCGAGCTCGACGCCGCGCTTGGACGGCTTCGGCAACCCCTCCTCGAGCAGGCCGTCGACGTAGCGCCGGTAGCCGGCCTCGGTCGGGACCCGGCCGGCGGAGGTGTGGGGGTGGGTCAGAAAGCCGGCCTCCTCGAGCGCCGCCAGCTCGGCCCGTACCGTGGAGGGGCCCCACTCGACGTCAGGCAGGTCGGCGATCGCCTTCGAGGCAACCGGGCGGCCCGAGTCGAGGTGGGCGTCCACCACGAGTCGCAGGATCAGCTCTTGCCGCTCGCTGGGCATGCAGGGGATTCTAGGAACCCCCATGGCGCCCCGACCGCGGGTCCACCCGCGGCAAGGCGTTACTGATGGATCTCCGCCTCAGCGTTGCGGATGACCTGGTTGCCGTCCTGCTCGGCGACGGTCTCGACGACCACCCGGTCGCCATCCGCGGATTTCACCGTGCCGGTCACGCGGATCTCCCGCTCCGGGGCCCCCATCCCACGGAACTGGACCGAAAGCCGCCGCAGCGCGCGCGGGTCCCCGCCGGCCGCCTCGGTGTTGGCGCGGGCGACGAGGCCCATCATGTAGAGGCCATGGAGGATGTTGCCCGGCAGGCCGACCGCGCGAGCGAACTCGGGGTCGATGTGGATCGGGTTGAAGTCGCCCGACGCGCCGGCGTAGCGATGGGGCAGGTACTTGTCCGGCGTGACCGTCAGAGGCTCGATCTCCTCGCCCTGCTTCACCCGACCCCCCTGACGATGTTCGTCCATGTGCCCCGCACCACCTGCTCGCCGTCCTGGTTCAGCGACCTCGACTCGAACACGTAGAAGCCCTTGCCGTCCTTCTCGTAGATCTCCGCGCAGGTGGGGGTCGTCGTGATCTCGTCGCCCGAGCAGACCGGCACGCCCCACTCGAACTCCTGGCCGCCGTGGACCATCGCCGCGAAGTCGATGCCGACATCGGCGTCGAGGATCGCCTGGCCCATCGCCGGCGCGCTGTACACGACGCAGAACATCGGCGGCGCGACCACGTCTCGAAAGCCCGCGGCCAGCGCCGCCTCGCGGTCGAGGTGCGCGGGGGTTTCGATCCCGAGCGCGTGCGCATACTCCCTGATCTTCTCGCGGCCGACCTGGTAGGTGGTCGCCGGCCACTGCTTGCCGACCGCGTCGGTCTTCAGCGCCATCGGCGCGGATTCAATCAGGGCGGGCCGGCGGGTGACTCGCATCTCGCGCCGCCGCGACAGCCTGGTCATGGTCGGGGTAGAGGTGGAAACGGAGAATCCTGCCGTCGCGAATCTGCCACATGTAGACCATCGTCTGCTCGACCGCGATTCCGCTCGAGCGGCCGGTCCCCCGTTGGCGGCAAACTGCGACCACGCAATCGTCCCCGACCGCCTCGACCCTCTCGGGGTGGATCTCGAAGTCCTCCCAGGCGTCGAACCAGGCCCGCGTCCACTCCCTGTAGCCCTCGACACCGTGGAAGGTGCCGGAGTTGGCGAGGGTGGGTGGGGAGTACACCTCGACCGCGGTGTCGAGCAGGACGACCGCCGCCTCCGGCCCCTCCCGCGCGTAGGTCTCGAAAGCCCTGCGGACCATCTCCAGGTTCTGGTCGCGCTGCTCACTCATCGATCTCGAGCACGGCCAGGAAGGCCTCCTGCGGGACCTCCACCGACCCGACCTGCTTCATCCGCTTCTTGCCCTTCTTCTGCTTCTCGAGCAGCTTGCGCTTGCGGGTCACGTCGCCACCGTAGAGCTTGGCGGTCACGTCCTTGCGCAGGGCCTTGACCGTCTCGCGGGCCAGGACCCGCGAGCCGATCGCGGCCTGGACCGGGATGTCGAAGAGCTGGCGCGGGATCGTCTTGCGCAGCCGGCCGACCAGGGTGGTCCCCGCCTTGTAGGCGAAGTCCCGGTGCACGACGATCGACAGAGCGTCGACCTTGTCGCCGGCGAGCAGGATGTCGAGCTTGACGAGGTCCGACGCCTTGCTGCCGGTCGGCTCGTAGTCGAGCGACGCATAGCCGCGAGTCGACGATTTGAGCAGGTCGAAGAAGTCGAGGACGATCTCGGCCAGCGGGAGGTCGTACTGGAGCTGCACCCGCTGGGGGCTCAGGTAGTGCATGCCGACATGCTCGCCGCGGCGTCCCTGGCAGAGCTCCATCACCTGGCCGACGTACTCCGAGGGGGTGATGATCGTCGCCCGGATGTAGGGCTCGCGGATCTCCTCGATCGACGCCGGGTCGGGCATCTCGGTCGGGCTGTGGACCTCGGCGACCTCGCCCCCGATCAGGTGGACCTCGTAGGACACGTTCGGCATGGTCGCCAGGAGGTCGAGGTCGTACTCGCGCTCCAGGCGCTCGCGGACGATCTCCATGTGGAGGAGCCCGAGGAACCCGCAGCGGAAGCCGAACCCGAGCGCCTCCGACGTCTCCGGCTCGTACGAGAGCGCCGCGTCGTTCAGGGCGAGCTTGTCGAGCGCGTCGCGCAGGTCCTCGTAACGGTCGGTCTCGATCGGGAACAGACCGCAGAAGACCATCGGCTTGACCTCGCGATAGCCCGCCAGAGCTTCGGACGCCGGCCGCTCGCGCGACGTCAGCGTGTCGCCGACCCGCAGTCTCGCGACGTCCTTGATCCCGGTGATCACATAGCCGACCTCGCCCGCCTCCATGCCACTCCCCGGAGTCATCTCGGGGGTGAAGAAGCCGATGTCGTCGATGTCGGCCTCGGTGCCGGCCTGCATCGCGGTGATCCGCTCGGCCTTGCGAAAGGCCCCGTCGACCATTCGCACGTAGGCGATCACGCCTCGGTACTGGTCGAACTCGGAGTCAAAGATCAGCGCCCGCGGCGGGGCGGCCGGCTCTCCCTCGGGCGGTGGGATCCGGTCGACGATCGCCTCGAGCACGTCGACGACCCCCTCGCCCGTCTTCGCCGATAACCGCATGACGTCGGCCGGGTCACCACCGAGGAGGTCGGCGACCTCGCCCGCCACCCGCTCGGGTTCGGCCCCGGGCAGGTCGACCTTGTTGATCACGGGGATCAGCTCGAGCCCGTTCTCGATCGCCAGATAGGTGTTGGCGACCGTCTGGGCCTCGACGCCCTGCGCGGCGTCGACGACGAGCAGGGCTCCCTCACAGGCGGCCAGGCTGCGCGACACCTCGTAGGAGAAGTCGACGTGGCCGGGCGTGTCGATCAGGTGGAGGTGGTAGGCCTCGCCGTCGGCGGCCCGGTACTCGACTCGGACCGCCTGGGCCTTGATCGTGATCCCGCGCTCGCGCTCGAGGTCCATCGAGTCGAGGACCTGGGCGCGCATCTTCTTGGGGTCGATGGCGCCGGTGATCTCGAGGATCCGATCGGCCAGGGTCGACTTGCCGTGGTCGATGTGGGCGATGATCGAGAAGTTGCGGATTCGTTCCATGGCGTGGCCCTGGCGCAGGCTCGGGCAGCCGCCCAGTATTGCGGCCCTGCGCCGCGGCTCAGCACCCGCCGGGATCGAGCGGCCGGGAGAGCGCGAAGACGACGGCGGGCGCCCTGCGCAGGACGATCCGGACGCCGGGGGCGCCCTTCACCCAGGCGGCCTCCCGGGGGAAACGCGGGCCGCCCCGCTCGAAGCGGTCGAGGGCGAGGACCAGGAAGCGGGCGCCGGTCCGGCCCACGGCGCGGCGGAACCCCACACAGCCCGCCGGACGGACATAGCCGCCGTGCGGCTGCTCGGCCCCGACGAAGGTGACGTCGTTCGAGAGGTCCGTGCCCCACAACGGGTACTGGCGGGTTGCGGTCGTCGCCACCGACTCCCCCCGGAGGCCGCGCCCCCAGGCAAAGGCGGCGTCGAGTCCCGGCGTGGTGAAGGCGGGGTCCTCGTAGCGGTTGTCCAGGTAGGAGCGCTGGAGGAGGTGGCCGGCGGCGATCGCGAGGACTAGGGCGGCGGCCCCGCCGGCCGCCACGAGCGGCCGCGCAACCGAGCGGTGATCACCGCGGGCGAGCGCGAAGGCGCCGGCGGCGACGGCAAGACCCACGAGGGCGGCGCCGGGCACGTAGGAGCCCGGCCACGGCTCGCTCGAGGCGTCGGCAAACGGCATCACCGCGGCGCAGACCCCGAGCAGCGCCCAGCGGCGCTGTGGCGCAGCCAGGAGGGCCGCGGTGGGCGCCAGCGCGAGACCGATGGCCATCCCGGGTGCCAGGTAACGGAGCCCCGACACGAACCCGACCGGGCTGCCCTCGGGGCCCTCGGCCGAGGCGGGGGCGACCACCCAGGCGGCGACCGCGGCGAGGGCCGTGACGGCGAGGACGCGCCGGATCGGGTCGGAGCGCGTGGTCAGGCAGAGCCCGATGCCGGCCGCGGCCAGAGCGACCGTGAGCGGCCAGAGCAGGCCGAGGCCATCGCGGAGGCCGGGACCGAACCAGTCGGCCCACACGCCCGGGTCGAAGGCGTAGTCGAGGACGCCGTGGGCCTCGCGACCGCCGAGCTCCTGGTCGGGAGCGGGCAGCGGGATCGGCCCGATCTGCTTGACCCAGGGAAGCGGGTTGCCGGCCTGGACGAGGTTGCGCAGATACCAGTAGGCGCCTCCGGCGAGGGCCGGCAGCCCCGCCAGGGCCAGGGCCCGCCGGCGGTCCGGGCGCAGCAGCGCCAGGCCGACGACCAGCGCGAGGGCGGGCGCCAGGAAGTTGACCTTCGTCCCCGCCGCCAGCCCCGCCGCCAGGCCGGCGACGACAAGGCTGCCGGCCTCCAGGCGGGCTCCATCCCGGTCCGGGCGCCAGCCGTTCGCGGCGACCGCGGCGCCGGCGAGGATGAAGAACGTGGCGACGATGTCGTTGCGGGCCTCGCCGGCCTGGTCACCCAGCACACCGGCACCGAGGACCAGCGCTGACGCTGCCATCGAGATCGGAGCCGTTCCCCAGGGCCGGCCGATGCACCAGGCGGCGGCGAGACACCCGGCCAGCCAGCAGATGCCCAGCAGGGGCGACATCACGTCTCGGTCGAAGGCGAGGATGCCGAAGGCGTGGACGAGCTCCGAGTTCTGCGGGTAGAACCAGGCGAGGTACTGGGGCGCGATCAGGTGGAGGTCGAGGGTCGACCCGTTCTCCGCGAACCCGGCCGCGAACGGGCCGTGGTACCAGGTGCTGTCGAACCCGCTCATCCCCTCGCCGAGGCTGATCCGGGTGCCGATCGAGAAGTGCGCGAGGGCGAGGGCGGCGAAGGCGAGACCCCCGGCGGTCAGCAGGGGGCCAGCGTCGGGGGCCGGGGGGCCTCCGCCGGAGCGGGGGACCGGAGTGACCCCGAACCGAAGCGCGAGGCCGGCGAGGACGGCGAGCGGCACGAATGTCGACTCGGCGAGCACGCCCGCGGTCCCGAGCAGCTCGGCGGTGAGGATCACCAGGGCAAGGGCGAGGACCGACGTCGCCAGCCAGGCAGGAGATCCACTCCAGGCCGGCAGAAGGCGACCGCGCAGCCTGGCCGCGCCGGCCCCAGCGGCGGCGGCGACGGCGATCAGCTCCAGCGCACCGGATGCGTACGCGAAGAAGCTCAGCACTGGCGGGTCACCGTCTCCGCAGGAGCCGCAGGATCTGGTCCAGCTCGCGGACGCGCAGGAGCCGGGCGACGGCGAAGAAGGCGGCGGCGCCGACCGCGAGCGCGGCCGCCAGCGACGCGCTCTGAGCCAGGAGCGAGCGGCCGAGCTCGGCATCGAGAAGGTCCCAGACGCCATAGGCTGCCGCGGCTAGCGCGGCCGACGCCGCCGAGACCCGCACGGCGGAGTCGATCAGGCGGGGCAGCTCGAGCCCGCCGAGCTGGCCGCGCAGGACGACCCCCTGCGCGGCGACGCTCGCCGCGGTCGCGAGCGCTGTCGCGGCGACGATGCCGCCCACCCCGAACGGCTCGTAGAGGAGGAGGGCGCCGAGCGCCGTGACGGCGAGGTTCAGGACCGAGATCGCGGTCGGAACCCACGGCCGCTGAAGACTGAAGAAGGTACGGGTCATCAGCAGGAAGAGGCCGTTGAACGGCAACGAGAAGGCGAACCAGAAGAGCGCCTCGGCGACCAGGTCGGTCTGGGAGGCGTCGAACTCGCCGCGCTCGTAGACCAGGCGCACCATCGGCTCCGACAGGACGAGGATCGCCGCCGTTGCGGGAATCAGCAGGAGCAGGATTTGCCGCATCCCGTTTGCCATCGTGGCCCTCAGGTCCTCGTAGTCGCGCCGGGCGGCGAACCTCGACAGGGTCGGGAAGAGGACCGTCGTCACCGCGACCGAGAAGATTCCCTGCGGGAGCATGTAGATGCGGAAGGCTTTGTCGATCGCCGCCGGGCCGCGCACGCTGACCAGCGAGCCGAAGAGGCTGTTGATGACGAGGTTGAAGTTGATCAGCCCGAGGCTGATCGTCACCGGCAACATCAGCAGCAGGACGCGGCGCACTCCCGGCGCCCGCCAGTCGAAGCTCCGGACCAGCCGGAACGGCGTGTTGCGGAGGTCCCATGCGACGATCGCGAGCTGGACGACGGTGCCGACCAGGACGCCGATCGCGTAGGCGTAGATCTCGTCGTCCTCGGGGAAGGCCGGCGCCAGCCCCACCAGCACGGCGATGATCGCCAGGTTCCAGAAGAACGGGGCGATCGCGAAGGCGCCGAAGCGGTCGTAGCTGTTGAGGATCCCGACGACCATGCCGCTCACGCCGAGCAGCACGAGGATCGGGAAAAGCACGCGGGCGAGCGAGTTGGTGAGGTCCTGAGTCGCGTCGTCGAAGCCGGGCGAGAACAGCGGCATCAGCGCCGGGGCCAGAAGCACGAAGAGCGCCGTGATCGCGCCGAGGACGAGCGTCACGAGGAAGATCAGGGTCGAGGCAAGGCGGAAGGCCTCGCGGGTCCTGCCGTTCTCCAGATGCTCGGTGAAGACGGGCACGAATGCGGCCTGGATCGCGGCGTCGGCGAACAGGCTGCGGACGAGGTTCGGCACCTGGAAGGCGACCGTGAAGGCCGACATCGGGCCCTTCACGCCGAAGTAGCCGGCGGCGACGATCTCGCGGACCAGGCCGGCCACGCGCGACGCCGCGGTGGCGACCGAAAAGAAGGCTGTCGAGCGGGCCAGACGGCCCGCCCGCGAGCGTCCCTGCTCGGTTTCTTGGACGGTCTCGGGAGTTTCCAAGCTCGCTATAGTCGGCGGCCGCCCGCGGCCGGGCAGCGACCTTGGCGGCGGCTTGAAGAGATGGCCAACATAGCCTCACAGAAGAAGCGGATCCAACGGAGCGTCCGCGAGCACGCCGAGAACCGGCGGCTCACGAGCGCCGTCAAGACCCACTTCCGCCGCCTCGAGCAGGCGGCCGGCGATGGCGACGGCTCGGCGGTCGACGCCGAGCACCGGGCGCTTGTCTCGCGAATCGACAAGGCCGTCCAGAAAGGCGCCCTGCACCGGCGCAACGGGGCGCGCAAGAAGTCCCGCGCCGCCCGGATCGCCGCCCGCGGCTGAGGGCCGGGGCGGCTGCCGGGGCTGGGCCTCAGGCCGACGCGCCGGCCGCCCGCCGGATCGCCAGCGTCAGCGCCAGCTCCTCCCCGTAGTCGGCGCCTCCCCGGCACCAGACTTCCAGATCGGCGAGTGCCGCGGTCGCGTCCTCGAGGTCGTCCAGCGTCGCGTCGCCGAGCCTGCCGACGAGCTGGCGGGCCGCGTAGGGGTGCATGCCCAGCGAGGCCTCGACCTTCTTCGGCGGCACTCCCGCCTCGAGCTGGACGACCGCCTCGGTCGCCTTGCGGAGTCGCGAGGCGAGCGTATAGACAAGTCCGGTGACGTTCTCTCCCTGGCCGACCAGGCGTTCGGCGACCGCCACCGCCCGGACCGGGTCACGGTCGAGCAGCGCGTCTGAAAGCGCCCACGCCGCGGTCTCGGACGTGTCGGCGACCATCGCCTCGAGGTCGGCCGCCGCCACGGATCCGTCGGGCCCGGCCCACAGCGCCAGACGGTCGAGCTCGTTCAGCAGGCGCACAGGCTCGCTGCCGAGCCGCTCGACCAGGAGCTTCGCCGCCGCCGGCTCCAGTGCGAAGCCGCGCCGTTTCGCCTCGGCGCCAAGGAACCGGGGCATCTCGCGCGTCCGGGGGGCATCGAAGGAACGGACCTCGCCGCCGGCCGCCTCGACCGCCCTGGCGAGCTTCGACGGCGGCTTGCCGTGGGCGATCAGCACGACGGTCAGATCCGGGGGCAGCGAGGCGAGAGCCGCGGCCACCTCGGCCTGCTGGGCATCGCGCCACCGCTCGACGCCATCGGCGAGGAGGTAGCGGCGGGTCGCCGTCAGCGACATCGCCGGCAGTGACGCGAGGAAGGCGGCAGGGTCGGGGGCCCCCTTGCCCTCAACCGGTTCGAACACTTCGAGCGACCCCTCCCCCCCTTCGGCCTCGGCCCTGGCCCTGAGGCGGGCACGGCTCGCGGCGATCTTGGCGCCGTCGGTACCGGCCAGGAGGTAAGCGCGGAGGATCTGGTCGGTCACCCGCGCGAGTCTACGCGCGGGTGGAGGCGGGGCTCAGTGGTGGCCGTGGCCGTTCCCGCGGCCCTTTTGGTGGCCGTAACCGTGGCCCTTGCCGTTGCCGCCGCCGCTCTTGCCGCCGGCCGACCCACCGACATCCGGTTTCTCGGGCTTCGGGGCCTTCTCCGGCTTCGGGGCCTTCTCGGGCTTCGGCGGCTTGCCGGAGCTGCCCCTGCCGCCGCCGTGGCCGTTGCCGCCGCCGTGGCCGTTGCCGTGTCCGTTGCCGCCGCCGCTACCGCTGTCACCGCCGCCACCGCCATCGCCCCCGGTCCCAGGGTCGGTCGGCGCGAGCGTGGAGGGCTCGTCGGTGACATTCTTCCCGCCGCCGTCGGCGGGCTTGCCGCCGCCCTGGCCGTTACCGCCGCCGCCGAGGTCATCGCCGCCGCCGTTGCCTCCGGAGCCGCCACCCGGATTGGCGCCGCCGGGAGTGCCGCCGCCGCCACCCGGATTCGAGCCGCCGCCAGGGCCGCCGGAGCCGCCCGGGCTGCCGCCGCCGGGAGTGGTCCCGCCGCTGAGCGAGCCGCCACCCGTGGCCCCGCCGCCGCCCCCGGCACCGGTGGCAAGCGTCGCGGTCGGGCCGATCGGTCCGGAGCCTGCGCCAGCCGGTGCCGCGGGGACGGCCGGCGCGGATCCGCTGGTAGCGAGAGTGGCCTTACCCGTGCCGCTCTCGCCCACCGGCTCGAGGCTGAGCAGGCTGGCGGGGAGGCTCGAGTCATGGCCCAGACTGGGCCAGCCGCGCGAGGCGACAAACAGCACAAGGGCGAGCGCGCAGAGCGCGATACCGGCCATCACGGCGGCGGAAACGCCCCCGGCTCGGCCGAGCAGTCGGCTGTTCAAGTGGCTTCCTCGCAGGCGCTGGAGCAAGATCTGCATCAGGGTAGGACCCTCCGCGGATAAGAATCGACGCTTCGGGGCTTCCCTAACCAGACCGGGCGGGAAAGCTCAATTTCCGGGTAGCCGGATGACCTACTTATCGGCAAGCCGGAGGCGCCGTCCGGAGGCCTCGAACACCAGGTCGCCGCCACTGTCGGTGCGCAGGACCGGGACGCCGGCAGCGTGCAGCGATGCGATCGTCTCGGGCGCCGGATGGCCGTACGGATTGGGGCCGACCGAGACCACCGCCAGGCGGGGCATCGTCCGCCTCAGGAGGTCCACGAGACCGGGGTCGGCACTGCCGTGGTGGGCGACCTTGAGGACGTCCACCGGCCCCGGATCCACCGGCGCGAGCTCGGCCTCGGCGTCGCCGGTCAGGAGGATCGAGAAGCGGCGCCATTCGGCGAGAAGGACGAGCGAGCGCGAGTTGGGGTCGCCCGACGGGCCGGGCGCGACCGCCAGCTCTCGGGGCGGCCAGAGGGCCTCGAGGCGCAGGCCACCGGATCTGATCTCGCCTCCTGCCGCGAGACGGAGCGTCCGCGCTCCTGCAGCGGCCATGACGCTCCGCGCGGCGGCGGAGGCGCGGCAGAAGACGAACCGCCGGACCTCGATCTCGGCGGCGATTCCCGCGAGACCGCCGGCGTGGTCGTCCTGATCGTGGGTGAGGACGACGGCACCCAGCCGTTCGATCCCGGCCTCGCGCAACCGCCGTCCGACCTCGGCCTGGACGGGACCGGTGTCGACGAGGACGGCCGGAGCCGACGGGGGCTCGAGCAGGGTCGCGTCGCCCTGCCCGACGTCGAGGACCGTGAGCCGCAGAGTGCCGGCGGCGGGCGCGGGGGAGCGGGAAACCCGGGCCGCGGAGGGCAGGGCGACCGCCAGGACGGCAAGGCAGGCGCCCGCGGCGAGCAGTGCTCGCGGCATCCGGCCCGGAGCCGGGACGCGGAGACGGCCGACCCACGGGACGGCAAAGCAGGCGGCGGCGATTCCCGCGTAGGCGAGGGCGAGGTCAACCGGCCCGTCGAGGTGGACCTCGGCCGTCGCCCAGGAGGGGTCGCCGAACCATTCGGCTACCTGGGCGATGTATGCGAGGAGGAGCGCGTTGAGGCGGTTCAGCGGCTCGGCCGGGATGACCGGCACCTGACCGACGGCGGCGGAGAGCATGCCGAGCCACATCGACGGGGCCACCGCCGGCAGCGCCACCAGGTTGGCGGGCAGGGAGGCGACAGGCAGGGTGCCGAAGTGATGGGCGACGAGCGGGGCGGTGGCGACGGTCGCTGCGACGCTCATCGCCACGCCCTCGGCGGCGGCGCGCTGCCAGGGGCCGGGTGCCAGCCCCGCCGCGAGGCCGCGGGCCAGCGGCGCGGTGATCAGGAGGATCCCGGCGACGGCGGCGAAGCTGAGCTGCCAGCCGACGTCGGCGCTGGCCCGGGGGTTGAGCGCAAGTGTCGCGGCGGCGGCCAGGAGCAGCGCGTAGAGGCGCGAAGACGGTCGGCCGGCGCCGAGCGCCAACAGCGACGCGATCCCCATGACGCCGGCCCGCTGAATCGAAGGACCGCCCCCGGCCAGCGGCACGTAGACCGCGATCAGGGCGGCGGTGCAGACCAATCGGGCCCGGACGGTGAGGCCGAGGAGGGCGAGAAATGGAGTCGCCAGAATCGCCAGCAGGGCCACGTTCTGCCCGCTGACCGCGAGGAGGTGGGCCAGGCCGCTCCGGCGGAAGTCCTGGACGGTGCGGTCGTCGATCCGGTCGTCCTGACCGAGGACGAAGCCGCGCGCCAATGCCGTCTCCCGCTCGGGCATGCCGCCGTTGAGGGCGCGCTCGGACTGGCGCCGGAGACCGTCGACGAACCCGGCGATGCCGCCGCGGCGGCGGCCGGTCGGCTGGACGGCCCGCGCCTGCACCACCGTCGCGACGCCCAGGGCGCGGAGCCGGTCGCGGAGCCAGGGAGGCCCGCGGGTGGCCCGCCCGGACACGACGACCTCGGCGCCGATGTCGACTTCGCCCTGCTCGACGCCGGTCTCGATGAGGAAACGGCCGTGCTCCGTCGTCACCGGCAGGCGCACTGTCCCGCCGTCGCGGGAGGCCGGGCCGGTGACGAAGCCACGAGCCTCGACGGGCTCCCCGGGCTCTGCCCGCAGCGCGCCGCCGTCGATCGCGGCGAGGCGGGCATCACCGACCAGCAGCCCGGCGAAGGCGAAGGCGACGCCGAGCAGCGCGAGCAGACCGGCGCGCGATGCGAGAGCGATGGCAAGCGCCCCGGCCACCGGTGCCGCCAGCGCGACCCCGACGTCGGCGAACGGCGCGGCCGCCAGTCCGGCGCCGAGTCCGGCGAGCGCGGCGACCCGCGGGGCGGCGGCGCTCAAGGCCCGAGCCGGTCGCGCAGCGACTCCATGGTCGCCGGCCCGATGCCGCTGAGCTCGTCGAGTTGCTCGACCGAGGCGAGGCCGCCGTGCTCGTCTCGGAACTCGACGATGTCCCGGGCGGTCACCGGGCCGATCCCCTCGATCGTGTCGAGCTGCTCGACGGTGGCGCTGCCCAGGCTGATCGGCCCGTCAGCGGCGGCGGCGCCGGCCGGGACGGCCATGGGACCGGTGGCGGGGACGACGACCTGCTGGCCGTCGGTCAGCCGGGCGGCGAGATTGACCGCGTCCGGCTCGCCGCCGCGGACGCCTCCGGCTCGGCGGACCGCGTCGTCTACCCGCGACCCGGCGGGCAGGCGGTAGACGCCGGGGTCACGGACGGCGCCGGCGACGTGGACGACGAGGTCGCCGCCACCGGCGGTGTCGATCGAGAACGACTTGGCTCCCGCCGGCGGTGGCGGTGAGGCGGCGGGCTCGGCGCGGATCGCCCTCGCGCCGAGCAGGAGGAGGGCGACGGCGACGGCGCCATAGACGAGCGCCTGGGAGCGGGACACGTCGACCACCGCGCGATCTTCATGGGGCCCGTGTCACGCGTGGCCGGCGTATGTGGCGGGTGCCTCAGCGAACGTTGAAACCGCTGAGCCCCTCGGGCTGCTCCTCACTGACCTCGAGGCTCTCCACCGCGGCGCCCCTGGGGCCCTCGCGGGCGAACCGGAGCATCGAGTCGACCGCCTCGGGATCGCCCTCGAAGACGGCCTCGACCGACCCCTCGGGACGGTTGCGGACCCAGCCGGCGACGCCGAGCTCGCGGGCACGCCGCCGGGTCGAGTCGCGGAAGAAGACGCCTTGAACCCGGCCGAAGGCGACAACCCGCCTACGGATCAATAGTCGTCGTCGTAGCCCGTGACTTCGGCCATCTGCCGGCCGTAGAGCTCCGAGACGGCGACGGGCGGCGACTGGACCGAGACGAGCGCGAAATCCGAGCCGGCCGGGCAGGAGATCTCGTGGTCGGTGGCCGGGGGGACGAGGACGAGGTCGCCCTCGGCGACCTCCTGTGTGTCACCGGCAACCGACATCCGCCCGCTGCCGCGGACGACGACGTAGACCTGCTCTGCCTCCTCGTCGGAGTGCAGCTTCTGGCCGGCCCCCGGGGGGACCTCGAGCCAGGTCACGGACATGTGCCGCGATCCCAGCTCCCCGGCGTCCATCAGGATGTGGGAGCGGAGCTTGTGGAACTCCTCAACGGCCGCCTCGCCTAACCGCCTGACAAGCATCGGCGAACGTTTACCAGAGGCGGATGGTGTGCGTGCGAAAAGTTTGGGACGCAGCCCGCCCTAGCGGACGACGAGGTTGACGAGCCGGCCGGGGACGACGACCTCCTTGACGACCTCGCGCCCGTCCACGTGGCGCTGGACCTTCTCGGAGGCCCGGGCCAGGCGGATCAGGTCCTCCTCCGGGGTGTCGGAGTCGGCCTCGATCCGGTCGCGCAGCTTGCCGTTGACCTGGACGATCAGGGTCACCCTGGGGCTCGCAAGGAGGTCCGGGTCGGCCTCCGGCCACGGCGCCTCCCACACCCGGCCGCCGGTCAGCCGGTCGTAGACCTCGCTGCCGAGATGGGGGGCGAAGGGAAAGATCAGCGAGGCGGCGGTCGCGGTGGCGGAGCGGAGGACGGCTTCGCCCCGCTCGTCGCCGTGAAGGCCGTCCTTTACCCGGTACGCCTCGTTGACGAGCTCCATGACGGCGGCGATCGCCGTGTTGAACTGGAAGCGGCGGCCGAAGTCGCGGGTGACCTTGTCGATGGCCCAGTGGGTCTTGCGCAGCAGCACCCCGGCCTCCCCGTCCGGAATCTCGCCCGGGCGACTGACGACTGGCGACTCGTCGACCGGTCCGCCTCGGGCTGCGACCTCATTCCCAAGTCGCCAGAGACGCACCAGGAATCGATGCACCCCCTCGATGCCCTCGTCGGTCCAGTCGCCGCCTCGTTCCGGCGGGCCCATGAAGCAGATGTAGGTCCGGGCCGCGTCGGCGCCGAACCGCTTCACGTACTCGGCGGGGCTCACCGCGTTGCCCTTCGACTTGGACATCTTGGCGCCGCCGCGGGTGATCATCCCCTGGGCGAAGAGGTTGGCGAACGGCTCCTGGATCCCGAGGTGGCCGAGATCGGCCAGCGCCTTCGTGAAGAAGCGCGCGTACATCAGGTGGAGAATCGCGTGCTCCACGCCGCCGATGTACTGGTCGACCGGCATCCAGTGATCGGCGACCGGGCGGCTCCAGGGAGCGTCCTCGTCGCCCGGATCGAGGTAGCGCAGGAAATACCAGGCGGAGTCGACGAAGGTGTCCATCGTGTCGGTCTCGCGCCGGGCCTCGCCCCCGCAGCGGGGACACGCGGTCCGCACCCAGTCTTCGGCGGCGGCGAGCGGGCTGCGGCCCTGCGGCGCGTAGTCGTCGATCTCGGGCAGCTCGACGGGGAGCTGCTCCTCGGGAACGGGGACGAGTCCGTCGCGGTCGCAGTAGACGAACGGGATCGGGGCGCCCCAGTAGCGCTGGCGGGAGACGAGCCAGTCGCGCAGGCGGTAGTTGACGGCGGGCCGGCCCTCCTCCCGCTCCTCGAGCCAGGCGGTGATCGCGTCGATCGCCTCGCTCGCCGGCATCCCCGTGAACTCGCCGGAGTCGACGAGCACCTCGTCCTCGGTGTGCTCGACGTAGGCGGCGTCTTCCGAGACGTCGCCCTCGCCCGGGACGACGACCTGGCGAATCGCGAGGCCGAATGTCTTGGCGAACTCGTAGTCGCGCTGGTCGTGGGCGGGAACGCCCATGACGGCGCCGGTGCCGTAGTCCATCAGAACGTAGTCGGAGACGAACATCGGCACTTCCTCCCCGTTGACGGGGTTGACGACGCTTCGCCCGAGGGGCACGCCGGTCTTTGGCCGGTCCTCCGAGCTGCGCTCCTCGGTCGATTCGCGGGCGGCCCGGTTGACGTACTCGCGCACCGCCTCCTCCTGCTGGGTCCCCTCGACGAGGCGGAGCAGGTCGGGGTGCTCGGGCGCGAGGACGAAGAACGTGACGCCGAAGAGCGTGTCGGACCGGGTGGTGAAGACCGGGAAGTCGAGCGCCGGCTCGGGACAGCGGAAGCGGACCTCGGCGCCCTCCGAGCGGCCGATCCAGTTGCGCTGCATGGTGACGACGTGCTCGGGCCACGAGTCGAGGAGGTCGAAGTCGGCGAGGAGGCGCTCGGCGTAGTCGGTTATCCGGAAGAACCACTGCTCGAGGCGGCGCTGCTCGACGGGTGTGCCGCAACGCTCGCAGCGACCGTCGGTGACCTGCTCGTTCGCGAGGACGGTGGCGTCCTTCGGGCACCACTGGACGGCCGCCTCCTCACGGTACGCGAGGCCCTTCTCGTAGAGCTCGAGGAAGATCCATTGGGTCCAGCGGTAGTACTCGGGGGTGTGGGTGCTCACCTCGCGGGTCCAGTCGATCGAGATGCCCCACTCGCGGAACTGGCGGCGGAAGGTCTCGATCGAGGCCTCGGTTGCGACCCGGGGGTGCTCGCCGGTCTTGATCGCGTTGTTCTCGGCCGGCAGGCCAAAGGCGTCGTAGCCCATCGGATGGATCACCTGGTGGCCGTGCCGGCGGCGGAAGTGGGCGATCGCGTCGCCGACCGCGTAGCACTTGAGGTGGCCGACATGCGGATCGCCCGAGGGGTAGGGGAGCATCTCGAGCACGTAGGCCTTCGACTTCGAGTCGTCGAAGCCGGGTTCGCCGGGGTTCGGGACCTCCCAGGTGCGTTCGTCCGCCCACACCCGCTGCCAGCGTCGCTCGATCGCGTGGGGCTCGTAGGTGCTCACGGGCGTCGATCTTAGGGTGCGCGTGGGGGCGGGCGTACGATCCGGAGACCGACGGAAGGAGGCCGCATGGCGCGACTGATCAGGCTGGACCGCACGGGCCACACGACCCTGGCGGAGTGGACGGAGGCCGACCCCGAGGCGCGGGCGGCGGCTGGGGAGGCGCTGGAGCGCGAGCTGGCGAACGGGATGCTGGCAAGCGCGACGCGCGATGGCCGTGCCGAGGTGGTGCGTGAGCTGCCGGCGGACGCCGATCTGGTCGTGCTGCGGCGCCCGATCGCCGGAGGGTGATGGCGGGCCTCGCCCTCGAGGCGGGTGAGCCCGCCGGGCTGACGGAGGCGGCGCGGCTGAGCTGGCGCGAGCGGGCGGACGCGCACGCACTGCGCCGGGACGGGCGGCGATGGACGCTCTGGACGACGGGCATCGCGGCGACGTTCGGCGCCCCCAGCGTGGTCTTGGTCGCGCTCGAGCCGTTGATGCTGCCGGTGGCGCTCCTGTGGTCGGCACACGGCTGGGCCGTGTGCCGGATGCAGGCCGGCCGCGGGGCCCGGGCGGCGTTGCCGCTGGGATCGGCAACCGGGGGACGAGCGGAGCGGGTCGCGCTCGGCCTCCTCGGCGACCTGCTCGACCATCGGCCGCGGATGCTCGCGGCGCGAACGGGCCTGGTCCTGGAGGAGGGTCGGATGGGCCAATGGCTGATCGGGCAGCGCGGCGCGCTGCTGGTGCGGCCCGGCGGGCGGCGGGTGGACTCGTTCTGCGTCCGGGTCGCCGAGGAGGACGGGCTGCCCGAGGGCGATCGCGCCGCGCACCTGCTGCTGGCGCTGCGCGAGGACGAGGAGGGCTTCCTGACCGTCGCCAACATGAACTTCTCCGGTGCCGGCTGGCGCCTGCGCCGGCGGATGAGGGCGCGCGAGCGGCCCGCGCTCGACGAAGCGCGGGCCGCCGCCCAAGCCGCTGGTGCTAGTCGCCCATCAGGCCGATGAGGTGTCCTTCGGGGTCGGTGAAGTGGGCGATCCGGGTGCCCCCCGGGACCTCCATCGGGCCCATCGCGTGGCTCCCGCCCAGGGACTCCACCTGCTTCAGCGCTCCCTCGAGGTCGTCGACCTCGACGTAGAAGGTCACGTGGCCAGGGCTGCCGTCCGGCGTGCCGCCGATGCCGCCGCCGATGTTGGCGCCGTCCACAAGCGCGTAGGGCATCCCCTCGACGTCGTTGAAGCTCCAGTCGAATAGCTCGCCGTAGAAGCTCCTCAGCGCGGGCTGGTCCTTGCCCGCGACCTCGAACCATCCGATGTTGTTCGCCATTCCGGACTCCTTCCGTGTGGGACCGGTGGGATCGACCGCCGGTCAGTGGTCAGCGGCGTGTCTTGCCGTCCTCGTCGAAGTCCTCGTCGGCGCCCTCGGGGGTCGCCCACGGGTCGGCTCCCGGGTCGGCGCCGGTGGCGGCCGCGGCGAGGCGCTCCATGTAGTGGTTCCAGCCGTGGCTGTGGGCCTCGCGCGACTCGGGGGTCACCAGGTCGCGGTGGCTGAGCGTGACCACGGTGTCGTCGCCCTGCGGCGTGAAGCTGACTTCGACCGTCGAGCTGCCGGGCTGGGTGACGCTTTCCTCGGACTCCCAGCCCCAGGTGAAGACGAGCCGGTTGGGCGGGTCCAGTTCGACGAACTCGCCCGAGGCGATGTCGCGGCCGTTGATGTCGCAGCGCATCACGCCGCCGGGGGCGGGGTCGAGGTCGGCATCCCGGCCCATCCACTGGATCATCTTGCCAGGGTCGGTGAAGAAGTCGAAGACGGTGTCAGGGCTTGCGGCGATCGTCACCGCGACCTCGACGGCCGCCTCCGTTGGGGCGCTTCCCAAGTTTGTTCCTCCTTTGTTGCTCGAGCTCGGCGGCCAGCTTGAGCCGCCCGAGCCGTTCTGACCAGAAGGCGTTGAGGAAGTCGCGCAGCTCGGCCATGCCCTCGGGCCGGGTGCGGTAGAAGCGCCGGGTGCCCTCGCGCCGCTCGAGCAGGAGGCCGGCGCCCTTGAGGACCGTGAGGTGCTGGGAGACGGCCGGCCGGCTCACCTCGAAGTTGGCGGCGATCTCGCCGGCGCTCAGCTCGCGGTCGCGGACGAGGCTGAGGATCTCGCGCCGGCGGGGCTCGGCGATCGCACGGGTCACGGCGTCCATCGACCGATATGAAAGCACACGCTTACGTAAGTGTCAACCGACCGATACCGCCCGCTCTATCTCCGGCGGCGGGTGAAGCGGAGAGCGGACCAGTCATCGTCGACGGCGACGACCTTCGTGTCGACCAGGCCGATGGCGAGCCCGGCCTCCTGAACCCGGCTCTCGGCAAGGTCGGTCTCGAGCGACGAGGTGCGCTTCGGCCACGCCGCCCAGAGGGTTCCCTCCCCCACCGCCCTCCCGATCGACTCGATCCGGCGGTCGAGGTCGCCGGCCGCGGTGACGAACCAGATCGTGACATCGCGGCGGCCGCGGTTCCCGGACCGGAGGGCCGTTCCCGCAGGGAGGTCGCCGAGCTTCCCCTCGAAGCCGTCCGGAGCATCCACGAGGGCGATCGTCTGACCTTCCTTGAGGCCCAGCTTCGCCGCCAGCGGGCGGCCGGAGCGGGGACCGGAGTCGGAGACGGGGACGGCCGGATCGGTGGGCGGATTCGCGATCGCCTCGGCGAGGACGGGCTCGATCGCGTCCCACTCGGCGTAGGCGGCGTCGGGGAGCTCGGCGCGCACGCGGGCGACCTTGCCGGGGGCGCCGTCGGCGAAGACGATCGGCAGGGACCGCAGGGTCTTGCTCTGGCGGATCGCGCGGGCGACCTCGAGCCCGTGGGACGGGAGCCGGCCGAGGTCGATGACGAAGGCGACAGGCGGGTCTGCGGTGAGGGCGCGGACGCCGATCGAGGTGCCGGGCACGGTGCCGTCGACGCGATAGCCGAGCGCCTCGAGGCGGGCGGCGCGCTCGGGGACCTCCTCTTCCTTCCAGTGGACGAGGCGGAGGTAGCCGGGCGGCACGAGGCCAGCGTAGATCAGACGAGCACGGGCGACGCGAGGCGGAGGAGCTCGGGCCAGACCCAGACCTCGACGACCGAGGCGGCCACCAGCACCGGAACGGCCATGAGGGTGGTGATAGCGGTCGCGGCCAGGAGCTGGTCCCATTCGCCGCGGCGGCTGGCGATCAGCCAGGCGGCGAGCGGCAGGAAGAGGGCGACCAGCTCGGGCAGGGCGTGCGGGAGGACCGTGAGGACGAGGACGCCGGCGCTGATGTCGAACTGGTAGGCGATCGTCGCTCCCTGGAAGCCGAGAGCGAGGGCCTGGGTGGTCAGGGAGAAGAGCGTGACGCCTCCGACGAAGAGGATCGCGAACTGGCCCGCCTTGACGTGTACCCAGCGCGAGATGCCGGTTCGCTGGGCGGCCGCCACCGGCATCGAGGCGCCGGCGATGAAGCCCGCGACGCAGGCGGTGGCGTGGAGGGCGAGGACGAGGCCGTTGCGGAACAGGACGCCGGCGACGTTGGCGATGCCCGCCTCGCCTTCCAGGGCTGGGATGTAGAAGGGGGTGATGTCCGGCGTGATCGTATGGGCGACCACCCACACGGAGGCCAGCAGCCCGGCGGCGATCGCGACGCTCAGGGCCAGCCAACCGCGCAGAACCGGCCACGGGGCCGCGTTCCAGCGCTCGAGGGTCGTCCGGGTGGCACGGATGCCGGTGGTGAAGACGTACTGGTTGGCGTTCACCGATCAGGCATCGGCACAGAGGCCGCGCGGGTTGAGGCCGAGAGGAGTGGAGCTGACGGGACTCGAACCCGTGACCTACGCGCTGCCAGCGCGTCGCTCTTCCAACTGAGCTACAGCCCCAAGCGGCCGCAAAGTTTAGTGCGCGAACCGCGGACGGCGAAAGCTACGCCGCGCGGCGCTGGGGCGCTTCGGCGTGCTCGACGTCGAGCACGATCGCGTCGGCGCCGTTGCGGCGGACGCTGAAACCGAGGGGCGAGCGGGCCTCGAGCTCGCCGACCAGGTCGACCGGCTTGTCGAGCTTGACCGCCAGGGTCGCCCTGCCCTCCGAGAACCGCTCGACCGAGATCTCCGACGTCGCGTCGATCTGTCCCGCGGCGTCCTCGAAGCCCACGAGCTGGCTGAAGTCGCCAAGCGGCCCGATGTCGACCCGGACCAGCCCGTCGAACAGCTCGGCCGGTGCGATCTGCGGGTGACCGTTGCCGTTCGGACTCGCCAGCACCGTCGCCGGATCAGCCTCGAGCCGCGCCGAGCGCTCCTGCACCCGCCGGCTCATCTCCACGGCCTCGCTCAGCGCCTTCATCCGGATCCGCGTCGCCTGCCCGCGAGCCTGCGCGTGGAGCTCGTCGAGTCGCTGGGTCACGGAGTCGAGCGTCTCCAGCGCCCGGGCGTGCCGCTCGTCCATCTCGCGCAGCCGCTCGGTCAGCACCCGGATCTCCCGTTCGCCGCCGATGACCATCTCCGAGAGGGTCCTCATCTCCCCGTCCAGCCCCGCGATCAGCGCATCACGTTCGAGTAGCGCCGCGTGCACTTCGCTGCGGCGGTAGCCGAGGAGAGCCCTCTTGAAGCTACCCATGCGCGGCAAGCTAAGCCGCCCTTCGGACGGCATTTCGTCACACTCGTCGCGAAGTCGAACGCGTGTTCGCTAGGCGGTCGCAGCGCTACCCGACGCCACGCCGTCGCCCAGGCCGAGGTCGAGCCGCGGCGCCTCGCGCCACAGCTCCTCGAGCCGGTAGCGGTCGCGCGCGTCCGGCGTCTGAACGTGAAGCACCGCGTCCAGGTAGTCGAGCAGGACCCAGCCCGCCGACCCCTCCCCCTCGGCCCCGCCCGAGAGTATTCCCTCGTCGCGCTTCAGCCGCACCTCAACCTCCTCGACGATCGCCCCCGCCTGCCGCTCGTTGCGGGCGGTGCAGATCACCAGGAAGTCGGTGTAGGAGACGAGCCCGCGCATGTCGAGCGCGACCACGTCCTCGGCCTTCTTCGAGTCGGCCAGCTCGGCCAGCCGGCGCGCCAGCGCCTCGGAGGCCAACCCACTCACCGCCCGTACACCCCCCGCTCCTCGACGAACCGGGCCACGGGATCCGTAGTCAGGTAGCGCAGCGGCCGGCCCGTCCCCGCCCGCTCCCGGATCGCCGACGACGAGACGCCGAACTGCGGCATCTCCAGCATCGTCGCCCGCTCCTCTGCATCCAGCGCCCGCAACACCGCCGCCACGTCCGCATCCGAGACGCCCGCGCGCCTGGCTACGGCCAGCCGCGCCAGCCTGACCACGCGTCCGGGCTCCCGCCAGCTCTCGAACCCGACCGCCGCGTCGGCGCCCATCACGAAGACCAGGTCGTCCTCTTCACGTTGGCCCGCAAGCCGCTCCAACGTCTCATAGGTGTAGGACGGCCCTTCGCGCTCGACCTCGCTCGTCGACACCGACAGCCTCGCGTCGTCGGACGCCGCCAGTCGCGTCATCGCCAGCCGTACCTCTCGCCCGGGGTCGTCGACGATCCGCTTGTGCGGCGCCTCGCCGGTCGGCACGAGGACCACCTCCGACAGCCCGAGCTGCCAGAGGGCCTCCTGCGCGAGCGCCAGATGACCGAGGTGCGGCGGGTTGAACGCCGAGCCGAGGACTCCGATGCCGGCGACCGCGCTACTCCCGCACCTGACCGTCGCCCCGGACCACGTACTTGAACGTGGTCAGCTCGCGGAGGCCGATCGGCCCGCGCGCGTGAAGCTTCTGGGTCGAGTTGCCGATCTCGGCGCCCATCCCGTACTCGAATCCGTCGGTGAACCGGGTCGAGGCGTTGACGTAGACCGCCGCCGCGTCGACGCCGTCGGTGAACTCCCGCGCGGCCTCGTCGGACCCGGTGACGATCGCCTCCGAGTGGCCCGTCCCGTGCCGGTTGATGTGCTC
>DATFPK010000053.1:0-3413 GCA_035264885.1 Solirubrobacterales bacterium
GCCCTCCGGACGCGGGTCGGAAAGCGAATGGGAGCCTTCCCCAGACTGGTCCAGCGGGTGGAGGACCCGCGGCTCGGCATCGGCCGGCCCGTCTGGGCGCCGGTCGACTACCTGGACCTCGACTGGCACGTGGCCGAGCCCGACCATGCGGACCCGCTCTCGGACGAGGAGCTCCGCCAGGCGGTCGGTGAGCTGTTCTCCGAGCGCCTCGACCACACCCGTCCTCTGTGGCGGATCGACGCTCTGCCGCTCACCGGCGACCGGACGGCCCTCGTGGGACGGATCCACCATGCGATGGCGGACGGGATCAGCGCGATCCGCCTCGTCGCCGGGTTGCTCTGGGACCTCGACCAGGATGGCTCGGTTGCCGAGCAGCCCACCGTTCGAGCGGAGCCGAAGGCCGAGGCGAAGCCGAAAGCCGAGACGAAGCCGGCGGCGAGCTCACCCACCGGCGCCGATGCCCGCGAGGCCCGCATCCTCGTCCGGCTGCCTGCGGCGCTCTGGCGCGAGCTCCGGCCCGGCGCGAACACGGAGCTCGATTGCCACATCGGGCCGAAGCGCGAGGTCGCCTGGACGAGCTTCCCGCTCGAGCGGATGAAGCGGATCGGTCGGGGCTGCGCCGAGGGCGTCACCGTCAACGACGTCGTCCTCGGCATCGTCGCCGGCGCACTGCGGCGTTGGCTGGACGGCGAGGCGAGCAGCCTCCGCGTTCAAGTCCCGGTCTCGCTCCACGCCCGCGAGGAGGGCGCGACCGAGATGGGGAACCGGGACTCCTTCATGAACGTCGACCTGCCGATCGCAGAGCCCGATCCCGTGGAGAGGCTCCGGCGAATCAACACCGAGACGCGGCGGAGGAAGCTCGACCACGACGCGGACGCGCTCTACGCGTTCTTCCATGCCCTCGGGCGCTTCCGCCCCCTCTACAAGGGGGTCAGCAGGCTGACCTCAGGCCCGCGCGAGTTCGCGCTCTCGGTCTCCAACGTGCCGGGGCCCCGTCACCGCGCGCTGATCCTCGGCCACGCGGTCGAGCAGTTCTGCTCCTTCGCCGAGCCAGCCGACCGCCATGCGCTCCGGATCTCCGTCGTCTCGCTCGCCGGCGAGCTTGCCTTTGGGCTCTGCTCGGATCCCGAGGCGATCTCCGATCTCGACCACCTCCGCGGCGCCCTCGCCGACTCGATCGCCGAGCTCGAGGGGGCGGTCTGATGGCCCGGTCGCTCGATGAATATGAGCGCAAGCGCGACTTCTCCAAGACCAAGGAGCCGAGCGGCAAGAGCAAGGGGAAACGCAAGGCGCGCCGGAAGCACCCGCGCTTCTCCTTCCAGAAGCACTCGGCCACCTCGGAGCACTACGACCTGCGGCTCGAGGTCGACGGCGTTCTGGCCTCCTGGGCGATCCCGAAGGGGCCCTCGCTGGACCCGCGCGACAAGCGCCTCGCGATGCGCACCGAGGACCACCCGCTCGAGTACCTCGAGTGGGAGGGCGTGATCGAGGAGGGCTCCTACGGCGCGGGCCCGATGATCGTCTGGGACCGCGGTGTCTTCCAGAACATCTCGGAGACCCGGCGCGGCGAGCCGATGGAGCTGGACGAGGCGATCGAAAAGGGCGATGTGAAGGTCTTCATGCTCGGCGAGAAGATCAGGGGGGCCTACGCACTCGTTCGCACCGGTCCGGCGGGTGACCGGGAGAAGTGGCTCTTCATCAAGAAACGCGATGAGGGCGCAGACGCCCGCCGCAAACCGACCTCCTCACAGCCCGAGTCGGTGCTCAGCGGCCGGACGATCGAGGAGGTCCTCGAAGAGGAGGCCGAACCCGGCCAGTTCCTCAAGCATCGCGCCCGCCGGCGACCCCGGCGGCGCTAGGCTCAGTCCATGGCCACGACGGCTGAGGCACGGACGCTTCAGAACTTCATCGGCGGCGAGTGGCGCGAGGCGACGACCGGCGACACGCTCGAGGATCGCGACCCGGCGACCGGCGAGCTCGCGGCGCGCGTCCCGCTCTCCGGAGCCGACGAGGTCGACGCGGCCGTCCGGGCCGGCCGCGCCGCACAGCCGGGCTGGCGGGAGGTACCGCCGCAGGAGCGCGCCCGAGCGGTGCTCGCCCTCCGCGACGCGCTCGTCCGGAACCGCCAGGAGCTGACGGCGCTGGTCACCGCCGATATGGGCAAGACGCTCGCGGACGCGGACGGCGAGGTCGGCCGCGGAATCGAGTCGGTCGAGTCGGCCGCCGCCATCCCACACCTGCTCAAGGGCGAGACGCTGGAGGGCGTCGCGTCAGGAATCGACGTCGAGCTGGTTCGCCAGCCGGTGGGCGTGGTGGCTGCGATCACGCCCTTCAACTTCCCGGCGATGATCCCGCTCTGGTTCCTGCCCTACGCCGTCGCCTGCGGCAATGCCTTCATCCTCAAACCCTCGGAGCGCGACCCGCGGCCGGCGCAGCGGATCTGCGAGCTGATCGGCGACGAGGAGATCTTCCCGCCGGGAGTCGTCAACCTCGTCCACGGCGGCCGGGAGGCGGTCGGGGCGATCCTCGACCACGACGGCGTCGACGCCGTCTCCTTCGTCGGCCAGGCGAGCACGGCCCGTCTGATCGCCACGCGCTCCGCCGAGACCGGCAAGCGGGTGCAGGCTCTGGGCGGCGCGAAGAACTCGATGCTCGTCGCCGACGACGCCGATCTCGACACCACGATCCCGGCGATCGTTTCGTCGGCGTTCGGCGCCGCCGGACAGCGCTGTCTGGCGGGGTCCGTCTGCGTGGTCGCTGGAGACGATCAGCGCCAGCGCGAAGTCCGCGAGGCGCTCCGCGCCGCGGCGGAGCGGCTGACCACGGGTCCCGGGTCGGATCCCGGCACCGACGTCTGCCCGATGGTCTCGCCCGCGGCCCGGGAGCGGGCGGAGGCGGCGGTCGCAGCCGCGGAGGCCGATGGCGGGGCCGTCCTGCTCGACGGGCGAGTCGGTGGAGGCGCTGCCGGGGCCATCCTGGAGCCGACCCTGGTCGAGGTCTCCGACCCGGAGTCGGAGCTCGCGCGCGAGGAGATCTTCGGCCCCGTGCTGGCGCTCGTCGGCGTGCCGGACCTCGATGCGGCGATCGAGTTCGCAAACGGTTCGCGCTACGGCAACGCCGGCTCGATCTTCACCACTTCGGGCGCTGCTGCGCGCGCCTACCGCTGGGGCATCGAGGCGGGCATGCTCGGCGTCAACATCGGCGTCCCGGCGCCTGTTGCCTGGTTCCCCTTCTCGGGCTGGAAGGACTCGATCGACGGCGACCTGCACGCGAACGGCAAGGACGCCGTCGACTTCTACACCCGCAAGAAGGTCGTTACCTCTCGCTGGTAGCTACCAGGCGTCGACGATGCGGCCGCTTGGCGGGACATCGCCCGCCGCGGCGAGGGTTCGTGCGATCGTCGCTCGCGTGTC
>DATFPK010000054.1:0-1652 GCA_035264885.1 Solirubrobacterales bacterium
GGCGGCACGACCGAATTCGCCGCGCCGACGGGCAAGGGCGCTGCCGGCGGCATCGAACCGGCTGCCCCCTCGGCCGGCACGGTCAGCCCGAACGCGAGCGCCCGGTCGCTCCAGGACCAGGGCCAAGCGAGCGGGGTGGCGGGGACCGCTGTTCCGCCCGCAGCGCCGGGTACCCGTCCGCGCAACGGCCGCACGCAGATCCAGGAGCTCTCGGCGGCGCTCGGGCTGTCGGTGAACGGCGACCAGATCCAGGGGGCGGCGGACGGCGTGGTCGACGTGACGAATCGGTACCACGGGTTCGTCGATTCCTCCGACGTCCACGTCGGCGGACCGCGGGCGCACGCCTTCTTCACGCTGCGCATCCCGGCGACCGATCTCCGCCCGGCGCTCGACGACTTCTCCGATCTCGGCCGGGTGGTCTCCCGCGACGAGGGCAGCGCCAACGTCACCGGCGCCTACGTCGACGCCGGCAAGGCCTTCCACGAGGCTCGCGCGAAGGTCGATTCGCTGCTCGACGACCTGCGCGAGGCGTCCACGTCCTCGGAAGCCGCTGCCATCCGCCAGGAGCTCGCCGCTGCCCGGCAGGAGCTCGCGGCGGCACGGTCCGCGCTCCGCGGGCTGAAGGGACGGGTCGCCTACGCTCCGGTCACCGTCGAGATCCGCGCGGACGGGGACGGTTCCTGGTCGATCGGCGACGCCGCGGATGACGCCGTCGGCGTCCTCGAGGCGATCGCCGGCGCGGCCCTGATCACGCTTGCGGTCCTGGTCCCGCTCGGCGCCCTGCTGGCTCTCGGATGGCTGGGCGCCCAGGCGCTCAGCCGACGCCGGCGCGAGGCGACGCTCGACCGGACTTGACGACGGAATGCGAGGCGTCTCTCGGGCGGGTGGCGCCGTAGGTGGGAGGTTCCTGCGGCGACAGTACCCGCCCGCCGGAAGCGCCTCGGCTAATCCTCGTACGGCTCGAAATCCGACTTCCTGGCGCCGCAGACGGGGCAGAACCAGTCGTCGGGGATGTCCTCGAAGGCCGTTCCCGGCGGTACGCCGCCGTCGGGATCTCCCTCGTCCGGGTCGTAGATGAACCCGCAAGAGGTGCAGATGTAAAGCTGCTTCGTGGTGGTTTCGGCCTCCATCGCGGCGCAGGGTAACGAGTACGGTTGCGCGAGGTGGCGGTCAGCCGAAGGGGAGCGGAGTGAGCGATCCGCGCGAGGCGGGCGGTGCTCCGCTGCGCGACGAGCGGGAGCCTCCGGCGGTCCCTCGGCCGGCCGCGACCGTGATTCTGCTCCGCCGCGGTGGGAAGCACGTCGAGCGGGGTCTCCAGGTACTGCTGGTACAGCGCAACCCCGAGGCCCGGTTCATGCCCGGCGTCTGGGTCTTCCCCGGCGGCGCGGTGGACCCTGCCGATGGCGAGGGCGAGGCGGGCCATCGCGCAGCGGGAGTCCGGGAACTCGCCGAGGAGGCCGGCATCGAGCTCGACGCCGGTGAGCTGATCGCCTATTCGCGCTGGATCACACCAAGGGTTGTCCCGGTCCGCTTCGACACCCGCTTCTATCTGGCTCTCGCTCCCGCCCACTCGCCGCCCGAGCCGGACGGCTCGGAGACGGTCGACGCCGGCTGGTTCCATCCGCAGGACGCGATTGACAGCCACCACGCCG